>NZ_JARWQD010000276.1 GCF_029869545.1 Nocardia wallacei | reverse complement strand
TTCTCCTGGCTCATCCTCCCCCGGGGGGCGCCGCCCCGCGGCCCGGTTCTACCCCCCCCAACCCCCCGGGGGCGCCCCCCCCCCCGCGCGCCCCCCCCGAGGTCCACCCGGGCTCCTAATCCTCCAGTTGACCCGGGGCGGTCTTGGAGACCGTCATCAGGAACTCGAGGTTGTTCTTGGTCTTCTTCAGGCGGTCGATCAGCAGGTCGATGGCCTGGTGCGAGTCCAGGCCGGACAGCACCCGGCGCAGCTTGTGAATGACCGCGGCCTCGTCGGGGTTCATCAGTAGATCGTCGCGGCGGGTACCGGACGGGTTGACGTCCACCGCCGGGAACACGCGCCGCTCGGCGATCTTGCGGTCCAGCTTCAGCTCGGCGTTGCCGGTGCCCTTGAACTCCTCGAAGATCACCGTGTCACCGGTCGAACCGGTCTCCACCATGGCGGTGGCGATGATCGTCAGCGAGCCGCCGTTCTCGATATTGCGCGCCGCGCCGAGGAACCGCTTGGGCGGGTACAGCGCGGTCGAGTCGATACCACCGGAGAGGATGCGGCCCGACGCCGGGGACGAGTTGTTGTAGGCGCGGCCCAGGCGGGTGATGGAGTCGAGCAGCACGACCACGTCCTGCCCCATCTCCACCAGGCGCTTGGCGCGCTCGATGGCGAGCTCGGCGACCGAGGTGTGATCGCCCGGCGGACGGTCGAAGGTGGAGGCGATCACCTCGCCGCGCACGGTGCGCTGCATGTCGGTGACCTCTTCCGGACGCTCGTCGACCAGCACCACCATGAGGTAGACCTCGGGGTTGTTGACCGCGATCGCGTTCGCGATGTCCTGCATGATCGTGGTCTTACCGGCCTTGGGCGGCGACACGATCAGCGCGCGCTGACCCTTACCGATCGGCATGATCAGGTCGATCACGCGCGTGGTCAGCTTGTTCGGCTGGGTTTCCAGCCGCAGCCGCTGATTGGGGTACAGCGGGGTCAGCTTGTTGAAATCGGGGCGGCGCTTGGCGCTGTCGATATCGGCGCCGTTGACCGTGTCCAGCCGGACCAGCGGATCGAACTTCTGCCGCTGATTGCCCGAATCGCCCTCGCGCGGCGCGCGCACGGCACCGGTGATGGCATCGCCGCGGCGCAGGCCGTTCTTGCGGACCAGATTCATCGAGACGTACACGTCGTTCGGCCCGGCCAGGTAGCCCGAGGTGCGCACGAACGCGTAGTTGTCGAGCACGTCCAGGATCCCGGCCACCGGCTGCAGGACGTCGTCCTCGCGGATCTCGACATCGCGGCTCTCGCCACCGCCACCCTCGCGGTCGCGGCCGCGGCGCCGCTCGCGGAACCGGCGGCCCCGCCGTCCGCGGCCGGACTCCTCGTCGTCGCCGCGCGTGCCGTTCTGGTTGTTCTGGTTCTGGCCGCCCTGGTTGCGGTCGCGACGGCGGTCGCCGGCCTCCTGCTCCGGCTTCGCATCGCCCTCGGACTTCGCGTCGGAGTTCTTGCCCTCCGCCTTGGCCTCGGCGCCCTTGTTCTCCGAGCCCTTGCCCTCAGAACCCTTGCCCTCGGAACCCTTGCCCTCGGAACCCTTGCTCTCGGAACCCTTGCCCTCGGACTTCGACTCGCCCTCGGCGTTGTTCGCCGCGCCGCGCTGTTCGCGCCCCCGGCGCTGCCGACCGCGCCCGCGCTGGCCGCCCTCGCGGCCGCCGTCCTCACCCGAGTCCGGCGCGGCGTTCTGGGATTCGGCGGGCTTGTCCGCGCCGACGCCGTCCAGCGTCTGCTGCTCGGCCCGGGCCGACTTGGCGCCGGATTCGGTCTTGGTGGCCGCTTCGGCCTTGGTCCCCGATTCGGTCTTGGTCTCGGACTTCGCCGCGGCGGGCTCCCCACCGGCCTTCGGCGCCGCGGCCTTCGCCTCGTCCTGGGCGTCCGCGGGCGTGGTCTCGCTGCGGCCACCGCGGGCCGGTTTTCCGGACCCGGAGGCCTGATTCTCCTTGATGGCGGCGATCAGATCGCCTTTACGCATCCCGGAAGTCCCTCGGATACCGAGTTCTCCGGCAAGCGCACGCAACTGCGGCAACAACATTCCAGTCAGCCCCGATCGTGCGACGTCGGTTTGTTCGCTCATCTTCGAAATCTGTCCGGAGTCACTTTCGCGGCCCGAGGTGCGCGCATCGGTATCCACCCCGGGGGTCGCGAGCAGGTCCGTATCTGTCACGGAGATCCTTTCCTTCCCTCGATTGCCGTGTGCTTATTCGAGGGTTCCGTACCGAAGTCCGGTCACTGCGCCGAACTCGGATGCCGTATCGCCTGCCCCGCCGGACCGGCGGCCATCAACCACCTGGTCACAGCCACCGGTTCACAAAGGTGGGAGTGATCATTCCAGTTGCTATCCCCGACGTCCGAGACTCGGGTCCCGAGCCTGCGCAAGGAGCCTGCTGGAGCGATTGCCCTGATGAAGCACCGGCGACTGACGCGCACGATGTACGGACTCGCCCAGGATAGCTCCCACCGTTCAGCTCAGCAAGGCAGGCACGCCGTCAATCCACCCGCACGCCGTCGGAGATGGTCGGCTGCACCACGCGCAGGCCGTCGGCGCCGGCCTGTTGACGCAGCTCAGCAGGGAATTCTCCGGTGTGCAGGGCCAGCACCGTCGGCCCGGCGCCCGACACCGTGGCGGCGATCGCGGCGTCTCGCAGCCTGGTGATCCACGCCGTCGTCAGCGGCAGCGCGGCGGACCGGTACCCCTGGTGCAGGCGGTCCGCGGTGGCCGGTAGCAGCAGGTCGGGACGCTGCGTCAGGGCCACCACCGCCAAGGCGGCGCGGCTGGCGTTGAACGCCGCATCGCCGTGCGGGACCAGTTCCGGTAGCAGCCCGCGGGTGTGTGCGGTCGAGGAACGCTCCTCGGGAACCAGCACCGTCGCCCGCAGCGCGGCATGCGGATCCAGCCGCACCGCACGGTAAATGCGCTGATGGTGATCGGATTTCCCGTTCGCGCCGGTGTCTACCGGGCTACCGGTCTCGGTCCACGACACCACGATGCCGCCCAGCACACTGGCGGCCGCGTTGTCCGGATGGCCCTCGAATTCCGAAGCGAGCTGCACCAATTCGGCATCGTCACCGGTCAGCTCGGGATCGAACTCGCGGGCCAGGCCGCGGCCCGCGGCCAATCCGCCCACCACCGCCGACGCGGAGGACCCCAACCCCCGCGAATGTGGAATCACGTTGCGGCACAACACATCCAGGCCGTCGGCCCAGACTCCCGCCGATTCCAACCCCCTTTCGATCGCACGGACCACGAGATGTGAAGGGCCCCAAGGTACGTCGTCGGCGCCCTCGCCCTCCACCCGGATCGTAAGCCCGGAATCGGTCGTGCGCACCACGATCTCGTCATAAAGACCCAATGCGATGCCGAGCGAATCGAACCCCGGCCCCAGATTCGCGCTCGACGCGGGCACGCGCGCCGTCACCGTGATCCCGGCGGGCAGGGTCCGTGCCATGACCTGGCCTTCGCGCGAACTCAACTCAGGCCAGCTCGAGCTCGTGGGCCACCGCGACCGGATCGACCTGGATCGCCTGGACCTCCGGCATCCCCGACAGCGCGGTATCCGGATCCTTGAGACCGTTGCCGGTCACCGTGCACACCACGGTGAGCCCGGCGTCCAGCCAGCCCTCCGCGCGGGCGGCCAGCAGCCCGGCCACGCTCGCCGCGGAGGCGGGCTCGACGAAGACGCCCTCGGTGCTCGCGATCAGCCGGTATGCGGCGAGGATCTCCTCGTCCGTGGCGGCGCGGAAGGCACCGCCGGATTCCTGCTGCGCGGCCACCGCGCTGTTCCACGAGGCCGGTGCGCCGATCCGGATGGCGGTCGCGATGGTCTCGGGATTCTTCACCGGGGCGCCGCTGACCAGCGGTGCCGCCCCGGCGGCCTGCACGCCCAGCATGCGCGGGCGGACCGTGGTGACGCCGTCGGCGTGGTATTCGCTGTAGCCCTTCCAGTACGCGGTGATGTTCCCCGCGTTGCCGACCGGCAGCGCGTGCACATCGGGGGCCCGGCCGAGCGCGTCGCAGATCTCGAACGCCGCGGTCTTCTGCCCCTCGATGCGGGCCGGGTTCACCGAGTTCACCAGGCCGACCGCCGGAAATTCCGCGGTCACCTTGCGCGCCAGCTCCAGGCAATCGTCGAAGTTGCCCTGCACCTGAATGATCTTGGCGCCCAGCATGACCGCCTGGGCCAGCTTGCCCATCGCGATCTTGCCCTGCGGGATGAGCACCGCGCAGTGCATCCCGGCGCGGGTGGCGTAGGCGGCCGCCGAGGCCGAGGTGTTGCCGGTGGAGGCGCACAGCACCGCCTTCTGACCGCGGGCCTTGGCGTCGGTCATCGCCATGGTCATGCCGCGGTCCTTGAAGGAACCGGTCGGATTGAGACCCTCGACCTTGAGATAGACCTCACAGCCGGTGAGCTCCGACAGATGATGCGCGGGCACCAGCGGGGTGCCGCCCTCGAACAGCGTCACCGGCTCCCAGTCGGCGCCGACCGCGAGCCGGTCGCGGTAGGCGGCGATCAATCCGGGCCACGGAGTGTGGACAGCCGCCGGCTGCACTCCTGTACTCATTCTTCGGTGCCTTCCAATCTCAAGACGCTGGTCACGGACGTGACGGACTCCAACTCGGCGAGCGCTGCCACCGTATCGGCCAGCGCCGACTCCTCCGCGTGGTGGGTGACCACGACGAGCCGGGCGCCCTCGTCGTGTCCCTCCTGGCGGACCGTCGAGATGCTGACACCGTGCTTCGCGAACTCGCCGGCCACCGCCTGCAGCACACCGGTGCGGTCGGCAACCTTCAGATTCACGTGGTAGCGGGTGGGGGTGTCCCCGATCGGCGCGATCGGTAGCTCAGCATAAACCGATTCGCCCGGCGCGCGACCACCGTAGAACTTGTTGCGGGCCGCCATCACCAGATCGCCCATGACCGCGGACGCGGTCGGCGCGCCCCCGGCGCCCTGGCCGTAGAACATCAGCCTGCCCGCGTTCTCGGCCTCCACGACCACGGCATTGAAGGCGCCGTCGACCGCCGACAGGGGGTGCTTGCGCGGGATCAGCGCGGGGTACACCCGGACCGACACCCGCTCCTTGCCGCCCTTGTCGGGGGACGGGTCGCCGGGGATCCGCTCGCAGATTGCCAGCAGCTTGACCGTGCACCCCACGGCATCGGCGGTCTCGAGGTCCTCCCCGGTGATCCGGGAGATGCCCTCGCGGTAGACGTCGGCGGCGGTGACGCGGGTGTGGAACGCCAGCGAGGCCAGGATCGCGGCCTTGGCGGCAGCGTCGTAGCCCTCCACGTCGGCGGTCGGATCGGCCTCGGCGTATCCCAGCCGGGTGGCCTCCTTCAGCGTCAGGTCGTAGTCCGCGCCGGTCTCGTCCATCGCCGACAGGATGAAATTCGTTGTGCCGTTGACGATTCCGATGATCCGGTTGACCCGGTCACCGGACAGCGACTGGATCAGCGGGCGCACCACGGGGATGGCCCCGGCGACCGCGGCCTCGAAGTACAGGTCGGCGCGGCTGCGCTCGGCGGCCGCGGCGAGCTCACCGGTGTAGTCGGCCAGCAGCGCCTTGTTCGCGGTGATCACCGACTTGCCCGCGTTGAGCGCGCTGAGGATGAGCTTGCGCGCCGGGTCGATGCCGCCCATCACCTCGACCACGAGGTCCACGTCGTCGCGGGCCACCAGGGATTCGGCGTCGGTGGTCAGCAGTTCCTCCGGAATGCCGCGGTCCACGCCGACCCGGCGCACCGACACTCCGCGCAGCACCACCGGCGCGCCCACCCGTTCGCGCAGGTCGTCGGCGTGATCGCGCAGAATCCGCACCACCTCGGTTCCGACATTGCCCATGCCGAGCACCGCGACACCGATCGGGTGATCGGCTCCGAAACCACCGGCCCGTGCCTGGCCCAGAACCTCGGTCATGCTTCCACCTCCAAGCTCAACAGGTCGTCTACCGTCTCCCGGCGCAGAATCAGCCGCGACTGCCCGTCGCGCACGGCCACCACGGCCGGACGGGTCAGCATGTTGTAGCGGCTGGACATCGAGTAGCAGTAGGCGCCCGTGGCGGCCACCGCCACCAGGTCACCCGGACCCACGTCCGCGGGGATCCAGGTGTCGCGGATGACGATATCGCCACTCTCACAATGCTTTCCGACCACGCGGGCGACCACCGGGGTGGCATCGCTGGACCGCGAGACCAACCGGCAGTCGTAGTCGGCCTGGTACAGGGCGGGCCGGATGTTGTCGCTCATGCCGCCGTCGACGCTGACGTAGCGGCGCTGCGCACCGGCGTCGAGCGTGACGTCCTTGGTGGTGCCGACCTCGTACAGCGTCACCGTGCCCGGCCCGGCGATGGCCCGTCCCGGTTCCACCGCGATTTCCGGTGTGGCCAAGCCGATCTGGGCGGCCTCGGTCGACACCAGGTCGCGCACCTTGGCGGCGAAGTCGTCCAGCGGCGGCGGGTCGTCGCTAGGCAGATACGAAATGCCAAGCCCGCCACCGAGATCCAGCGTATGGATCTGCTCGGTGCGCTCGACGCCGTACTTGTCGATGGCGTCGCGCAGCAGCCGCAGCATGCGCCGGGCGGAGATCTCGAAGCCGTCGATCTCGAAGATCTGCGAGCCGATGTGGCTGTGCAGGCCGACCAGGCGCAGATTGTCCGCCTCGAACACCCGCGTCAGCGCCTGCATGGCATCGCCACCGGCGATGGAGAAGCCGAACTTCTGATCCTCGTGCGCGGTCGAAATGTATTCGTGCGTATGGGCTTCCACGCCGACCGTGACCCGCACCAGGACGTCCTGGACGACACCCGCGCGACCGGCCACCGCCTCCAGCCGATCGATCTCGATCAGCGAGTCGACGACCACGTGCCCGACTCCCGCGGTCACCGCCGCTTCCAGCTCGGGAACCGATTTGTTGTTGCCGTGCAACGCGATTCGCTCGGCCGGGAAGCCCGCGTGCAGCGCCACCGCCAGCTCGCCGCCGGAGCAGACGTCCAGATACAGCCCCTCGTCGCGCACCCAGCGCGCGACCTCGCCGCACAGGAACGCCTTGGAGGCGTAGTGCACTCGCGCATGGTCACCGAAGGCGCGCAGCATGTCGCGGCAGCGGGACCGGAAGTCGTCCTCGTCCACCACGAACAGCGGCGTGCCGTACTGCCGCGCCAGCTCGGTGACCGGGACCCCGGCCAGCCGCACGACCCCGTCGGCGTCGCGAGAGGCGTTGCGGGGCCACACGTTCGCGGGCAGCTCGATCAGCTGTTTCGGATCGGAGGGCCGCTCCGGCAGATTCGGTGCGTGGGGGATTTCGGCATGCCGGGGCCCGGCGGGATGCGCGCTCACGAGGATTCCTTTCCGGCCGGGGTGGTCACATGCGCTCCGGTGCCGAAACGCCCAGCAGGGCAAGGCCGTTCGACAACACCTGCCGGGTGGCCCGGACCAGTTCGAGGCGGGCGGCGTGCAGCGGTGTCACCGGGTCGTCGCCCTTGGGCAGCACGCGCATGTCGTCGTCGGACTGGAACGGGTGGTACACACCCGCCAGCTCCTCGAGGTACCGGACCACACGATGCGGTTCCCGCGTCTCCGCGGCCGTGGCCACCACCCGCGGATACTCGCCGAGGGTGCGGATCAGCTCGCCCTCCCGCTCGGAGGTCATCAGGCCCAGATCCGGTGTCACCGAATCGAATCCGAAGGCCGCCGAATTCTCGATGATGCGGCAGGTGCGCGCGTGCGCGTACTGCACGTAGTAGACCGGGTTCTCGCTGCTCTGCTTGGTCCACAGGCCCAGGTCGATATCGATGCCGGTATTCACCGACGACCGCACCAGCGAGTACCGGGCGGCGTCCACGCCGATCGCCTCGACCAGATCGTCCAGCGTGATCACGGTGCCCGCGCGCTTGGACATCCGCACGGCCACACCGTCTTTCACCAGATTCACCATCTGGCCGATGAGCACCTCGACGGTATTCGGGTCGTCACCGAACGCGGCGGCCGCGGCCTTCAGGCGGCCGATGTAGCCGTGGTGGTCGGCGCCGAGCATGTAGATGCACAGATCGAAGCCGCGCGAGCGCTTGTTGTGGAAGTAGGCGATATCACCGGCGATGTACGCGGCGTTGCCGTCGCTCTTGAGGACGACCCGGTCCTTGTCGTCGCCGTACTCGGTGGAGGCGATCCACCATGCACCGTCCTTCTCGTACAGCCTGCCGGACGCCTTCAGCTCCGCGACCGCCCGCTCGACCGCGCCCGATTCGAACAGCGAACTCTCGTTGAAGTACACGTCGAAGTCGGTGCCGAAGTCGTGCAGGGTCTGCTTGATGTGCGCGAACATCAGCTCGACGCCCTCGCGCCGGAACAGCTCGTGCCGCTCGGCCTCGGGCAGCTCGGCCGCGCCCGGGTTGTCGGCGACGATCTTGGCGGCGATCTCGCCGATGTAGGCGCCCGCGTACCCGTCCTCCGGCGTCGGTGCGCCCGTGGCCGCGGCGACCAGGGAGTTGGCGAACCGGTCGATCTGCGCGCCGTGGTCGTTGAAGTAGTACTCGCGGGTGACGTCGGCGCCCTGCGCGGCCAGGATGCGGCCCAGCGCGTCGCCCACCGCGGCCCACCGGGTGCCGCCCAGATGGACCGGCCCGGTCGGGTTGGCGGAGACGAACTCCAAGTTGATCTTCCGGTCGCGCAGGGTGTCCGCCGAGCCGTACCGCTCGCCCGCGGCCAGCACCTTCTCCACGATCGCGCCCTGCGCGGACGCGGCCAGCCGGATGTTCAGGAAGCCCGGACCCGCGACCTCGGCGGAGTCGATGCCCTCGGCCGCCGACAGCGCCTCGGCGAGCAGTCCGGCCAGCTCGCGCGGATTCAATCCCGCCTTCTTGGCCACCTGCATGGCCACATTCGTGGCATAGTCACCGTGTTCCGGATTGCGGGGACGCTCCACCTTGACCTCGTCGGGCAGGACCGCAGGGTCCGATCCACGTTCGACAAGCACCTTCGCCGCGGTAGCACGAAGGAGATCTGCAAGGTCAGCTGGAGTCACGAGTCTCTATCCTATGGTCCGAGCAGGTGGGCGCCGCCAGCGGGCACCCGCAGCGGGGATCGTCGGATGGATCGATGGAGAGTACGACAGGATGCCGAACACCAGCGCGAAATCGGCCAAGGCCATTCGGGCCGCCGCGAAGTACTCGCCCGCCCGCAAGTCCGCGGGTGGCGGCAACCGGCCCCGACGCCAGATTCCGTGGCTGGCCCTCGGCGCCGCTGCGGTCATCATCGCCCTGATCGGCGCGCTGGCGGTCTATCTGGTGCCGAAGTATCAGGAGAAGGCCGACGCGGAGAAGTTCACCCCCACCGCCGACAAGAAGGATCCGTCCACGGAGATCTCCGGCGTGATCAAGAAGGACTACCCCGCGGGCCTGCACGTGCGGCCCGGGCAGCGGGTGGCCTACGACCAGAGCCCGGCGATGGGCGGCCCGCACGACGCCTCGTGGGCCGACTGCACCGGCGTGGTGTACGCCAAGCCCATCCGGACCGAGAACGCGGTGCACTCGCTCGAGCACGGCGCGGTGTGGATCACCTACGACCCGGACCGGGTCGACGGCGCGGCGGTCGACACGCTGAAGCGGAAGGTGCAGGGGCAGCCCGCCATGCTGATGTCGCCCTATCCGGGCCTCGATGCGCCGATCGCGCTGCAGGCGTGGGGGCATCAGCTGAAGCTCGACAGCGCCGACGACCGGCGCATCGGCCAGTTCATCGCGTCGCTGCGGCTCAACCAGTACAGCTATCCGGAGGTCGGCGCCGACTGCGCGAACCCGACCTTCGACACCGACAACCCACCGCCGTTCGACGCCACGCCCCCGGGCCCCGACGCGGTACCGATCGACGGCAAGGGCCTCACGCCCGACCCCAGCGAAACCACCGGCGGCCTGCCCGGCGGCATCCCCGGACTACCCGGCATGCCGGGCTTCCCCGGCGGACTGCCGGGCCAAGCGCTACCGGGCGGGGCGCTGCCGGGCCAAGCACTACCGGGCGGGGTAATGCCGGGCCAGCAACCCGGCGGAGTGCCGGGCGGCGCCGCGGGACGGCCGGGACAGTGACCGAGGCCGAGAACGCCGAGGCCGAGAATGCCGCGGGCGGGGACACCGTAAGTCTGCTGCGGCGACGTCCGGTTCTGCTGGCGCTGGTGGCGGTCGCCATTGTGCTGGTCGGCTTCACCGTTGGCTTGGTGGCGCGAATTCCGTTGCAGGACAAGGCCGTTGTTCCCAATGCGGTGGATGTGGGGTTCTGCCAGGACATGTCCGTGCATCATGCGCAGGCGGTGCAGATGGCCGGGGTGGAGTTGTCCGGCGGCGCCGACCCGGACGTGCGGCGGCTGGCCTACGACATCCTCACCACGCAGCAGAACCAGGCGGGCCGCATGCAGGGCTGGCTGCAGCTGTGGGAGAAGCCGACGGTGGGCCCCGACGGCTACATGGGCTGGATGACCGAGACCGGCGGCGACCACGGCATGCGGCACGCGGGCCCGATGCCGTCGATGCCGGGCATGGCGAGCCCGCAGGAGATGGCGCAGTTGCGCCGCACGACCGGCCCCGCGCTCGACACGCTGTTCCTGCAGCTGATGCTGCGCCACCACCGGGGCGGAATCCCCATGACCGACTACGCCGGAGCCCACGCCGACACCGATGCGGTACGTTCGCTCGCCACCAGCATGGGCGCCACCCAGCAGGGCGAGATGCAGCTCATGACCGAAATGCTGGCCGCCCGCGGCGCCACTCCCCTCCCGCTCGGCTGACACCCCGCTCACCCCCGCTTTTTGGCGCACGCGGCCGGATGCGATACGCTTTCCGGGCCCGATCGGACGATGTGACCGAGAGGGTCCACCCCGCCCTCGTAGCTCAGGGGATAGAGCGTCTGCCTCCGGAGCAGAAGGCCGCAGGTTCGATTCCTGCCGAGGGCACACAGACCAGGCCCTGGCCATATCGGCCGGGGCCTTTGTCGTGTCAGGAGAGCAGGTTGTGGTGGTGGGCCACGGCGGCCGCTTCGGTGCGGGTGGCCGCGCCGAGCTTGGTGAGGATTCGGGAGACGTGGACACCGGCGGTGTTGGCGCTGATGAACAGCTCGGTGGCGATATTCCGGTTGCTCATGCCCTCGGCGACCAGGCGCAGCACGTCGAGTTCGCGGGCGGTAAGGCCGAAACTGCGCGGCGCGCCGGTCGCGGCCGAGCTCGGCGGATCGGCACGGGCGTGCTCCAGCGTCAGGCGAGCGCGACGAGCCAGGTCCTGCGCGGCGGCGAGCAGCGGGGCGGCGCCGAGATCCGCGGCCCGCTCCGCCGCCGCTCGCAGCGCGACGGAGGCCGCCGTCCGGTCTCCTTCGGCGACAGCGGATTCGGCCGCGGCCAGTAGGGCTCGCGCCTGTTCGTAGGGTTGGTTCAGGGCTGCCCAGGCAGCGGCGGCGGTCGACCAGTCGGCCGCGGTCGCGGTGTCGTGAGCACGGAACTCGGCCGCGTGCGCCCGGTCGACGGGCGAGGTCCGCGGCAGCGATTCGGCCAGTGCCCGCAGTTCGGCCGGGACCCGCGGCACCCGGGCGCTCAACGCCACCAGCGGCCAGGATTCGTGTGGATGGGCCGTCAGCACGGTCGTGCCCGCGGCGACCACGTGCTCCAGAATCGCTTGCGCCACATCCGTTTCCCCGCGCTCCAGGGCCAACGCGGCGCGCAGGGCGTACAGCTGGATGCGATACTGCCGAGCCCAGGGGCCGTCCCCGAGCTGCGTCGCCGCCTGCTCGGCCGAATCGTGCGCGGCCGAGGAGTTCCCTTGCGCCAGGGCGATTCTGGCATGACACAGCCGCAGCGCGGCGATGCTCAGCGGCGGCAACTGCGCCAGCTGCACATCATCGACCACCTCGAGCGCCTCGGACCAGCGCCCGAGAGCGACCAGCGCCTGCACCCACTTCACGTACAGGATCGGTCCCGACGCCTCGAACCGAAAGGCCGTGTGCGCCGCGCGTATTCCCTGCTGAGCCAGGTCGACGGCCGCCTGGTATCGGCCCGCGGCCACCAGTACCGCCGACTCCCAGACCGCGACGTCGAGTACGGTCCGCGAGTCGGAGGACGCCTCGGCGTCCCGCCGGGCGCGACCGAAACAGGCTATGGCGCGGTCGATGTCGTCGGCCGCCGCCAGGCCTCGGCAGGCGTGGGCGCGAGCACGGAGCCGGGCGATCCGTACCGGGTCCGGGTCCGGGGAGGATTCGAGGAGGCGCAGGACCGCGGCCGCGTCCTCGTCCGCACCGACCGGATCCCCGGTGAAGACGCGATGCAGTGCGCGATCGGCCAGGATTTCCGCGCGGAGAATCGACGGCGCCCGTGGGGGCAGCAGTTCCAGGGCCCGGTCCACATCGCCGCCCGGACCGGAGCCGGTGCGGCTGCGCAGCGCGGCACGCAGCCGATACAGCCGGGCGGCGCGCACCGGTTCACCGTCCGGGTCGACGGCCGCCAGCGCCCCCTCGACGGCGGCGCTTCCCCTCGCGATCGCACCGGTGCGGTCGCACGCTGCCGCAAGCTGTTCCAGCACAGCACCTTTCGTGGTCGACAGCAGTTCGGCGGCGGGCAGGTCGTCCCACAGATCCGCCACCCGCTGCAGCGGATACAGCTGTGCGGCAGCATCGTCGGCGCCCGCGGCGGCCTGCCAGTGGGCGATCAGCGCCTGCCGCATGTCGTTCGACGCCTCGGCATGATGCGCCAGCTCGGTGTGGTAGACCGAGGGCGGCAGCGCCTCGCGGCCGGTGCGCAGGATCTCGACGAGTCCGGCGTGCATGCGCGCGCGTTCGGCCGGTAGCAGATCCTCGTAGACGGCCTGCCGGATCAGCACATGCCGGAATTCGTAACCGGTCTCGGATGTCAGCAGTAGCTGCCGATCGCTCAGCTCACGAACAGCCACGAGCAACGATGCGGCCGGGAGGTCGGTGAGCGCGGCCAGGGTGTCGTGGCGCACCGGCGAGCCGATGACCGCGGCCGCCGCCAGGACGGCACGGCCGGTGTCGCTCAGACCGGAGACGAAACTCAGCAGCAGGTCCGTCATGTCGGCCGGGATCTGCTCCGGCGACCGGCTCAGCGCCTCGACGAACAACGGGTTTCCGCCGCTGCGCTCGGACACCTGGGAGATGACCGCCGGTTCGGGCTCGCTGCCCAGTAGCGCCGCCAGCTGTCGCCCGACCTCGTGCCGCGTCAACGACCGCGGAACGATCACGCGCACCGCGGGATCGCGGCGCAAACGAGCCACCCATTCGCGCAGCGGCGCGGACTCGGCGGGCCGGTAGGTGCCGACCAGCAGCACCTCTCGCTGCGACAGGTTGGCCACCAGGAACGCCAGCAACTCCCGGGTGCCCTGGTCGGCCCAGTGCAGATCCTCGAGGACGAGGACGACCGGCCGCGCCGCGCCCCACTGCTCCAGCAGCATCAGGACCTCGCCGAACAGCCGGGTGCCGTCCGGTTCCCCCACCGGCAGCCCGGAACGCACCGCCAGTTGCGGCAGCCAGCGAGCCAGTGCGGGGCGGGGCGGGAGCGCCGCGGCGACCTCGTCGACCCCGAGCCTGCGCACCGCGGTCCGCAGCGCGGCCATGAACGGCGCGAAAGCCGTTGCGGCACCGCCAAATTCGGGGCAACGGCCGATCAGCAGGTGCACCGACGGATCGAGGCGGCCACCGAACTCGGCGATCAACCGGGATTTCCCGATCCCCGCCTCGCCGCCGATCAGCACCGCGCTCACCCGGTCGTCGGCAACGGCCTCCGCCAGCTGTGTCACCTCGGCGGCGCGGCCCACCAGCACGCCGCTGACCACCTCACTCATCCGGCAATCATGGCGCATCGGCGGAGCGTTCGGCAGCGGAGGGCTCTTTACCGGCGGGCAGGACGAACGGCCCCGAAATAACGAGATCTGAGGATTCGGCCGACCCCTCTTTACCGAAACCATCATTGTCATGAACGACAACGAGATCCGCCCCTTCCGCATCGACATCCCCCAGGCCGACCTGGACGACCTGCGCGACCGCCTGAGCCGCACACGCTGGATCGACACCGGCGACGCGGGCTGGGAGCGCGGGGTCCCCACCGCCTACCTGCGCGATCTGGTCACCTACTGGGCCGAGAAATTCGATTGGCGCGCCGTCGAATCCCGGCTCAACGCCCACCCGCAGTTCACCACCACCATCGACGGCCAGAACGTGCACTTCCTGCACATCCGCTCCCCGCGGGACGAGGCGACGCCGCTGCTGCTGATCCACGGCTGGCCCGGCACCGCCGCCGACTTCCTCGATCTGATCGGCCCACTCACCGACCCGGCGGCGCACGGCGAACCCGATGCCCCGGCATTCCACCTGGTCATTCCGACCCTGCCGGGACACGGCTTCTCGGGCCCGCTCACCGAATTGGGCTGGCACGACGGCAGGGTCGCCGCCGCACTGGCCGAGCTCATGGCCCGCCTCGGCTACGACCGTTACGGTGTCCAGGGCGGCGACCACGGCGCCTTCATCGGCCCCCGCCTGGCCCGCGAGCACGCCGAGCGGGTGATCGGGGTGCACGCCAATGCGCTGGTCACCTTCCCGACCGGTGATCCCGCGGACATGGCGGCCCTCACCGACGCCGAGCGGCAGCGCCTCGCGGCCATGAAGCGCTGGCAGGACGACGGTTCGGCCTATATGAGCCTGGCCGGTTCGCGCCCGAACACCTTGGCGCAGTTGCTCGCCGACTCACCGGTCGGGCAGTTGGGCTGGATCGTCGAGAAGTACAAGGAGTGGACCGACGCCACCCACGAACTGCCGGAGCAGGCCATCGACCGCGACACGATGCTGACCACCGTCACCGTCTACTGGCTCACCGACACCGCCCGCAGCGTGGCCAACTACTACTACGAGCGTTTCCACGACGGGGCGATGTTCGCGCCCCGGCCCAAGGGCACCGTGCCGACCGGGGTGGCGGTCTTCACCACCGCGGACTTCGCGATCCGCCGCTTCGCCGAGCAGGCGCACACCATCGTGCACTGGTCCGAGTTCTACTCGGGCGGCCACTTCCCCGCGCTGGAGGTCCCCGACCTGCTCATCGGTGACATCCGCGAGTTCTTCCGCGGCCTCGCTCACTGACGGCCGAGCGGGCCCGATTCTGTTGCGGCGCGGGCTCGTTCGCCGAGCGCGCGCAGCAGCGGGACGAGTTCGGGGGGGACCGAGCAGGGTGTAGGGCATCGGGAGCAGGGCGATGTTGTAGGCGACGTAGTGCGGGGCGTCGGGGTAGGTCGTGAGGACACAGGCTCCGTCGTCGGCGGGTTCGAGCGCTCCCTGCCGGGCGCTCACGCGGGTGCGGGCGACGTCGATCGGCTCGTGGAGCAGCGCGCGGCCCTGCACCGTCCCGGTCCGGCGCAGGGAGCCGATCAGCCAGCTCGCCGCATCCATGCCCTCGGGCAGCTCCCGCTGCGGAACGCGCACGCCGGTGCGGTGCACGGCGGCGATGCGGTCGAGCCGGAACGTCCGCCAGTCGGCGCGGTCGTCGTCGAACGCGATCAGATACCAGCGGCTACCCGCGGCCACCAGGTGGTGCGGTTCGACGAAACGCTTGCTTACGCTGCCGCCGGACTTGGTGTATGCGAAACGCACCTTCTCGTGCGCGCGGCATGCCGACGCCAATCCCGCCAGCGTTTCGGGATCCACCTCGACCCCGCCACCGGCCGGGAGCACGTCGGCCCGCGACAGGTCCGACACCCGACGCCGCAGTCGGCTGGGCAGCACCTGTTCGAGTTTCGCCAGGGCCCGCAGCGAGGCGTCCTCGATGCCGGTGATCGCCGACCTCGCGCCGGTGCGCAACCCGACGGCGATCGCGACGGCTTCCTCGTCGTCGAGCACCAGCGGCGGCAGCGCCGCGCCCGCGACCAGGCGATATCCGCCGATATTGCCCTGGGTGGCGTGCACCGGATACCCGAGTTCGCGCAGCCGTTCGATATCCCGCCGGATGGTGCGAGGACTGGCCCCCAGCCGCTCGGCCAGTTCGACGCCGGTCCATTCCCGCGGGGACTGCAGCAGCGACAGCAGGTGTAGCAACCGGCCTGTGGGATCGCGCACAGGTCCATTCTGACGCCGCTATAGGTCTTCGAGTGACCTATTGGCTCCTTAGCGTCGAGGAGAACGGCGAGTGAAAGGAGTCATTGTGAAGGTTGCACTGCTGGGTACCGGCATCGCGCAGGCTCATGCCGCGGGTTTCCGGCGGCACCCGGACGTCGAGGTGGTCGTCTACGGTCGGACGCCGGAGAAGGCGGAGGACATGGCGAACCGATTCGGCTGTCGGTTCACCACGGACCTGGATTCGGTCTTCGCCGATCCCGGCATCGATCTGATCGATATCTGCCTGCCCACCCGCATGCACGCCGAGCTGGTGCTGCGGGCCCTCGACGCCGGGAAGCACGTGCTGACGGAATTGCCGCTCGCGCCGACCATGGCCGACGCGCGTGCGGTCGCCGCGGCCGCGGCGAATGCCGACACGCAGGTGTTCGTCGACATGTTCAATCGCTTCGTGCCGCAGAGCCGGGTGCTGGTCGATACCGTGCGCGGCGGCACCTACGGGCGGCTGCGCCAGCTGTCGGTGGAGATGAACACCGCCCTGCTGTGGCCGGGCGCGAGCATCGGCCTGCGGCAGATTCCGCTGGATTCGATGCTCGGCGACATCGATACGATCGTGCGGGCGCTGGGTGTGCCCGGCGGGGTCTCGGTCGCGACAGCGGAGAAGGACGCCGAGGCGGCGGCGGTGGACGTCCATCTCGACTACCCGGACGCTCTGGTGCGCTGTTCGACATCGTCCATGCTGCCGATGAGCTATGGGGCGCAGGGCGGTTACCGCGCGATCTTCGACAACGGCGCCCTGGAGAGCAGATTCACCATGGGTTTCGACGGTAAGCCCGACTCGGTCGTCACCGCCTACACCGCCGCGGGTGCGACCCGGCTCGACATCCCGCCCGCCGACCAGTACGCGGCGATGATCGACCACGTCCTGGACTGCCTGAACGGCAAGGCCACCAACATGATCGGACCCGAAACCGTGCTCGACAGTCTCGATGTGACGATTCGGATCGATGCGGCCGTGAACGGCTGACCGCGCCGCGAATTCCACACATCCGGGGCACAATTCGGAGTCGCGAGGTAACCCCGTCGATGAGGAGACTCCGATGCCCACTGGGCGCCCCTACCGTGCACTCGCCGCACTGGCCGCGGCACCGGCCCTGTTACTCGCCGGTGCGCCCGCCGCCCAGGCGACGCCGACCTTCGAAAGGTATGTCGCCCTGGGGGATTCGGCGGCCGCCGTGGGCACGCTGGATCGCCTGCAGCCGGGCAGTTCGCCGGGCTGCCTGCGGGCCGCGGACAACTATCCGTCGGTACTCGCCCGGTCCCTGGGCGTCGCGAGCTTCACCGATGTGAGCTGCGCGGGGGCGCAGACCCAGCACATGACCGTGCCGCAGACGCCCCGGGTCGGGCCGCCGAATCCCGCGCAATTCGAGGCGCTCACCGCCGACACCGATCTGGTGACGATCACCATCGGCGCCAACGACGTCGGCGCCACGAATATCAACACCCTCACCGCGGCACAGCTCGAGACCGTGCGCGGCACTGTCGGCGCCGTGCTCGACGAGATCCACGCGCGCGCACCGCATGCCACCGTCGTCGTCACCACCTACATGCGGTACCTGCCGGTGAGCGGCGGTTGCTACGGCCTCACCGATCAGGGTGGCATCCAGCGGATCACCGACACCCTGCGCGCGGTCGCGACGACGCACGCGGCCCGTTTCGCGGACAACTTCGCGCGCACCGGACACGACATGTGCCAGCCGCCGGGCACCAACTGGGTCAACGGGCCGGTTCCGGATACGCTCTCTGTTCCCTTGCACGCCAACGCGATCGGGCAGGCGCACATCGCCGAGACGGTCGCCGCCGCCTTGGCCGACTGATTCGGGCCGCGCGGCGCGCACCGCGGAACCGGTGTATCGAAGGAGCACGACTGGTCACGAGCCGCCCCTGAGGGCTACCCTGTCTGGGACAGAGCCTTGTCCGAGGAGGTTGACGATGACCCCTACCGCACCAGCCGACTCGACCGGGCAGGTGGGACCCGCGGTCCCCGACTTCGAGGTGGCCGTGGTCGGTGCCGGGCCGGGCGGCATCGCCGCCGCGGTGAAGCTGCGCAAGGCCGGGCTGCGCGATTTCGTGGTGCTCGAGCGCGCCGACGACGTCGGCGGCAGCTGGCACGAGAATCGCTATCCGGGCCTCGGCGTCGACATCCCCGGCGTCGCCTACCAGTACTCCTTCGCGCGAAATGCCTACTGGAGCAGGGTATTTCCCCGCGGCGCCGAGGTCAGGCGCTACCACGCCGAGGTCGCCCGCCGCTTCGGGATCTATCCGCACATCCGCTTCGGCGTCGACGTGGCGAGCGAGCGGTGGGACGACGCGAACCATCTGTGGCGCCTGCACACCGCCGCGGGCGAGGTGATCACCGCGCGCTTCCTGATCAGCGCCGTCGGCGCCTTCGTGCGCCCCAAGGACGATCCGGGCATCCCCGGCCTGGCCACCTTCGGCGGGAAGATCCAGCGCCCCTCGGACTGGGACGACGACTACGACCATCGCGGCAAGCGGGTCGCCGTCATCGGCACCGGCGCGAGTTCGGTGCAGATCGTGCCCGCCATCTGCGGCGAGGTCGCGAAACTCGAGGTATTCCAACGCACTCCGGTGTGGTGCGCGCCGAAGCCGGACTTCCGCGTCCCCCGCCCGGTGCAGCGCGTGCTCGCCGTCCCCGGCCTGGTCGCGGCCGGTCACGGGGCGGTGCTCGCCGCGGTCGACGCCGGGCTGCGGTTCGGCACCTCCGCGCCGCTGTGGTCGGCCAAGGCCGTCATGTGGACCTTCGACAAGGCGGCCATCGCGGGGTACCGGCGCTACCTGCGAATGATGGTGCGCGACAAGGACACCGCGCGCCGGCTGGCACCGGACTACGGCCCGATCGCCAAGCGGCCGACCATGTCGACGGGCTACATCCCGGCCTTCAACCGCGACAATGTCACCCTGGTGACCGAGCCGATCGAGCGCATCACCGAGCGCGGCCTGCGCACCCGCGACGGCGTCGAGCACGAGGTCGACATGATCGTGCTGGCCACCGGCTACGAGGTGTTCTCGGACCCGGAGACCTACCGGCGGGGCACGATCGTCGGCCGCGGCGGCCTCGATCTCGGCAAGTTCTACACCGAGCACGGATTGCAGGCGTACCAGAGTGTTTCGCTGCCGGGACTGCCGAACCGGTGGATGCTGGTGGGCCCGTATTCGTGGACCGGCAGCGGCTGGCACGCGTTCGTGGAGATGACCGCCGATCACGCGGTGCGCGCGATCAAGGAGGCCACCCGGCGCGGGGCCACCGCCGTGGAGATCCGCCGGGAGGTACACGAGGCATACCATCGGCGCATCTATCGCCGCGCCGCCGCGCTGCGCTACTACCTGGCCGATCTCAACGGGCACGTCCCGACGTATTACCGCAATTCCCAAGGGGATACGACCTACGTCCGGCCCTCGGGGTTCTACGAGGCCCGCCGGGGCAATCGCCGTTTCCCGCTCGACGACTACCGCTACGAGCGCCCGCGGCGCGAGTCGGAGTCGCCCCGCGCGACCCTGGCGTCCTGACCCGTTTCCCGGCCGCGGCACGGGCGCGTCGTAGGCTCACCTCACCATGGATGCCTACTACCTTCCCGACCCGGCAGACCCGAGCCGCTTCGAATCCACCGAGCTCACCCGGGGGCCGTGGTCGCCCGACGCCCAGCACGCGGGGCCGCCGTCCGCGCTGCTCGCCCATGTCATCGAGCGGTGCGAGCCGCGCGACGGCTTCCGGATCGGCCGGATGGCGGTGGAGATCCTGGGCCCGGTACCGATCGCGCCGCTGACCGTCGAGGCGCGGGTGGCCCGCCCCGGGCGCAGCGTAGAAATGCTCGAGGCCACGCTGAGCTCCGACCGGGGACCGGTGCTGAAGGCCACGGCCTGGCGGCTGCGGCAGGCGCATCCCGAACTCGACCTGCCGACCGAGGTGCTGCCGTCCGGCGGCCACCCCGGACCGGACACCGGCAAGGAGGAGGCACACTTCCCGTCGGACCAGCCCGTCGGCTATCACACGAGCATCGACTTCCGGTTCGTCACAGGCGATTTCGCCGAACCCGGCCCGGCCGTGTGCTGGTTCCGCCTGCGCCAGCCGATCGTCGCCGGGACCACCCCGAGCCCGTGGGAGCGCACCCTCGCCGCGGCCGACGCGGCCAGCGGTGTGAGCGCCACATTGGATTGGGGCCGTTACCTTTTCATCAACACCGACCTCACGGTGACCCTGCACCGCGAACCGGTCGGCGAATGGATCTGCCTCGACGCCGTCACCTATCCGGACCGCGGCGGCATCGGTCTCGCGGAGTCGCGCATCTACGACGAGAAGGGCCCGGCGGGCCGCAGCGTCCAGACGCTGCTGCTCGCCGAGCGGTAGGGACCGGACGGCTACTCGTTTCGTTCCAGCCCCGGAATCACCAGCGCCTCCTCGGTGGGTGGGTACGGCGATTCCGGTGCGCCGGGCCGGAATCCGGCCAGCTGCAGGGAGAGGTGGCGGCGCCAGGCGTCCGGGGCGCGGTCGGCGGTGGCGTTGATCAGGCCGCGGACCGAGAGCACGCAGAGGAAGACGTCGGTGAAGGTCAGGTCCTCGCGAATCCGCCCGGCCCGCTGGGCCTCGTGCAGCAACGACCGGATCATCGCCCAGAACTGCGGCCGTCCGGGATCCTCGTCCAAAGGGAAGGTCTGCCACAGTAATTCGCGATCGCGATGATGGGACTGGATCTCGGCGCAGACGCTCCACAGGCACGCCTCCAGTCCGAGCCCGGGCGGCTGCGCGGCCGCCGCGTCGGCGCCGTGGCTCGCGATATCGGCCAGGATCTCCTGCCGCAGCGTCAGCAGCAGGTCCTTCTTGGTGGGGAAATGCCGATACAGGGTGCCCATGCCGAGCCCGGCCCGGCGCGCGATCTCCTCGACACCGGCGTCGAGGCCCTGTTCGGCGTAGACCTCCCGGGCCGCCTCCAGCAGCAGTTGCCGATTCCGCAGGACATCGCGGCGCACCGGGCGGTCGCCGGTGCGCTCCGGCGATTCGGGTGGCGTCATCGTGCGGCCGACTCCTTTCCCTGCGGGGTCGGTGAGTCAACCTACGGCACGAGGATCACCGCGCGGGCAGTCGCATCGCCTCGTCGTAGCCGAGTTCCACGTCGTGGGTGATCGCGCTGCCGGTCACCGAGACGCTGCTGGTCACCGAGGGGTAGCCGCGGGCGACGACCACGTAGTCACCGGCGGGCAGGTCGGCGACGCGGTAGCGGCCGTCGTCGTCGGTGTGGGCGGTGGCGACCAGGCCGCCGGTCTCGTCCAGCACCGTCACCTGCGCATTCGACACCACGTGGCCCTCGGCGCGCACCGCGCCCGCCAGGGTCGCCATCGGCTCGAGTTCCGCGTCGTAGCGCAGCAGTCCGCTGTCGGGGACGGTCAGGGTGGCCGCGTGCGGACGTTGATGTTCGGCGACGACGACCACGGTGTGCGTGCCGGAGGGGACGCCGCGGCAGAGATAGCCGCCGTCCTCGCCGGTCACCGCCGCGCCGACGACCTCCCCGCGCGCATCGGTCAGCGTGACGGTCGCACCCGCCACCGGTCCCCCACCGGCCAGGCGCACCGAGCCCGACAGCTCGCCGGAACTCGACAGCGTCAGGTCCACGCGCTGCGGCCGCGGCCCGGCGCCGACATTGACCGCCACCGGCCGATGCCCGTGCGCCGACGCGATCAGCACATAGCCGCCCGCGGCCGGTGCATCGATGCGGTAGCCGCCCTCGGTATCCGCGGTCGCCCGCGAAACCTGGTGTCCGCGTTGGTCGATCAGCGTCAGCGCCACCTCGGACACCGGCAACCCGTTGTCCCGCAGGATGCGACCGGTGATGGCCAGCGCACCAGCCGGGCCGTCGACAACCGCCGCATCGGTACTGTGCCGACCCGCGCTCGACGGCCGAGCACCGTGACCGCCCGGCGCAGCGACGGCGGATATCGTTGCGGGGCCTGATGTTTCGGCCTGGCTGCTACCCAGCGCGGCACCCCTGGCCCGGCCGTTCGCCGACGGCGTACCCGCCGGGACCGGGGCCGGGCTCTCCTCCACCGGCGTGGACTGCGGATCGTGGGCCCGCACCGTCGGGACGATCACGGCCGCCGCCGCGGACAGCACGGCGATGCCGCCCAGGAACCAGAAGACGTTCGAATATCCGGAGTCCGCGGGGAATCCGCTTGCGGTGTGGGTGCCCGAGGTCAGGATGACCGACGAGATCGCGCTGCCGATCGCACCGCCGACGGTGCGGACGTTGGCGTTCATGCCGGTGGCCGCGCCGGTCTGCGCGGGCGGCACGGCCGCGACGATGATGGCGGGCATCGACGAGAACGCCATGCCGATGCCCACGCCGAGCAGGACACCCGCCACGTAGACCTGCCAGCTCTGGTTGTGCCCGAGGGCGAGCATGCCGAAGGCCGGGATCGTGAGCGCGGTGCCGATCAGCACGATGAACTTGGGACTGATTCGCGCGGACAGCGGCCCGATGGTGAGGCCGATGACGAACATGGCGACCGACAGCGGCAGCATGTACAGCCCGGACTGCGTGATGCTGGCGCTCAGGCCGTATCCCGCAAGCGCTTTCGGCGTCTGCAGCAGCTGCGGCAGGAACGTCATCATCGCGTACATTCCGGCGCCGGTCAGGATGGCCACCAGATTGGTCGTCCACACCGCCGGGATCCGCATCGTCCGCATATCGATCAGCGGCGTCACCGATTTCAGCTCGACCACGATCCACCCGATCAGGCAGACCACCGCCGCGGCGAACAGGCCCAGCGTCACCGGCGAACCCCAGCCCCACGACGGGCCCTTGCTCACCGCGAGCAGCAGCGCCACCAGCCAGGCGGACAGCAGAAACGCTGCGCCCCAATTGATCCGGCCCGGACTGCGCACCGGCGACTCGGGCACGAACAGCACCGCGGCCACGGCGGCGATCGTCGTGATGATCATCGGCACCCAGAACAGCCAGTGGTAGTCCAGGTGATCGACGATCGGACCGGCCAGCACCAGGCCCACGCCGGAGCCGACGGCGATCAGCGACGAGGCGATACCGACCGCGCCGTGCAGTTTCCGCGCGGGGAACTCGTCGCGAATGATGCCGAACGCCAACGGAATCACGCCGCCGCCCAGGCCCTGGATGACTCGCGCGACGATCATCACGCCGACCGAGTCGGTCAGCGCCGCGATCAGCGAGCCGACCGCCAGCGCTACCAGCGTTACGACGAGCATCCGCTCCTTGCCGACCTTGTCGCCGATCCGGCCGAGGATGGGCGTGGCCACCGAGGCCGACAGCAGATATCCGGTCATCAACCAGGTCGCCGTGTTCTGGTCGGTGTGCAGTGCCGGGATCAGCAGCGACAGGACCGGCACCACCATCGACTGCAGCAGTGCGTAGGCGGATATTCCGAGCAGCAGGACCGCGAAGACGACGTTGTAATGCGGACGGGTTTTGACGAGCGCCATGGGCAAGGGTTCCTCACCACGAGTTGAAGCGGAGCAATCCTCCGGTTGGTAACCCTAACAGGAAACGGAGAACCTACTCCGGATCGATTCTGTGATCTCACCCTCGCCGATCCGGGGAATATTCACGCACCTCGCCATGCGACGGAACTCAGGTATCGCTGCGCCCGCGCCCCGCCCGCATCGTGCGCAACGCGGTCCTCCGTGCGCTCACACGCATTCCGGCGGTGCGGCAGGCCCTCGCATACCGCCTGGCCGAACTCGCAAACCGCTGATTCCACCGGCCTGCCGCCGCGCGGGCGGGTTCGCTCCGGCCGAGGCCCGGCGAACCGGCCCATGCCGCGCTCAACCGAACCTTCGTCCCGCCACCAGGACCGACCACCAGAAACGCCACCGAATCCATGTCCCGCCCACCAGGATCGGCCGCCGGAAACGCATACGGCGTGGTGCGGGGCGCGCTAGCGTCGACGCTGCCGCCGACACGGGAGTCACCGCGATGAAACTGATGTATGCAGTGTGGGGTTCGACCCTCGATGACGCCTTGCGCGAGCCGGAACTGCATGGGCGGCTGGCCGCCGCGGGTGCGGACGCCGTGCAGCTCAATCTCTGTGACGCCGATGTCCGAGCCGCGCAACTGCGTCACTCGACCTATGACGAACCGGTGGCAGCGATCGTCAGCGTGTGGTGCGAGGCCGACCATGATCCGGTCACCGGCGCGCTGGCCGCGGTGAGCGACGCCGTCAACGGCTGGATCGTCGAGGAACGGGTGCCGCTCGCGCCGCCGCCGACCGAGAACGGCACGCGCTGCGACGCACTGTCCAACATCGCGCTGCTACGGACTCCACCGGATATGGAACGCGCGGACTGGCTCCGGTACTGGCACGACAAGCACACGGCCGTCGCCATCGAGACCCAGGCGACATTCGGCTACGTGCAGAACACCGTCGTCGCCGCCCTCACCCCGGGCCGCCGGGTCGACGCGGTGGTCGAGGAGCTGTTTCCGATGGCCGCCATGACCGATCGGCACGCGTTCTGGGGCAGCGGCGGCGACGAGGCGGAGCTGCAGCGCCGCGTCGGCCGAATGATGGACAGCGTCAACGCTTTCGGGGTCGGTCAGGATCTCGACGTGATCCCGACCAGCCGCTATCACTACCGCCTCAGCCCGGAAAGCCGGTAGGGATCTCGAGCACGGCCTTGCCCGCGATCCGGCGATCGATGAGCGCGCCGGTGGCCTCCGAGAACCGATCCCACGTCCCGCGCCAATCCACCTCCGCCGAAAGCCTGCCCGCCGCAACGAAATCCAGCAGGGTGGCCAGGTCCGGCCCGACCTCGCGCACATCACCGAAGGTGTTCATCGACTTGGCGGGGCCGACGAAGAACAGCGAGTAGGACTCGAAGACGGTCGGCTCGTTCGACGCCCAGCCGATGTTCTGTACCGAACCGCCCGGGGCCAGCAGCTCCCAGGCCGCGGCGAGCTGCGCGCCCCCGACGTTGTCGAGAACCAGATCCACCGGCCGATCGATGCCGTCCACCCCGATCACGACCTCGTGCGCCCCCAACTCGGCCAGGCCCGCGCCCCGGCCGGGCGACCCCACCGACGCGATCACCTCCGCGCCGCCCATCGCCGCGAGCTGCACCGCGAACCGGCCGACCCCGCCCGCGGCGCCCGTGATCAATACCCGGCGACCCAGGATGTCGCGCGAACGCAGCGTGCGCAGCGCCGTGACCCCCGCCATCGGGATCGCCGCGGCCACAGCGAGTTCCACGCCATCGGGCACCCGGGCGACCGCGCCGGTATGCACCGCCATCCGCTGCGCCCACGCCCCCGCGCCGAAGGCCGCGACCCGCGTACCGACCTCCGGACCCGATCCGTCCGCGGCCGCCCGCACGACGACACCGGCGGCGTCGTAGCCGTGCACGGTCCCGTCCGGTCGGCGACCGGCGAACAGCACCTCGCCCCGATTGAGCGAGAAATGCCGGACCTCGATCACGAGCTGATCGGGCGCGGGGGCGGGCTCGGGCGCAGTGCCCAGACGCAGGGCACCGGGAGCGTCCGAATCGACTATGAGCGCACGCATGGCAGGGAGACCTCCTGGAATTCAGCAAGCGGACCGTCGGTCCGATTAGACGACGGTAGCATGATTCGGACCGGCAGTCCGTTTCAGTGGAGGTATCGATGCCCGAGCAGCGCGAACGCGCCGACGCGGCCCGCAATCGGCACGCGGTACTGCGGGCCACCGAGCAATTGCTGACGGAGGGGGGCGGCGACCGGGTGTCGCTGGACCGCGTCGCCGCGCTCGCCGGTGTCGGCAAGGGCACCGTGTTCCGCCGCTTCGGCAGCCGCGCCGGACTGCTGCAGGCGCTGCTCGAGGAGCGGTCCCGGGAACTGCGCGAGGCGGTCTCGTCCGGCCCGCCGCCGCTGGGCCCGGGCGCCCCCGCGCGGGCGCGGCTGCTCGCGTTCCTCGACGCCCTCGGCGCCATCGCCGAGGGCAATGCCGTCCTGCTGGCCGCGCACGAACAGGCCTGCGCCGCAGACAAATTCGACGATCCCAGCTACCGGTTCTGGCACCGCCACCTGGCGGGCCTGTACGCCGCGGAACAGCCCGGCCTGGATGCCGATTTCGTGGCCCACGCCCTGCTGGCCGCCTTCGACGGCGACCTCGTGCGCTCGGTGTCCACGCCGGACGATCCGCGCCGATTCACCCGCTCGGTGCAGGACATGGCGGTGCGGCTGCTCGAGGCGTAGCCGCTACTGCAGGCCCGCCTCCGCCGTCAGCCGGATCACCTGCTCGGCGTCCAATGCGTTCGGATCGATGCGCGGCGCCTGCAGGCTGTCCAGCGGTGGCAGCACCGGGTTCGCGGACACCCCGGCCCCGACCGGATAGGCCATCGAGTCGCCCCGCACCAGCACCTCCTGACCGGTCCGGCCGGTAATGAACCGGACGAACCGCTGCGCCGCCGCCGACTTCTCGCTCGATTTCAGCACGCCCGCACCGGATATCGAAACGAAGGCGCCCGGATCCTGGTTCCGGAAGTAGTGCAGCGCGGTGTTGCCGCTGTTCTCCCTGGTTCCGGCCTGGTCGCGATACCAGTCGCCGGAACAGACGACGCCGCCGCCGACCTGACCGCTGTCGACGCGCCGCATCGCCGCGACGGCGTTCCCCGACGACACCGCGTTGTCCTTCATCCCGCGCAGCCAGGCGACGGTGTCCTGTTCGCCCCGCAGTGCCAGCAGCCCGGCCACCAGCGCCTGGAAGTCCGCGCCCGCGGTCGCGACGGTCCAGCGGCCCCGCCACTGCGGCTGCTGCAGATCCAGCAGCGACGCGGGCAGCCCTTCGGCGGGCAGCTCGGCGGGGTTGTAGTCGAAAACCGTTGCGTGAGCGCCGGTTCCGATCCAGGTACCCGCCGACGGGCGGTACTGCTCGGGTACCTGCGCCAGGGTTTCGGGCTCGAGGGCGGCGAACAGCCCGGCGTGCTCGACCATCGCCATGGCCGGGGCGTGCTCGGTGAGCAACACATCGGCCGGGGACGCCGCGTCCTCGGCGACGACCTGGCGGGCCAGATCGATGTCGTCACCGTTGCGCAGCGTGACCCTGATACCGGTCTCCCGGGTGAACTCCTCCACCCACTGCCTGGTCAACGGCTCGTACTGGGCGTTGTAGACGAGGATCTCGTTGTCGTCGGCGGGCGGGCCCGAACATGCGGTGGTCGCCGCCAATACCCCGAGCGCCGCGATCGCACCGGTGAGCAATTTCCAACGGGCCGACATCATGACGGCCCACCGTACCCGATTTGCCGTAATGTGCCGATGAGACCGGCGGGTATATGACGGGAGCGCCATGACCTATCCACCCGGTGCGGAGTCGTCCGAGCCACGACCCCAGCCACAGCAACCACACGGCTATTCGGAATACCAGCCGCCGAGCTACTATCCGCCGGACGGTTATCCGGCGGCGGACGGCCCCGCACAGCAGCCGTATATCGCACCGCCACCGCGCAAGCGCCACACCGCGGTGATCGTGAGCCTGGTGCTGGTGGTGATGGCCGTGGCCGGTACGGGCGCCGCGACGGCCGTGGTGCTGACCAGCCAGGGCATCGGGCCGCTCGCCTCCGACGAGAAGAAGATCGAGGTCGCGATCCGCGATTTCTACCGCACGCTGGACGCCGACGGCGCCGAGGCCGCCATGGCCAAGTCGTGCCGTCAGGACCGCGCCGAGTACGCCGCGTTGCCCGACGACGAGCGCGCCGCGATCGGCAGCACCACGTTCTCCGCGCATATCGACACGATCGACGACATCTCGGTGACCGGCGACCGGGCCACCGCGCAGGTGCGCGGCACGCTGGACGTGTCGATGTCCGGCGATCAGCTCGACGCCGCCGAGACGACCACCGAGCAGCTGCGCAAGGAAGACGGCGAGTGGAAGGTGTGCACGGCCGTCGGCCAGTAGCCCTGCTACCGTCGCCGAGACGGGTGCACCAACGGCGAGAGCGCGGGTGAGCGATGAGCTGCTGCGGACCGAACCGGCGCCGCGTGCTGCGGACACTCGGGCTCGCCGCCGCGGTGCCGCTGCTACCGATCCCTCCGGGACCTGCTCGCGCACAGGCGAATTCGATGATCGCCACCGACCTCGAGGTGGTCACCGTCACCGACACGTCGGTGGCGCTGACCTGGACCACGCTGGCGCCCGGCGCGGGCGGCACCCCGACTCCGGTGGCGGCGGATACGGAAGTCCGGCTCGCACCGGCGGATTCACGGACTCCCGGGGCCACGCACTTCCCCGACGGTTCGCAACGCACCCCGTTCCACTATGCCGAGATCGATGGTTTGGAGCCGGGCCGGACCTATCGGTTCGAGGCATGGTCCGACGGCGTGCGTGCCGCGCCCGCGCTCAATGTCGCGACCCGGATGCCCGGCAGCCCCGAATGCACCGGGGAATTCACGACTTTGGTGCCACCGCCCGGCCGTCTGCTGCGCACCGTCGCCCTGTGCAACGACGTGCATTTCGGCGAGGAGGTGAGCGGGCTGATCGCGGCCGACCTGCCGCCGGGGGCACGACAGGAGCCCGGGTTGGCGCCGTATCCGGAGGTGATGCTGGCCGCCGTGCTCGACGATCTGCGCCGCCCCGACCGCGGCGCCGACCATCTGATCCTGGCCGGTGACCTGACCGCCGAGGCGACCCCCGACCAAACCCGTGGCGTCCGAACCTATTTGGACAAATGGGGCGTCGCGGGCCGCGACTGGTTCGCCGCCCGCGGCAATCACGACCGCCCGCACACCGGCGCGGAGTACGGCGGGTGCCCGGCGGTGGCCGATGCCGCACACCACGACTGCTGGGGCGAATCCTTCACCGCCCGAGGCGATGTGATCGACCACCGGGTAGGGGGCCTGCGCCTGCTGGGCCTCGACACCACCGAACCGGACGCCTCGGGCGGCAGCATCGACCGGGCGCAGTTCGACCGCGTGCGCGAGCTGCTGCGCGCGGATCCGGACCGGCCGACGCTGGTATTCGGCCACCACCCCGTCACCCTGGATTCGGCCGTATCCAATATCGCCGGACCGGGTTTCGTGCTGAACCGCCCCGACGCCACCGAACTGCAGACGCTGTACCGGTCCGCCCCCGGCGTCTTCCTGCACCACAGCGGCCACACCCACCGCAACCGGCGCAGCCCCGCGGACCTCCCGCTGCATGTGGAGTTCCTGGAGGTGGCCGCGGTCAAGGAATACCCCGGCGGCTACACCCTGATCCGCCTCTACGAGGGCGGCTACATGGCCACCTTCTACAAAACCCGCACCGAAGCCTCCCGCCGCTGGAGCACCCGCACCCGCTCCGAATACCTGGGCCTGCTCCCCGAATACACCCTCGGCACCACAACAGACCGCAATCACGTTGTCCTACGCGATTTTTCGGGCCTGTCGTAGGCCGGGCCCTCCGCTACGCGGCGCCGAAGGTACAGAGCGAGTGGCGGGAATCGAACCCGCGTACACGGTTTTGCAGACCGCCCCCTAACCACTCAGGCACACCCGCATCGAGATCGATGATGCGCGGCCGGACCCGGAATGCCCACGATTGGCCTCACCATGATCGGAACGGTCGTCCCGCACAGCCCCTAAACTCTGCGTATGGCTGTACCGCGCCCGCTCCCCCTGGATCCCATCGAGGAGGCCCACCGACAGTGGACCGCCCATGGCTGGGGCGATGTCGCGGACGGAATGGCGGCGGTGACGTCGCTGGTGCGGGCGCAGCAGATCGTGATGGCGCGGGTGGACGAGGCGCTGCGACCGTCGGGGCTGACGTTCTCGCGCTACGAACTGCTGATGCTGCTGAGTTTCAGCAGGACCGGGGCGCTGCCTATGGCGATGGCCAGCGCGCGGCTGCAGGTGCATCCGACCAGCGTCACCAATACGGTTGACCGATTGGAAGCGGCCCATCTGGTCAAGCGCGTACCGCATCCCAGCGACCGTCGAGCAACCTTGATCGAGATCACCGACGCCGGTCGCGCGCTGGTGGCGGAGGCGACCCGCGAACTGAACGAGCGGGTCTTCGCCCTCCCGGGTCTGGCACCGGACCGGCTGCAGTTGCTGCTGCAACTGCTGGCGGAGTTCCGGCGCTCGGCCGGTGATTTCGACACGGGCGACACGCCGACCCGCTGGGCATGATGCGATAACCGTTCAGCATCCTGCCAGCGACATTCCGGGCCCCGTCTTCACATCGGCGCGCAAAAGGTCCACCATGGAGGCCATGGTGCTGGTCCTGGGGGTGTCGGCGGGCGCTGGAGGCGCACGCGCGATGCTCACTCACTCCGATCAGCCACATCTGCCGCCCATCGACCGCTGCACGGTGCCGCGCCGGGCCGGTGGCGGCGTCGAGGAGCCGGTCTTCCAGGCCATTCGCCTGATGCGCGAGTCGGCGGCCCGCCGCGACGAGTTCATCACCGGCATCGCGGTCACCTCCCGCAGCGCCGTGCACGCCGACGCGATCCGCGCCACGGCCGGACGCAGCCGCCTCACCATCGTCGACGAACCGATCGCACAGCTGCGCTACCTGCGGTTCAGTGGCCAGCTACCGGACGAGGGCGCCGTGGTCCTCTACGACCTGGGCGCCTCGGGACTCACCGTGACCGGTGCCGACTGCCGCACCGACGCCATCCTGGCCGCGCGGCGCAGCACGGTGCTCGGCGGCGACGGCCACGACGCGCTGCTGCGCTGGCGGCTGGCGCACGGCGGGGTGATGATCGACAAGCCGACCAGCCGCGCCTACAAGGAGGCGCTGACCACGACCCCGGTGCTGACCACAACCGATCCGCTGACGGGTAACCGAATGGTGTTCACCCGCAGCGATTTCAGCGACCTGGTGGCGGCCGGTATCCACCATTCGGTGTCGTTCGTGCGGCAGCAGATGGAGGAGACGGGCGTGCGCGCGCAGGCGCTGGCGCTGCTGGGCGGCTGCACCCGCAACCCGGGCATTCGCGAATCGCTGGAGCAGCTGCTGGGCCTGCCGGTGATCTACGACCCTGAGCCCGAATACGTTTCGGCCCGCGGCGCCGTGCTCATGGCCACGCAGATGCCGTCCGCGCGCCGGGTCCGCGGGATCCGCTTCGCCACGACGGCCCCGCGCCCGGACGGTTCCTCCCCGGTCTCCCGCCGCAAGGTGGTCGCGGCCCTGGCGGTCACCGCGACCCTGGGCGCCACCGTGGCGGGCCTACTCGCCGCCGACCGCCAGGCCCCCCAACCCACCACCCACGGCACCCCGGCCTCCCCGGTCGAGGTCGCGGGCACCCCCGCAAAACCCGCCCAGCCCAGGTAATTTCGCCACATCCCGGCCAAAAGCACGCCGGGAAAAGGGGGGTTACGCACGCCCGAACAAGGGGTGACGCACGCCCGAACAAGGGTGGTACGCACGCCCAAACAAGGATGACGACGCACGCCCGGCGTTTCCGGCACGGCCCTCTTGATGCCCGCCACGGCCCATGTCGTGCCCGGCACGGCCCACATCGTGCCCGGCACGGTCCACGTCGTGCCCGGCATGGCTCGCTTCATTTTTCCGGCGTGGTTTTGGCCGGAATCAGCGGTTGGTGAAGTTGGCTGCACGCTTTTCTACGAAGGCGTTCATGCCCTCGGTCTGGTCTTCGGTGGCGAACAGGGAGTGGAAGACGCGGCGTTCGAAGCGCAGGCCCTCGGTGAGGGTGGTCTCGTAGGAGCGGTTCACCGCCTCCTTGGCGATCATCACCGACGGCAGCGACATGGAGGCGATGGTCTCGGCCACCTCGAGGGCGGTCGGCACCAGGTCGGCGGCGGGCACGATCCGGGCCACCAGACCGGCCCGTTCGGCCTCCTCGGCGTCCATATTGCGGCCGGTGAGGATCAGATCCATCGCCTTGGCCTTGCCGACGGCGCGGGTGAGCCGCTGCGAACCACCCATACCCGGAATAACACCCAGCTTGATCTCCGGCTGGCCGAACTTGGCGGTATCCGCGGCGATCAGGATGTCGCACATCATCGCCAGCTCACAGCCGCCGCCGAGGGCGTATCCGGAGACCGCGGCGATGATCGGCTTGCGGAAGGCGGTCAGTCGGTCCCACCCGGCGAAATGGTCGGCCAGGAACATGTCCATGTAGGACTTGCTCTGCATCTCCTTGATGTCGGCCCCGGCCGCGAACGCCTTCTCCGACCCGGTGAGCACGACGGCGGCGATGTTCTCATCGGCCTCGAGCTCGTCGAGGGCGGCGGTGATGTCGGTGAGGACCTGCGAATTCAGCGCATTGAGGGCCTTCGGCCGGTTCAGCGTGAGGAGGGCGACGCGCCCCTTGCGCTCCAGCAGGATGGTCTCGAATTCGCTCACTGGTGTTCCTCTCCGGATCGCGTGCGGATATCGGTGACGATAGCGGAGAAGTCCTTGTCCGCCTCGGCCTGGTTGAACCGGTTGTAGACCTCGGCGGCGAGCAGGCCGATCTGCCCGTCGACGCCGTTGTCGCGCAACGCGTTCGCGGCCAGGCCCAGGTCCTTGGTCATCAGCGCGGTGGCGAATCCGGGCCGGTAGTCGTTGTTGGCCGGGCTGGTGGGGACGGGCCCGGGCACGGGGCAGTAGGTGGTCAGCGCCCAGCACTGCCCCGAGGCCGTCGAGACCACATCGAAGAACTTCTCGTGGCTCAGGCCCAGCTTCTCGCCGAGCACGATCGCCTCGGACAGGCCGATCATGGAGATGCCCAGCATCATGTTGTTGCAGATCTTGGCGGCCTGGCCGACGCCCGCGCCGCCGCAGTGCACCACCTTGCCGCCCATCACCTCGAGCAGCGGCCGGGCCGCGGCGAAGTCCTCGGCCTCCCCGCCGACCATGAAGGTGAGCGTGCCCGCCGCAGCGCCCGCGACGCCACCGGACACCGGAGCGTCCAGCGCCCGATGTCCCGCTGCCACAGCCAGTTCCGCGGCCCGCTTGGCGTCGCCGACGTCGATGGTGGAGCAGTCGACGAACAGGGTGCCGGGCTTGGCGGCGGCCAGCAGGTCCGGATAGGCGTCGAGCACGATGCGGCCGTTGGGCAGCATGGTGATGACGATCTCGGCCTCGGCGGCGGCCGCGGCGCCGGTGTCGACGACGGTGGCGCCGTCGGTGCGGGCCTGCTCCTGCGCGGCGGGGACCGGGTCGAAGGCCAGGACCTCGTATCCGGCCCTCACCAGGTTGGCGGCCATCGGTCCACCCATGTGGCCGAGTCCGAGGAATGCGACCTTGATGCTCATCGGTTTCCTTCCGGGGCAACGAGATTCAGTTCGTCGTCGCCCAGCTCGGCGAAGTAGGCGTCGACCCGATCGGCCGGGACGTCGGCGAGGGTGGCGGGCCGCCATCGGGGGTTGCGGTCCTTGTCCACCACCTGCGCGCGGATGCCCTCGACCAGATCATGGCTGGACAGCGAGGCCACCGAGACCCGGTACTCCTCGTTCAGCGCCTCCTCGAGGCTCGCGGCGGCACCGGCGTTGCGCAGCGAGCGCAGCGTAACCTTCAGTGCCACAGGCGATTTCGACAGTACGTCGGCTGCCGCGCGGTGCGCCTCGGGTTCGGGGCGCGCCTGCAGCCGCGCGACGATCTCCTCCACGGTGTCGGCGCTGTAGCAGGCGTCGATCCAGTCCCGTTGCGCGACAAGCTCGGAGGCCGGGGCCGGTTGCGCGAACTTGGCGATCGCCACGTCCGGGTCCGCGGTGCGCAGCGCCTCCAGCAGCGCCGGAATCTGGTCGGAGGGAACGAAGTAGTCGGCGAATCCGGCGGCGATGGCGTCGCCCGCGCTCATGCGCGCGGTGGTGAGCGCGACATGGGCCCCGATCTCGCCGGGCGTCCGCGACAGCAGGTAGGTGCCGCCGACATCCGGGATGAAGCCGATACCGGTCTCCGGCATGCCGACCTTGGACCGTTCGGTGACGATGCGGTGACTGCCGTGCCCGGACAGCCCGACGCCGCCGCCCATCACGATGCCGTCCATGACGACCACATAGGGCTTCGGGTACCGGCCGATAGCGGCGTTGAGGATGTACTCGTCTCGCCAGAACCGGCCGGTGGCGGAGTCCGCCGAGCGATGCGAGACCGAATTGCCCTGCGCGGCATTGTCTTTCGCATCGTTGTAGATGGCGACGATGTCGCCGCCCGCGCACAGCCCGCGCTCGCCCGCGCCGGTCACGACGACCGCGCGCACCTCGTCGTCGTCGGCCCATTCCCGCAGCGCGGTCAGGATCGCCAGCGCCATCGGATGATTCAGCGCGTTGATCGCCTTGGGCCGATTCAGCGTGATCAGGCCGAGCCCGTCGCGCTTGTCGATCAGAACCTCGTCGCTCATGCTGCTCCTACCACTGAGCGGGCCACGACCACCCGCATGATTTCGTTGGTGCCCTCGAGGATCTGGTGCACCCGCAGATCCCGGACGATCTTCTCCAGGCCGTATTCGGCCAGATAGCCGTAGCCGCCGTGCAATTGCAGTGCCTTGTTGGCGACCTCGAATCCGGCGTCGGTGGTGAAGCGCTTGGCCATCGCGCACAGCTCCACCTTGTCCTCGGCGTCGGCGTCCAGCGCCGCCGCGGCCCGCCACAGCAGCGTCCGGGCGGCCTCCACCGAGGTCCGCATATCGGCCAGGTCGAACTGCAGCGCCGGATTGTCCAGCAGCCGGGCACCGAATGCCTTGCGCTGGGCCAGATATGCCACGGACTTGTCCAGCGCCGACTGCGCACCGCCCAGCGAACAGGCCGCGATATTGAGCCGCCCGCCGTTGAGCCCGTTCATGGCGATGCGGAAGCCGTTGCCCTCGGCGCCGAGCAGGTTGGCGGCGGGCACCCGGACCTCGTCGAGGATCACCTGCCGCGTGGGCTGGGCGTTCCAGCCCATCTTCTTCTCGTTGGCGCCGAAGGAGATTCCCGGGGCATCCGCCGGGACGATGAAGGCGGAGATGCCCCGCGCCCCGTCGGTACCGGTGCGCGCCATCACCACGTAGACGTCGGTGCTGCCCGCGCCGGAGATGAATTGCTTGACGCCCGTGAGCAAGTAGCCGTCGCCGTCGCGAACGGCCTTGGTGCTCAACGCCGCCGCGTCGGAGCCGACACCCGGCTCGGTCAGGGCGTAGCTGCCGAGCAGATCCATCGAGGTCAGCCCGGGCAGCCAGCGATGCCGCTGCGCCTGGCTCCCGTAGCTGTCGATCATCCACGCGACCATGTTGTGGATGGAGATGTACGCGGCGATCGCCGGGCATCCCGTGGCCAGCTGTTCGAAGATGCGCACGGCATCCAGCCGGCGCAGCCCCGAACCGCCCACATCGTCGCCGACGTAGATGCCGCCCATGCCCAGCGAACCCGCCTTGCGGACGACATCGACCGGAAAGTGTTTGCGCTCATCCCATTCCAGCGCATGGGGGGCGAGCAGTTCGTCGGCGAAGCTGCGGGCGGTCTCCGTGATCGCCTTCTCGTCGTCGTCGAGTACGAACACGGTCAGTCCATCGTCGGAATGACGAAGGCGTCGGACTCCTTCAGGCCCTTGGGCCAGCGCTGCGTCACCGTCTTGGTCTTGGTGTAGAAGCGGATGGAGTCCGGGCCGTGCTGGTTGAGATCGCCGAAGCCGGACCGCTTCCAGCCGCCGAAGGTGTGGTACGCGATCGGTACCGGGATCGGCACGTTGATGCCGACCATGCCGACCTCGACGCGGGCCGCGAAGTCGCGCGCGGTATCGCCGTCGCGGGTGAAAATCGCTACGCCGTTGCCGAATTCGTGCTCGTTGGGCAGGCGCAGCGCCTCCTCGTAATCCTTCGCGCGCACGATCGAGAGCACCGGGCCGAAGATCTCCTCGCGATAGATCCGCATATCGGCCGTGACGTGGTCGAACAGCGTTGCCCCGGCGAAGAATCCGTCCGCCGCGCCCTCGACCGTGACACCGCGGCCGTCGATCACCAGCTCCGCGCCCTCCTCGACGCCGATCTGGACGTAGCTGTTCACTCGGTCCACGCCGTCGCGTCCGACCAGCGGGCCGAAGTCGGCACCCGGATCGTCGGAGCGGCCGACGTTGAGCTTGTGCACCCGCTCGATCAGCTTGGCGCGCAACCGATCCGCGGTCTCCTCGCCGACCGGGACGGCGACCGAGATGGCCATGCAGCGCTCACCGGCCGAGCCGTATCCGGCGCCGATCAGCTGGTCGGCCACGTCGTCGAGATCGGCATCGGGCATGACGATCGCGTGGTTCTTGGCACCGCCGAAGCACTGGGCGCGCTTGCCGTGCGCGGTCGCGGTCTCGTAGATGTACTGGGCGATCGGCGTCGAGCCGACGAAGCCGACGGCCTTGATCCGCGGATCGGTCAGCAGCGCGTCCACGGCCACCTTGTCGCCGTTGACCACATTGAACACGCCCGCGGGCATCCCGGCCTCGAGGAACAGCTCCGCCAGGCGCAGCGGCACCGAGGGGTCGCGCTCGGAAGGCTTGAGCACGAACGCATTTCCGCATGCCAGCGCCGGACCGGCCTTCCACAGCGGGATCATGGCGGGGAAGTTGAACGGGGTGATCCCCGCGACCACGCCGAGCGGCTGCCGCATCGAGTACACGTCGATGCCGGTGCCCGCGCTCTCGGTGTACTCACCCTTGAGCAGATGCGGTATGCCGGTGGCGAATTCGACGACCTCGAGGCCGCGCTGGATATCGCCCTTGGCGTCGGCGATCGTCTTGCCGTGCTCCGAGGACAGCAGCGCCGCCAGGGAATCCATCTCGTCCTGGACCAGGGTCAGGAACTTCATCAGGACCCGGGCCCGCCGCTGCGGATTGAACGCCGCCCATTCCCGCTGCGCCTCCGCCGCGTTCGCGACGGCCGCCCCGACCTCGGCGGCGCTCGCCAGCGGCACCCGAGCCTGGACCTGCCCGGCACTCGGGTCGTAGACGTCGCCGAAAGTGCCGGACGCCCCCGAGACGTGCCGCCCGCCGATGAAGTGCGTGAGTTCGCGAACCATGCCAGTCCTGTTCTCGATGCCGTCGATGACCTGCCACAACGCCCGGATCGGGCGGTACACGGGCATCCTATAGTTGGACATCCAAGTATTGGTAGACGGCGGTCCCGAGATGTGATTCATCCCACCGATTCGCGGGTGGGTAGCATGATGATCATTTGCCGGACGGGTGCGTGATCCTCGCGATCAGCGCGAGAAGGGACGGAAGCCATGAAGCGAACCGCACTGAAGATCGCCGCAGCACCGATCCTGCCGATTCTGGCGTTGTTGATCCCGGCCGGTCCGGCGTCCGCGGACCCGCTGCATTTCGAACCCGCCCAGGTCAACGACGCGGGCTGCTCGGGCAGGGTCACCGCCGAGGTCTCGGCCAGCCAGGGTCAACAGGCCGGGGAGTTCGCGAACTTCATCGACAGCTCGGCCCGCGTCACGGTGAACTTCACCCCCGACCCCAACCCCCTCGGCTCGCTGTCCGCGTCCCCGGGCGGAAACTGCGAAATCTCCACCACCGTCACGATGCGAAACCTGGACACCGGCGCGAACAAGACCGAAACACGCAAGACCGAATACGACGGCCACTACGGCTGGCACGCAGCCTTTTTCACCCTCGAGGGCTCAGGCCGAGTAGCCGTCCAGGTGAGCACGAACCCCAACCCGTCCGAGCTGATCATCGACGTACCTGCACCGCGCTGATCGAAGCCGAACCCCCCAACACAACCCGCCTGCGGGCGAGGGTGAATCGTGAGTGGTATGCGACCCGAAGACGGTGAACCCACCGAACACGTGGGCGGCCACGCTTCCCGACAACGCTGGACTGGACCACAGGCATCCCGATAGCCCGCTCACTGCGCCGGAGGCGCACCGAATAATGCGCCAGCACATCCGGGGGGCGGGAGGCACGGGAAGCGGCGGCCAGGGGCCAGCCCGGCGACATGGCTCGCGAGGCGGTCGATGTGTTGAGGGTTACCCAGCCGACGCCAGGCGTCGAACCACCGTCCCGCGACGAGATAGAGGCAGCTCGGACACGCGCCGGTCGAGAAGAACCCGGCAGGGAGCGTGAGAAAGGCCCACGAACCAGATAGTGAAGCAGCAGGCTATGCAGCTCGAGGCCGGGCGGAAGTCGCGGGTGCGGTCAGCCTGAACTGGGATGCGCGCGCAAACTTCCGGGCAGCGGACGTCGCCGGGTGGCGGCTCTCTGGCGGTGTGACCGTCCTCACCCTAGACTTAGTTTGACGTCCTAGTATTGGGCGCCAAACGGACTTGCCGGAGGACACCATGGCCGACCTGCACACGCCTGTCCATCCCGTGCGCTTCGTGACCTCGGCGGCGCTTTTCGACGGGCACGATGCGGCGATCAACATCATGCGGCGGATCCTGCAGTCGCAGGGGGCCGAGGTGATACATCTCGGGCACAACCGGGCCGTGCACGAGGTGGTGGACGCGGTGCTCACCGAGGACGCGCAGGGCGTGGCGGTCAGTTCGTATCAGGGCGGGCACGTCGAGTACTTCGAGTATCTGGCGGCGGCGCTGCGCGAGGCGGGCGCCGAGCACGTGCGGATCTTCGGGGGCGGCGGCGGGGTGATCGTCGCCGACGAGATCGCCCGGCTCGCCGACGCCGGGGTGCGCATCTTCTCCCCCGAGGACGGGCAGCGGCTGGGGCTGCCGGGCATGATCAACGAGCTGGTCCGGGACTGCGATGTCGACCTCTCGCAGACCCCGGCGCCGGTCGAGGCGGTGCTGTCCGGTGAGCGAAAAGCCTTGGCGCGCACGCTCACCTGCCTGCAGCATGACGCGCTGCCCACCGCCGACCTTCAGGCCGTCACGGCCGCGGCAGCGGACCGGACGGTCCCCGTGCTGGGCATCACCGGCACCGGCGGCTCCGGAAAGTCCTCGCTCACCGACGAATTGGTGCGCCGCCTGCGCTCGGATCAGCAGGACAAGCTGCGCGTGGCCATCCTGGCGGTGGATCCGACGCGGCGGCGCGGGGGCGGCGCGCTGCTGGGCGACCGGATCCGGATGAACGCCCTGGACGGCGACCACGTCTACTTCCGCTCGCTGGCGACCCGAGGCGGCCGCGAGCTGCCGACCAATATCGACGCGATGATACTGGCGTGCAAGGCTTCCGGGTACGACCTGGTGATCCTGGAGACCCCCGGCATCGGCCAGGGCGACGCGGCCATCATCGACCATGTCGACGTGTCGCTGTATGTGATGACGCCGGAATTCGGCGCCGCCTCGCAGCTGGAGAAGATCGACATGCTCGATTACGCGGATGTGGTGGCGATCAACAAGTTCGAGCGCCGGGGCGCGGCCGATGCGCTGCGAGACGTGTCGCGGCAGCTGGTCCGCAATCGCGAGGCGTTCGGTTCCTCACCCGAGGAGATGCCCGTATTCGGCACCAGCGCAGCCACATTCAACGACGACGGCGTCACCGCGCTCTACCAGCACCTGGCCGGTTTGCTGGCGGAGAAGGGACTGCCGCTGGAGCCCGGTGCCCTGCCCAAGGTGGATACCAAGGTATCGACGAGATTCGCGCAGATCATCCCGCCCGCACGGGTGCGGTACCTGGCCGAGATCGCGGAGACCGTGCGGGACTACCACGCCGAGACCGCGCGCCAAGTCCTTGCCGCACAACGAGTTCAGCGTTTCGGGCAGGTGCTGGAGGAGCTCGCATCCGACTCCTCGACTTCCCGGCGGGGGGGGGGGGGGGGGGGGGGGGGGGGGGGGGGGGGGGGGGGGGGAGGGGGGGGGGGGGGGGGAGGGGGGGGGGGGGGCGGAGGCGGGCACCCACTACGCCGACCTCACCGGTGAGCCGCTGTTCATCCGCGAATGCATCGACCGGTTCCACGACCGCGCCGTGGAGACGGGCGCGAAGATCGTGAATTCCTGTGGCTACGACTCGATTCCGTCCGAT
>NZ_JARWQD010000275.1 GCF_029869545.1 Nocardia wallacei | reverse complement strand
GCCCATGGTGGAGGTCCCTCTCGGTGTCGGGCGAGCTTGCGGCTACCGGGAATTGTCCGCCGCAGATCGACTGGCATCAAGAGGCGAGCACTGACCGCCACAGTGTGCTGGTGTGCTACAGCGACCGGCGGCCCCCCCCCGCCGCGGGCCCCCCGGCGGGGGTTCTCCGGGGGCCCCAAAAAAACCCCCCCCCCCTTGGCCCCCCCCGCCCCCACACCCCCGGCGGGGCCTTCCTTTCCGGCATGCTTTTGGCCGGAATCAGTCCAGGGAGACGTAGACCTCGACGGAGGTCGGGCCCGTGTAGCGCTCGACCTCCGCGCGATGGGAGCGGGTGATGGTGCCCGCGGCCTCGGCCTTGGAGACCTTCGCCCAGGCGGTGCGCAGCAGGTCGTAGGGCTTGTCGGAGACGACGAAGCGGGCGTAGCGCCCGGCCGGGATCCGGGTCGTCACGTCGCCGACATCCAACTGGTCCAGCGAGTCGAGCGCGTAGCCGAGCACCGCGACGGCGTGGTCGTTCTGCCCGATGTAGGCCGCCACCCGGGGCACGTTCTTCTCCCGGGACAGATACCGATCCCAGGTGAAGTTCACCAGGTCCAGGTCGCGGGCGGTCACCTCGCGCCCGGCGAGCGGGACCGTCAGGCCCGCGACCATGCTCTCGTCCAGCGTGACAATCTCGAAGTCCACGGTTGTGCCCCCTACCTGTTGCCCTCGCCGAGGGTGGCGTCGTCGGTCAGGGCGACGAACACCTCGACCGTCTTCGAATCCGGGTAGTGCTCGAAATCGCCGGTATAGGCGCGGACCAGGGCGCCGGCCGCCTCCAGATCCCACACCGCGCGCCAGACCGACACGATGGTGTCGCCGAGATTGTCGCCGCTGCGGATGAACCGCGCGAACCGGCCGCCGGGGACCCGGGCCAGCACGTCACCGGGCTCCAGATCGTCCAGGCTTGCGCAGCGATATCCGACGATGTGGGTCAGGTACGACCCGATCTCCGGTGCGTGGTCCACGTACGCCGTCGCCGGGGGCCCGGGGAGTTTGCGCGCGAGATTGCGCTTCCATGCCTCCTCCACCTTCAACCGGCGCGGTCCCTCGACCGCGAGCGCCGGGCTCCGTAGCACCGTCCCCGCCACCAGCGTCTCGTGGCGGTCAACGACATTGAAATCCACCGGTGTCGCCCCTAAGTCTCGTGCTGTGTGGAATGCGCACATCCTCCCGCATCCTGCCACCCGTCTCGTCGCCCTGCTCCACCCTATCGGGGCGGCAGAGTGACGGCCGCACATCGAGGATTCGTTTTGTCACAACCGAGTGCGCGGCCCTTGTTGTTCAGCCCGGCACCGGAATGCTCAGCCCCGGGAAGATCTCCACCTGCTTCGGTGGCTCCGGCGGCGCCGGAGGTATGACGATCACCTGCTCCGGCGGCGAATTCGGCGGCGGGGCAAGCACATCGAACGGTCCCTGCGCCGGTGCCGACGGCTGCTCGCCGAACATCGGTCCCATCGGGGCGGCCGGGGCGGGCGCCGGGAACTGCTCGACCGGAGTGTCGGCCAGGGCGCCGTCCATGGTCTGCTTCCAGATGTCGGCGGGCAGGCCGGACCCGTAGATCGGTGCGCCCCGCGTGGTGTGGATCGGCTGGGACTGCTCGGTGCCGATCCACACCGCCGTCGACAGCGACGGGGTGAAGCCGATCATCCAGGCGTCCTTGTTCTCGCCGGTGTCGCCGAGCTGGGTGGTGCCGGTCTTGGCGGCCGACGGGCGGCCCGCCAGGCCGTGCCCGTTGGAGTAATCGGCGATCGGCAGCATCGCCTGCATGGTTCCCTCGGCGACGTGCGGCGCGATGCGCTGCTGTCCGCCGTCCGGGGCGCCGCGGTCCAGCAGCACCCGGCCGTCGCCGGTGACTACGCGCTGCACGAAGTACGGCTGGTGATACACCCCCGACGCGGCGATGGTGGCGTAGGCGGAGGCCATATCGATCGGCCGCACCGAATACACGCCCAGGACGATGGACGGCGTCGGCAGGCCGCCGTCCTCGGTCAGCGTCTTGCCGGGGACCCCGGGAATCTGCTCGGGGATTCCGGCCATGTGGGCGGCGTCGGCGACGGCCTTCGGGCCGACGGTGTTGGTGAGCCGGTAGAAGCTGGTATTCAGGGAGCGCTTGAAAGCCTCTGCGACGGAACAGGTTCCGCAGGATTCGCCCTCGACGTTGGTGACCTTCTGACCGTTCACCGTCAGCGGCGAGCTGTCGAGCGCGTACGACAGCGGGATGCCCTGCTGCAATGCGGCGACCACGGCGAAGGTCTTGAACGCGGACCCGGTCTGCAGGGGCGCCTGCGCGAAATCGAATCCCGCGCCGTCCTCGCCGCCGTAGTAGGCCCGCACCGCACCCGAGCGCGGGTCGATCGACACCACCGCGCCGCGCAATTCGGGCGGCTGCGGGCCCAGGCGGCCGTGCACGGCGTCCAGCGCGGCCTGCTGCGCGCGGGCGTCGATGGTCGTCACGACCTGCAGGGCCCCGGTGTTGATGTCCTGTTCGCTCACCCCGGACGCGCGGAGTTCGCGCAGCACCTGCGTGCGGATGAGGCCCGACGCGCCGCGCGCGGAGTCGTCGGCCGCCACCGTGATCGGCGCGATCACCGGGAACTGCACCGCGGCGCGCTCCGCCCGCGGCAGCACCCCCATCTCGACCATGCCGTCGAGGACGTAGTTCCAGCGCGTCTTCAGTTGCTCCAGATGGGTTTCCGGATCCAGGATCGACGGCGTGCGCACCACCGAGGCCAGCACCGCACCCTCGGCCAGGGTCAGCTGCGGGACGGGCTTGTCGAAGTAGGCCTTCGCCGCCGCGGCGATCCCGTACGCGCCGCGGCCGTAGTAGATGGTGTTGAAGTAGGCGGCGAGGATGTCGTCCTTGCTCCACTGCCGCGCCATCTTCGCGGAGATGATCAGCTCGCGCATCTTGCGCGACAGGGTGCGCTCGGAGCTGAGGAAGGCGTTCTTGACGTACTGCTGGGTGATGGTGGAGCCGCCGCCGGCGTCGTCGTGGCCCAGCATGTTGTCGCGGGCCGCGCGCAGGAACGCCGAGGTCGAGTAGCCGGGATTGGTGTAGAAGTTGCGGTCCTCGGCCGACAGCATCGCATCGCGCACCCGCACCGGTACGTCCGACAGCGGCACCGGCGTCCGGTTACCTTCCGGCGGAACCACTTTCGACAGCACCGTGGAACCGTCGGAGGCGGTGATGGTCGCGATCTGGTTGCTCTGCACCGCCGCCGGATCGGGAATCTCGGCGCTCCAGTACGCCAGCGTGACCAGCAGCGACGGCAGCACGATGAAGATCAGGAACAGCGCCAGCAGCAGCCGCCGCACGCGCTGCGCCCGGGTGCGCGGCGGGCGAGACCGGGGCGCGGCGCGATTCGGCGGCCGCCCCCGCCGATGCGGCCGTCCCCCGTGCTGTGCGCGCTGGCGCCGCGCGGTGACCCCGGCAGGCTCGTTCCATCCGGCGACCGACGGATACGGCGCCGTGCTGTCACTGCCGTGCCGCCGCTTGCGGATCGAGCCCACGATCATCTCCCGAGATGTCGAACTGCACGAACACCTGCACGAACAAAGATCGAACTACCACCAGAACAAGGATCGAAACCCCACATTACTGGGTCGTTCGACGCGCTCGGGAGACTTGCGGCGACGAACCTAACTCTTGACGCCGCCCGCGGTCAGGCCCGAGATGATGCGGCGCTGGAAGATCAGCACCATGATGACCAGCGGGACCGTGACGATGGTGCCCGCGGCCATGATGGCCGCGTACGGCTGCACCAACGGGTCGTTGCCGGAGAAGCGGGCGATCGCCACCGTCACCGGTTCGGTGGCATCGGCGGACAGCAGCCGGGCCAGCAGGTACTCGTTGACCGCGGCGATGAACGCCAGGATGGCGGTGGTGAAGACCGCGGGCGCGGCCAGCGGCAGCATGACCAGGCGGAACGCCTGGAAGCGGCTGGCGCCGTCGATGCGCGCGGCCTCCTCCAGCTCCCACGGCAGATCCGCGAAGAACGAGGCCAGGATGTAGACGGTCAGCGGCAGCACGAACGAGATGTTCGGGATGATCATCGCCTGGTACTGCCCGATCCAGCCGATATTGGTGAACAGCTGGAACAGCGGCGTCACCAGCACCACCACCGGGAACATCGACGCGCTCAGCACCAGCCCGGCCACCAGCGTCTTGCCCTTGAAGGTGAGGCGCGCCAGCGCGTAGGCGGCGAACATGCCGATCAGCAGCGCGATCACCGCGGTGAACAGCCCGATGATGACGCTGTTGGTCACCGCCCGGCCGAAGTCGTTGCCGCGCGTGGTGTCGAAGGCGTTGTGGAAGTTCTCCAGCGTGAGGTGGGTCGGCCAGGGCGTGTTGTCGAAGGTGTAGGCCGGGTCGCGGAAGGCGGTGACCACCATCCAGTAGAACGGCCCCAGGCCCCACACCAGCACGATCAGCGCGCCGATATAGATCCGCGCCGAGCCGAATCGCTTCTGCCACGGCACGCGGGCGGTCACGGGGGCGGTGGTGGGCTCGGTCAGGGTCGTGGTCATCAGTGCGCCCTCCGCTGCTCTTCCTGGGTCGCGACGGCGTTGGCGCCCAGCACCTTCACCAGCACGAAGGCGACCGCGAATATCAGTAGGAAGGTGATCACCGACAGCGCCGCGGCACTGTTCTGGCCCTGGCGCACCTGGTCGACCACCAGGATGGAGATGGTCCGGGTCGCTGGGTTGCCCTGCGTCATGATCGCGGGCAGGTCGTACAGGCGCAGCGCGTCCATCGTCCGGAACAGCACCGCCACCAGCAGCGCCGGCTTCAGCAGCGGCAGCGTGATGTGGACGAACCGCTGCCAGGCCGAGGCCCCGTCGACGCGGGCCGCCTCGTACACGTCGGCCGGAATCACCTGCAGCCCGGCCAGAATCAGCAGCGCCATGAAGGGCGTGGTCTTCCAGACGTCGGCGATGATCACTGCGAACCGCGACCACATCGGGTCGGTCTGCCACAGGATGTGGGTGCCCAGCACCCGGTTCACCACGCCGTCGTACTGGAACATGAACTCCCACAGCCGCGCGGTGACGGCGGTGGGGATCGCCCACGGGATCAGCACGGCCGCCCGCAGCAGTGCGCGCCCGCGGAACGTTTTGCCCATCACCATGGCCATGCCGAGCCCGATGGTGGCCTCGAGCGTGACGGTCACGACCGTGAACAGCAGCGTGATGCCGACGGCGACCCAGAACTGCGAGCCCAGGTTGCCGGTCGGGCAGGCCTCCAGGCCGCCGCCCGGGATGGTGCACTGCTGCAGCAGCCAGTGCGTGTAGTTGTCGAACCCCGCGAAGCCGCCCTCTTCGAACATGCCGGTGGCCTCGTTGAGGCCGGAGTCCTTCTGGAACGACATCCACAGCGCCCGCACCACCGGATAGCCGATGATGACGGCCAGCGCCACCAGCACGGGCGCGACGAACAACCAGGCGCGGGCCGGACCCTGCAGGAGGCTGCGGGACCGGGCCGCCCGGACCGGGGGCGGATCCGCCGGTGCGGCGGGCGGCGCGAGGTCGGTCGCTCCCGAAGGATCTGACACGTTCTTCTCTCCTACGGGACTGACTCGGTGTGTGTGCACCGCCGCTCAGGAGCCGGCGGCTTGGATGCCCTTCTGCATGCCGGTAATCGCGTCATCGACGGATTTCGTTCCGGTCAGCGCAGCATAAGCGTTGTCCTGGATGGCTTTCGACACGGCAGGGTAGTAGGGGGTGACCGGGCGCGGTACCGCGCTGGCGATCGAATCCTTCAGCGCGGGCAGGTACGGGAACTTCGCGATCAGCGCCGGGTCGTCGTACATCGACTGCCGCACCGGAGGGAAGGCCCCCTCGGCGACGATGCGCTGCGCGTCCTCGCTGATCATGAACCGCAGGAAGTCCAGCGCGGTGGCCTTGTTCTTGGAGAAGGCGCTGATGGCGGCGTTGTAACCACCGAGGGTGGAGGCGCCGATGCCGTCCTTGCCGGGCAGCGGGGCGACGCCGAAATTGCCCTTCACCACCGAGGAGTCGGCGTTGGCCACGCCGTAGAAGTTCGGCCAGGTGCGCAGGAACATCAGTTTGCCCTGGGCGAAGGCGTTCTGGCTCTCGGGCTCCTTGAAGGTGATGGCCTCCTTCGGGATGTCCCCGTTCTTGTACGCGTCGACGAGCACCTGCAGACCGGCGCGCGACTGCGGGCTGTTGACGGTCGGCGTCTTGCCGTCGGGGCCGACGAAGGTGCCGCCGAAGCCGTTGATCACCTCGGCGGTGTTCACGGTCAGACCCTCGTAGGGCGCGAATTGCCCGGCGTAGCAGCCGATCTGGGGGTCGCGGGCGGCGCCGCACTGCGCCAGCAGTTCCGACCACGTGCGCGGCGGGTTGGGCACCAGGTCCTTGCGGTAGTACAGCAGGCCGCCGTTGGTGTTGCGCGGCGCCGCGTACAGGGTGCCCTTGTAGGTGGCGCTGGCGACGGTCGGCGACAGCAGGGTGGAGGTGTCGACGGCGAAGGAATCCTTCAGCGGCTGGATCCAGCCCTTGGCCGCGAACTCGGCGGTCCAGGGGACGTCCAGCGCCATCACGTCGTAGTCGGACTGCTTGGCCCGCATGTGCTGGGCCAGGTCGTCGTATTGCTGGGAGGCGTCGTTGGACTGCTCCTTGAAGGTCACCTTCTCGTCCGGATGGGCGGCGTTCCAGCGCTCGACGAGCTGCTTGACCGCACCGGATTCGGTGGTGTCCTTACCCTCCACATAGGTGATCGGGCCGCGCCCGCTCAGGTTCTGGGAGGTGGCGTCGTTTCCGTCGCCGCTCGAACACGCACTGGTGAATCCCGCCGTCAGCAGCGCCGCCGACAGTGCGGCCAACGCGGCGCGAGACACCAGGGACGAGCGTCGTGACGACACCTTGTTCAAAGCCATCGATACTCCAGGGTCGAGACGTGAGCGAGCTCGCGAGTCAACGATCGACGCAGCGCGCTCCGACGCATGAGGACGCCGAGCGCCAGCGACGCGTACTCGTGAGCGCCAGCACACTCAGCCGGTTGCACAAGGCAAGATACATTGTTCGGCGCGGAATGTGTCGGTCGGTTCTCGTATCCTGGGCCGCGATGTCGACCCAGCTGACTCAGGACAAACTGCTCACCCGCATCGGCGGGCTGCTGCGCCAGGCCGAGTCGACCGACAACGAGCACGAGGCCGAGGCATTTCTCGCTGCCGCCCAGCGCCTGGCGACCCGTTCGTCGATCGATCTCACGGTCGCGCGCGCCCATGTCGCCGGGCGTGAGCGCCGGAAGACGCCGACGCAGAAGGTCATTCCGATCGGCGAGGCCGGTAAGCGCGGGTTGCGCACCTATGTCCAGCTGTTCGTGGCGATCGCGGCCGCCAACGATGTGCGCTGCGATGTGGCGCGGTCGTCGACGCAGGTGTACGCCTTCGGCTTCGACACCGACATCGCCACCTGCGAGGCGCTCTATACGAGCCTGCTGGTGCAGATGGTGCGGGCCTCGGATCACTACATCAAATCCGGCCGGTACAAGTCGGCCGTGGTGGAGAAGATCGTCGTCGAGAAGCGCTTCGGCCGAAAGGTGCAGCGGCGCGTTCAGGCCCCTGTCGCAGCGGTGACGGCCCGGCTGAATTTCCAGATGGCGTTCGCCGCCCGGGTCGGCAAGCGCCTGGCCGAGGTGAAGGCCGACGTGGAGGCGGAGGTGCGGGCCGAACCGGCCGCCACCGGCACCGCACTCGCCCTGCGCGACAAGGAACTCGAACTCCACGACTTCTACACCCGGACCTCGGAGGCCCGCGGCACCTGGCGCGGCCCGCAGGAGTCGGCCGGGTATTCCGCCGCCGCGCGCCGTGCGGGCGACCGCGCGGGCCGAGCCGCACGCCTCGGCAACGCCCCCGAATTGGGCGCCCCCCGAGGCCGACTCGCCTCCCCCGACGCGTGAGCGTGCGGGATGGGCAGCGGGGGCGGGTGTACGACGCCGAGGGGTTGGTGCGGCGGATGTTCGAGCGGGCCGATGAGCACGGGGTGCGGACCGTCGAGCTGCACGGGTCGCAGATCACGCTGCCGGTCGAGCGGCGGTTCGCCTCGGTGGAGTCGGTGCAGACCTATGCCGATCGTGTGCTGGCCCTGAACTGGGTGCGGGCGCGGTGGGTTCGCGCGGCCACGCCGCTGACCGTCCGCGCCCGTACCGGAACCACTGCGGCCCATTACGAATCCGAGCGCGCCGTGCTCGCCGTCCCGCTGCATCGCAGCGGAAGCGCTTGGGCGCTGCGGGAATTGGTGATCTTGCACGAGATCGCCCACCATCTCGAGCCGGAGGGCGCCGAGCTGGCGCCGCACGGACCCGAATTCTGTTCCCGCTATGTGGAACTCGTCGACGGCGTGATCGGGCCGGAAGCCGCGCTGTTGCTGCGCAGCACCATGTCCGGCTGCGGCGTGCGCTTCGGCTGACCTCTCCTCGAGGCTATGGCCTCGGCCACATCTACCGGCCATCTACGGCCCAAGTACGTACTATTTTGTTACGTACTATTCACCTACGTAGATGGGCTCTGTCGGATAGGTGACCAGAGCGCACGACAGCAGACAGGCAAAGGAGCCGAAATGCGACGTGTACTTCCACAGCGGCGAACCTCCCCTTCGTCCCGGCGAGACGCCGGCGGGCATCGCTACGCATCGGATCGAGCGGCCGCGGGCGCGGCGGGCAGCGAGATTCTCCGGTCGCCGACCTCTGCCGGGCGGTGGGCGTCGCGGACCGCCGCGCTGGTTCTGGTCACGGGGGCGACGGTGGCGGGGGTGGTACTCACCGCCGGTGCCGCCGGTGCGGACCCCGGGGGCCGCGCGAACCATTCCTCCGACCGCGGCGCCGCCACCAACCGGGACACCACGGGCTGGCGCCACATCGATCCGCGCGGCTACCACCACACCGAATCGAATCCGTTGCGGCAGGCCGAGATCCGGGACAACCGCCGCGAATACCGCCAGCAGCGCCGCACCGCCCCCGAGACGCCGCAGCGCGCCCTCGGCACCGAGCCGAGCACCGCGACCTGGACGGAGGTGCCCAACGCCGACGGAACGGGATGGGCCGTATGCCGCCCACAAGCGTCCTGGTGCCGACCGTGATACTGCATCACAGGCGCGCCGATGAGTTCGGCGCTGTCGACCCGTCTACAAGATCGGATACCGCGGAGGGTCCGCGGTACAGACAGCCAGAACACAGCAGGGAGTAGCGCAATGGGCAAGATCATCCACTTCGTCGCTCAGTCGTTGGATGGGTACATCGAGGGCCCGAACGGTGAGTTCGACTGGCCGGTCATGGATCCGGAGCTGAGCGAATACAGCCGGGTGGCCGGGGACGAGGCGGACGCCTTCCTGTACGGACGCGTCGTGTGGGACATGATGTCGTCGTACTGGCCCAAGGCCGAGGAAATCTCCGACCACCCGCACGACCTGGAGTTCGCGCCGATGTGGCGGGCCAAGCCGAAGGTCGTGCTGTCGCGGACGCTGCGGTCCGCCGACTGGAACACCCGGGTGGTGCACAGCCCCGAGGAACTCGCCGCGATCAAGAACGACGAGGACAAGACGTTCATCATCTTCGGCGGTTCGGACATGGCCGCCAGCCTCACCCGCCTGGGCCTCATCGATGAGTACCGCATCTTCGTCCACCCGGTCCTGCTCGGCGGCGGCAAGCCGGTCTTCACCGACACGAAGCTGCGCGCCGCCCTGCGCCTGGTCGAATCCCGCACCTTCGACAACCAGGTCGTGATGCTGCGCCACGAGCGCGTCGCCTGAACCGCGAGGATTCCGAATCAGTCGAGCAGTGTGCGTACGCGCTCGAGGCGGTCTCGCCACCAGCGGGTTCGGTCCGGGTCCGGGTGGCGGAAACGGTGTAGCAGTGCGGGATTCGGGGGTGGTGGGGTGCGCGGGACGGGGAGATGTCCGTCCACGGGGATCAGGGAATCGGTGATCACGTCGCCCTCGAACAGGCGCAGGGTGCCCAGGCCGCAGGCGAAGTCGAGGTCGGGCAGGGCGCCCGCGAGGGCTAGCTGGGCGGACAGGCCGATGCTCGTTTCCAGGGCGGAGGAGACCACGCAGGGCAGGCCCGCGGCCTCGGCGACCCGCAGGGCCCGGCGGACGCCGCCGAGCGGGGTGCACTTGAGGACGGCCACGTCGGCGGCGCCGGCCACCGCCACGCGCAGCGGATCCTCGGCGCGGCGGATGGATTCGTCGGCGGCGATGCGGACGTCGACCCGGCGCCGGACGGCGGCCAGCTCCTCGACCGTGCGGCAGGGTTGCTCGACGTACTCCAAACCGCCTGCGGCACTGTCGATCCGCTTGATGTTCGCCACCGCGGTATCGACGTCCCACAGCGCGTTGGCGTCCACGCGGATCGCGCCGCCGGGGCCGAGCGCATCGCGCACCGCGGCCACCCGCTCCAGATCCTCCGGCAGCGATTCCGGATGGTCGGCCACCTTCACTTTCGCTGTGCGGCAACCGGATCCGGACACGATCTCGTAGGCGCGCTCGGGGCCGACCGCGGGCACGGTGCAATTGACCGGTATGCGGTCGCGCACCGGCTCCGGCCATCCGACGGTGATCTGCTCGACGGCGGTGGCCAGCCACCCGGCGGCCTCACGGTCGTCGTATTCGGGAAACGGGCAGAACTCGCCCCAGCCGAGCGGGCCCTCGAGCAGCATTCCCTCGCGGACGGTGATGCCGCGGAAACGCGTACGCAGCGGTATCGCGTAGACCAGGGCGGATTCCGGATCCAGCAGATCACTCACGCCGCCAGCCTAATGATCGCGGGTCGGGTGAGTAGTACTGCGGATCCGGATGTGGGCGGGACAGGCCAGGCTGGCGGCATGCCTACCTCGATCCGTTCCGCGAGGAATGCGGGTGGTTCCATGGAGTATGGAGCCTTGGTCGGAATCGAAGCCCCCGCTGCGTGGCCGGGACTTCGGTCCGACCCTGTTCGTCTACGCCACCATGTGCGCAGTGGGTTGGGCGGTAGCGCGTTACGGCCTGCCCTACGACCTGATGGCCGAGCAGCGCACGCGTGGATCGGCGCGGTACCTGCCACTCGCCTACCTCGTGGCGTGGGTCGGAATCGCCGCGGCGCTCGTATTTTCCGGTTACCGGACCGTCGAGGCGGTGCTGGATCGCCGGTCGTCGTGGCCGTATGCGTTGCTGGCCGCGCCCTTGATCGCCGAGGCGTGGTTGGCCGGGTTCGTCGTTGCGCTCGTTGCCGTTTCGTATTGACCCACCGGGCCGAGCGGTCGCTGCCTACAGCCGCTCGTAGATGGTGGCGTTGGCCAGACCGCCTGCCTCGCACATGGTTTGCAGCCCGTAGCGGGCGCCGCGCTCGGCCATGGCATGTACCAGGGTGGTGGCCAGCCGCGCACCGGAGGCCCCCAGCGGATGCCCCAGCGCGATCGCCCGCCGTGCACATTGACCCGCGACAGATCCGCACCGGTCTCGCGCTGCCACGCCAGCACCACGGAGGCGAATGCCTCGTTGATCTCGATCAGATCGATATCTGACAGCCGTAAACCGGCCCGCTGCAACACCTTCCGCGTCGCCGGGATCACCGCGGTCAGCATGAGCAGCGGATCGTCGCCCGCGACGGCGAAGCTGTGCAGCCGGGCGAGCGGGGTGAGGCCGAGCCGGCGGGCCTTCTCACTCGTCATGATCAGCACCGCGGCGCTGCCGTCGTTGATCTGACTCGCGTTGGCGGCGGTGACATTCCAGCCGATCTCGGGGAATCGAGCCGCGTATTCCTCGCTGTAGTAGGCGGGGCGTAGTCCGGCCAGGGTGTCGAGGGTGCTGCCGACGCGAATGCCCTCGTCGGCGGTGAGGCCGCCGACCGGGGCGAGCTGCGCCTCGAACGAGCCGTTCTTCGTTGCCCGCGCGGCCTTTTCGTGGCTGCCGAGGGCGAACTCGTCCATGGCGGTGCGGTCGATTCCCCAGCGCGCCGCGATCAGCTCGGCGCTGATCCCCTGCGGGACCAGATCTTCCGGGTAGCGCTCGCGGAAGGCGACACCATCCAGGTCGGTGGCGCCGACCACGTTGGCGCCCATCGGAATTCGGCTCATGGACTCCAGTCCGGTCGCGACGACGACGTCGTACGCGCCCGCGATCACGCCCTGTGCCGCGAAGTGGATGGCCTGCTGGCTGCTGCCGCACTGCCGGTCGACCGTGGTCGCGGGCACCGATTCGGGGTATCCGGCGGCCAGGGCGGCGCGGCGGGTCACATTGGCGGCCTGCTCGCCCACCTGGGTGACCACGCCGCCGATCACGTCGTCGATCAGCTCCGGATCGATGCCGCTGCGGCGGACCACCTCGCGCAGGCTGTGTGCCAGCAGGTCCACCGGATGCACGGGATGCAGGGCTCCGGACGGTTTGCCCTTGCCGATCGGGGTGCGCACGGCCTCGACGATCACTGCGTCTCTCATGGCGGTTCCTTCCGGGCGCCGCTACCTTGCGGCGATCTAACTTAGATCTTCTATAGCCAGCATACGAGCTGGCAATAGTTGTCACAAGCCAGAATTGCTATGATCGGCGTCATGTCGGCTGTGCTGGAAGGACCGTTGCGGGATCTGACGTCGTGGAAGCCCGACCACTGTTCGATCGTCAAGGCGCTCGATGTCGTCGGAACCCGGTCCGCGCTGCTGATCCTGCGCGAAACCATCTACGGCACCACGCGTTTCGACGGATTCGCCGCGCGGGTGGGCATCACCGACGCCGCCGCGGCGGCCGCGCTGCGCAAGCTGACCGAGGCCGGTCTGCTGCGCAAGGAGCCCTATCGGGAGGAGGGCAAGCGCACCCGGCACGAATACGTGCTCACCGAGAAGGGCCGCGACCTGCTCCCGGTGATCTTCGCCCTGTGGCAGTGGGGCGACAAGTACCTCCAGGGCAGCGAGGCTCCCCTGGAGCGGGTCGAGGACTCCACCGGCGAGCCGGTGCGCGTCGAGGTCCGCAGTGCCGCGGGCAACGAGGTCCCCCTGGAGAACCTCCGCATCCGGCTCAACAAGAACTGGCGCCGCCCGCGGCCCTGATCAGTTGAGGCGGCGGCCGTCGGCCGGGGCGAAGAAGTAGATGTGCTCGGATGTCGATGTGAGGGAGAGCTTTTCACCCTTGGCCGGGGGGTTGCGCCAGTCGGCGCGGGCGACGATGGTCTCCCCGGTCCCCGAGGATCCGTTCTCGCCCACGGTGCGGCCGTAGATGTAGGCGTCGGAGCCGAGCTCCTCCACCACATCCACCTCCATGGCGATGCCCGCACCGGTATCGGCGATATCGAAGTGCTCGGGCCGGATGCCGACCACGACGGTGCCGTCGATGGCGTCGGCGACCGTGCGCGGCAGCGGCAGGGTGTGGCCGCCCAGCACGACGCCCTCGTTGCGCACCGGCAGCGTGAACAGGTTCATCGCGGGCGAACCCATGAAGCCCGCGACGAACAGGTTCGCCGGATCGCGGTACAGATCGCGCGGGGTCGCACACTGTTGCAGCACACCGTCTTTCAGCACCGCCACGCGATCGCCCATGGTCATCGCCTCCACCTGGTCGTGGGTGACGTAGACCGTGGTGGTGCCCAGCCGGCGCTGCAGCTGGGCGATCTGGGTGCGGGTCTGCACGCGCAGCTTGGCATCCAGGTTCGACAGCGGCTCGTCCATCAGGAACACCTGCGGCTGCCGCACGATCGCCCGCCCCATCGCCACGCGCTGCCGCTGCCCGCCGGACAGCTGCTTGGGCTTGCGATCCAGGAACTGCTCGAGATCGAGCAGCTTGGCGGCCTCCCGCACGCGCTGCTCCTTCTCCGCCTTGGCCACCTTCGCCATCTTCAGCGCGAAGCCCATGTTCTCCGCCACGGTCATGTGCGGGTACAGCGCGTAGTTCTGGAACACCATCGCGATATCGCGTTCCTTGGGCTCGGCGCCGGTGACGTCCTTGTCGCCGATGAGGATGCGGCCGCCGTCGACGTCCTCGAGCCCGGCGAGCATGCGCAGCGAGGTGGACTTGCCGCAGCCGGACGGGCCGACGAGAACCAGGAATTCGCCGTCGGCGATCTCCAGATTCAGCTGGTCGACGGCGGGTTTGGTGGCGCCCGGGTACAGCCGGGTCGCGCGGTCGAAGGTGACCGTGGCCATGGTGAATCAATCCCTTCACCGGCAGGAACGTGCCGGACGATCCGAGTAGAGGGGTGGGTGCGGCGGGCCGCAGGCGGAATCCTACTGGGCGCGGGTCCGGCGGGCGGGGCAATGCTTCGTTCCGGATGCGGCCCGGCGGCGAGTAGCCTCGGGAACGGCCGACCGTTGACGAGGAGGAGCCATGACCCGACCGGTTCGCATCGGAGTTCAGTTGCAGCCGCAGCACGCCCCCGACTACGGACTGATCCGCGATGCCGTGCTTCGCGCCGAGGACGCGGGCGTGGACATCGTGTTCAACTGGGACCATTTCTATCCGCTGTACGGCGACCCCGACGGCGCGCATTTCGAATGCTGGACGATGCTCGGCGCGATCGCCGAGCAGACCGAGCGGGTGGAGCTGGGCGCGCTGGTCACCGGCGGCGGCTACCGCAACCCCGATCTGCTCGCCGATATGGCCCGCACCGTCGACCACATCTCCGGCGGCCGCCTGATCCTGGGCATCGGCGCCGGGTGGTTCGAGAAGGACTACGACGAGTACGGCTACGAATTCGGCACCGCCGGAACGCGTTTGGCGCTGCTGAAGGAGTACATGGCCCGCATCGACGCGCGCCTGAAGAAGCTCAATCCGCAACCGGTGCGCGATATCCCGATCCTCATCGGTGGCGGCGGCGAGAAGAAGACGCTGCGGCTGGTGGCCGAGTACGGCGACATCTGGCACACCTTCGCGGATCTGGAAGTGCTGGAACGCAAGTCGAAGATTCTCGCCGAGCACTGCGCCGATGTCGGCACCGATCCGGCGAAAATCGAGCGCTCGGTGGACTGGCCCGGCGCGGACAAGGCGCCCGCGCTGGTGGCGGCGGGAGCCACCACCTTCACCGTGGGCACCGGCGGCCCCGACTACAAGCTGAACGAGGTCGTCGAGGCGATCCGCTGGCGCGACGAGTTCAACCCGGAGTCGGTCTCGGGCATCGCCTGACGAATCTTTCTCGAATCCGACTGATTCGATCACTTCCCTATCGCTGCGACTCCCCTCATCATTGCTGCTGATCACCGGAGGCGGTGCGGTGATCGGCAGCGATGAGGGAGTCAGCGATGAGTGAACCGGGCCCGCAGCGATCGGTGTGGGAGCGCATCGGCGTCGACTGGTGGGCGGTGCTCGTCGCGGGCGTGTTCGTGCTGCTCGCGGTCGCCGGGGCGCTGCCGAGGATTCCGTGGTGATCCGATGACCACCGAAACCACCACTCCGGCAGCCGAATCCGGTGTGCTCCGCGGACCGCTGGCCTACCTGCCGGGCATCGCGCTGCTGATCGCGGTCGGCCTGCTCGGCAAGTACACCCAGGTCTGGGTGAACGACCTGACCCACGACCGGGGCTGGCGCTTCCCGGATATCGAATATGTGCTGTGGGCCATCATTTTCGGGCTGATCATCGCCAATACCGTTGGCGTGCCCCGAATTTTCAGGCCCGGAATCGGCACCTACGAATTCTGGCTCAAGGTCGGCATCGTCACGCTCGGTTCCCGGTTCGTGCTCGGCGATGTCGCGAAACTGGGCGGCACCAGCTTCGTGCTGATCCTCGTCGATATGACCGTGGCGGGCGCGATAATCCTCACCGTCGCCCGGCTGCTCGGCCTGTCCGGCAAGCTCGGCTCGCTGCTGGCGGTGGGCACCTCGATCTGCGGGGTCTCGGCGATCGTGGCCGCGCGCGGTGCGATCCGCGCCCGCAACTCCGACGTGAGCTACGCGATCGCCGCCATCCTCGCGCTGGGCGCGGTCGCGCTGTTCACCTTGCCCGCGATCGGGCACGGCCTCGGCCTGACCGACCATGAATTCGGCCTGTGGGCGGGGCTGGCCGTGGACAACACCGCCGAGACCACCGCCACCGGCTACGCCTATTCCGATGCCGCCGGAAAGCTGGCGGTGCTGGTGAAGTCGACCCGCAATGCGCTGATCGGATTCGTGGTGCTCGGCTTCGCGCTGTACTGGGCCGCGCGCGGCGAGGCCGATGCGCTCGCGCCCGGCCTGCGCGCCAAGGCGGCCTTCGTGTGGGCGAAGTTCCCCAAGTTCGTGCTCGGCTTCCTGGCGGTATCGGCGCTGGCGACGGTGCACTGGATCGACAAGTCCCAGCTGACCAACCTGGGCAACATCTCCAAGTGGGCGTTCCTGCTGACCTTCGCCGGGGTCGGCCTCAACACCGACTTCCGCGAACTCGGCCGCACCGGCTGGCGGCCGCTGGCGGTGGCCGTGGTCGGACTGGTCGTGGTGGCGACGGTCTCGCTGGGCCTGGTGCTGTTCACCTCGCGGGTCCTGCACTGGGGCGTGGTGGACTGATCGGTAACGTTTCCGGCTAATGTTTGCGCCTATGGTCCGTTTGCCCGTATCACGATCCCGTGCGCTGATAGCGGTGGTGTCGGCCCTGGGTGTGCTGTTCCTCGCCGCCTGCGGTTCGGATAGCAGCAACTCCTCGGCTAGCAGCGGATTGTGTGCGCCGCCGGGTGTCGAATCCGCCTCGGCCGCCCCGACCAACCTGGCGTCCGGCGCCGAGGCGGGGGCCGACCGGTTCACCACCCCGAGCACGGTCCCGCTGGATCGGATCGACACCAGCAAACTCGGCCTGCTCGCCCCCGGCAAGCTGAGCATCGGGACGCTGTCCGACGCCCCGCCGAGCATCTGCGTGAACTCCCAGGGCGCGTTCACCGGCTTCGACAACGAACTGCTGAAGGCGATCGGCGCGAAACTCGGCCTGCAGGTGGAGTTCTCGGGCACCGAATTCGCGGGGTTGCTGGCGCAGGTGGCGAACGGGCGGTTCGACGTGGGCTCGTCGAGCATCACGACCACCGATGCGCGCCGGCAGCTGGTCGGCTTCACCAACGGCTACGACTTCGGCTACTTCTCGCTGGTGGTGCCGAACGGCAGTGCCATCGAAGGTTTTTCGGATCTCGGCCCGGGTGTCCGGATCGGCGTGGTGCAGGGCACCGTGCAGGACGAGTACGTCGCCAACACCCTGCATCTGGATGCGGTGAAGTTCCCGGACTACAACACCGCCTACGCGAATCTGAAGTCCGGCCAGATCGATGCGTGGGTGGCGCCGTCGGCCCAGGCCACCGGGGCCGTCAAGCCCGGCGATTCGACCTCGATCGTCCAGAACACCTTCAGCCTGGACAATTTCACGGCCTGGGCGGTGCGCAAGGACAACCAGCCGCTGACCGATGCCCTCAATGCGGGGCTCGACGCGGTCATCGCGGACGGCACCTACGCCAAGCTCTATGCCGAATGGGAGCCGAGGCCGTTCCCGCCGGGGTGGAAGCCGGGTTCCAAGGCGGCGCCGCTGCCGCAGCTGCCGGACTTCGACAAGATCGCCGCCGAGAATCAGCAGGCCGGCGGCGATCAGCAGTCCGCCCCGAAGTCCACGCTGGAGCAGCTGCGCGACACATTCTTCGATTGGTCGTTGTACCGCAAGGCATTTCCGGATCTCATCAAGACCGGTCTGCCGAATACCCTGATCCTGGCGCTGGTTTCGGGCGTGCTGGGGACGCTGCTCGGCATGGTGCTGGCGGTCGCGGGGATCTCGCGGACCCGCTGGTTGCGGTGGCCCGCAAGGGTTTACACCGATATCTTCCGCGGCCTGCCCGCGGTGGTGATCATCCTGTTGATCGGCCTGGGCATCGGCCCGGTGGTGAAGAACGTCACCGGGAACAATCCGTACTGGCTGGGCGCGGTCGCGCTGGCGCTGCTGGCCGCCGCCTATATCGGCGAGATCTTCCGCTCCGGCATCCAATCGGTGGAGGCCGGGCAGCTCGAGGCCGCGCGCGCCATCGGGTTCGGATATCGCCAGGCGATGACGCTGGTGGTGATCCCGCAGGGCGTGCGGCGGGTGCTGCCGGCGCTGATGAACCAGTTCATCGCGCTGATCAAGGACTCCTCGCTGATCTACTTCCTGGGTCTGCTCGCCTCCCAGCGCGAGCTGTTCGCGGTGGGGCGCGATCTCAACGCGCAGACCGGGAACCTGTCCCCGCTGGTCGCCGCCGGTCTGGTCTACCTGGTGCTGACCATCCCGCTCACGCACCTGGTGAACTACATCGACCGCCGGTTGCGGACCGGGCGCACCGAGGAGCCGATCGACCCCGTCGAACAGGCCGTCATCACGGAAGGACGCGGCGCGTGAGCGACAATCCGAAGCCGGGCGTGATCGACTCGAAGTCGCTCACCGGCACCGATCTGCACCTGACGCTCGGGAGCAACCACGTGCTGCGCGGTGTCGACATCCACGTCGACGCGGGCAAGACCACGACCGTCATCGGCCCGTCGGGTTCCGGTAAATCCACCTTGCTGCGGGTGCTGAACCGGCTGCACGAGCCCGACTCCGGCGATGTGCTGATCGACGGTGTCTCGGTGCTGACGGAGGATCCGGACAAGCTGCGCCAGCGCATCGGCATGGTGTTCCAGCACTTCAACCTGTTCCCGCACCGGACCGTCGCCGACAACGTGGCGCTGGGGCCGCGCAAGCTGCGCGGGCTGTCCAAGGAGCAGGCCCGGGCGGTGGCGCTCGAACAGTTGGAGACCGTGGGCCTGGCGCACCGCGCCGACGCGCGGCCCGGCAATCTGTCCGGTGGTCAGCAGCAGCGCGTCGCGATCGCGCGGGCGCTGGCGATGAAACCGGAGCTGATGCTGTTCGACGAGGCCACCTCCGCACTGGACCCGGAACTGGTCAAGGGGGTGCTGGCACTGATGGCCGACCTGGCCTCCGGCGGCATGACCATGATCGTCGTCACGCACGAGATGGGCTTCGCCCGGTCGGTGTCCGACAGGGTCGTGTTCATGGACGAGGGGAAGGTCGTCGAGTCCGGTGCTCCGGACCGGATTTTCGACGCCGCGCAGACCCCGCGGCTGCGGCAGTTCCTGTCACAGATCCTGTAACTGAGGGTCGCCTAATTGGTCGGATGTTCACTTTTTCGTCTCCTCCGGATCGCACGATGCGTTTACGGTGCGCACGCCAGCCCATGCGAGGAGCGATTGTGAATCTGAAGCCCCTATCTCTGTTCGTGACGCACGACGGTCGCTCGTCGCGCTCCTCGACGACCTGCGCTTACAAATGTGGAAACGCGTGCTTCCACGAGGTGCCCAACACTTCTGCCGGTGAGTACTTCGGCGATATCGTCGCGTCGATCTCGCGGCGCGGGCTGCTGAAGGGCGGCGCCGCCGTGGTGCTCGCGACGGGTGCGGGCGGTGTGCTGGCCGCCTGCGGTGACGACGAGCCGACCACGAATACCTCCGCGAGCCCGGGCACCGGCACCGATTTCACCGCGGTGGCGCCCAATACCGAGGACGCCGTCGTCGTTCCCGGTGGCTACGAGCAGTCGGTGGTCATCCGCTGGGGCGACCCGGTGCTGCCGGATGCCCCGGCCTTCGACTTCGCCAAGCAGTCCGCCGCCGCGCAGGCCAAGCAGTTCGGATACAACAACGACTTCGCGGGCCTGCTGCCGATCGAGGGCCAGCAGGACGCCTACCTGCTGGTGGTGAACCACGAGTACACCACCGAGCCGCACATGTTCACCGGCTACAACCCGGATGCCCCGGCCCGCGAGCAGTTCGAGATCTGCCTTGCCGCCCACGGCCTTTCGGTCGTAGAGGTCAAGGGCGAATCCGGGACGGGCAGGCTGACGCCCGTCATGGGCCGCTACAACCGCCGCATTACCGGCACCACCGAGTTCACCCTCACCGGGCCCGCGGCGGGCAGCGCCCTGACCAAGACCTCCGCCGATCCGTCGGGCACCAAGGTGCTCGGCACGCTGAACAACTGCTCGGGCGGCCTGACGCCCTGGGGCACAGTGCTTTCCGGCGAGGAGAACTTCAATCAGTACTTCGCCGGTGTGCTGGCCGATCCGGTCACCCAGGACCGGGGCAAGCGCTACGGACTCGGCCACCCCGGCGCGGGCCAGGGCGAAATGCCAAGGCACTGGGAGCGTTTCGACAAGCGCTTCGATGTCACGCAGGAGCCGAACGAATCGCACCGCTTCGGCTACATCGTCGAGGTGGACCCGTGGGATCCGGCCTCGGCGCCGATCAAGCACAGCGCGCTGGGCCGGTTCAAGCACGAATCCGCCAACATCTACGTCACCGGGGACGGGACGGTCGTGGCGTACTCGGGCGACGACGAGCGCTTCGAGTACATGTACAAGTTCGTGTCCGCCAAGAAGATTCAGCAGGGCAACACCGCGGCGGCCCGCAAGCAGAACATGACGATCCTCGACGAGGGCACGCTATACGTCGCGAAACTGACCGGCGATCATCCGGAAAAGATCGACGGCAGCGGCAAGGCCCCGTCCGATCAGGGCTTCACCGGCAAGGGCCAGTGGATTCCGATCCTGCAGACCGGTGCCGACGGCAAGGGCACGTCCCTGGTCGAGGGGATGACCGCCGAGGAGGTCGCGGTCTTCACGCGCGTGGCGGGGGACAAGGTGGGCGCCACCAAGATGGACCGTCCGGAGGACTTCGAACCGAATCCGAAGACCGGCAAGGTCTATGTCGCGCTGACCAACAACAGCAATCGCGGCACCGAGGGCAAAGCCGGTGCGGACGAGGCGAATCCGCGCAACCAGAACAAGAACGGGCAGGTGCTCGAGATCGTCGACGATCACAAGGGCACGGCGTTCACGTGGTCGCTGCTGCTGGTCTGCGGCGATCCCAAGGCCGCCGACACCTACTTCGGCGGCTTCGACAAGACGAAGGTCAGCCCGATCTCCTGCCCGGACAACCTGGCCTTCGACCCGTACGGGAACCTGTGGATCTCCACCGACGGCAATGCGCTGAAGTCCAACGACGGGCTGTTCTCGGTGGTGCTCGAGGGGGAGCGCCGCGGTGAGACGAAGCAGTTCCTGACCGTGCCGAAGGGCGCGGAGACGTGTGGCCCGGTCGTCACCGAGCAGCGGGTGCTGGTGTGTGTGCAGCATCCGGGCGAGGTCGACGGGGCCTCGGCGGACAAGCCCGCCTCGCACTGGCCGGACGGCGGCGGCTCGCAGCCGCGCCCGGCCGTGGTCGCCGTGTGGAAGTCCCAGGGCGGCAGCATCGGCGTGTAGCGAGGCGGGCCCGGATCGGGGGCGGCCACGCGGTGTGATGAGGGGCCGCGTGCGCCGCCGCCCGGACCGGGCGGACCGGCGGCCCACCGGTGGATTAATGCGCACCTGTTAATGTGTGGTTATCATCACAACGCTCTGTTGACACGGAAAATCCACACGAAAAGAGGGCAGTTCGATGACCACAGCGCATGCTCCGCATACCGATCACACCCATGTGCACGGTGCGGGTTGTGGACACGTCTCGGTGCCGCACGGCGACCACGTCGACTACGTGCACGACGGCCACCTGCATCGCGAGCACGACGGTCATTTCGACGAATGCGAACCGGCCGGGCACGCCGAACACGCGAGCCACGACCACGTGCACGGCGAGGGCTGTGGACACGTAGCGGTGCCGCACGGCGACCATGTGGACTACATCCACGACGGCCACCGCCACGCGGCCCACGACGGCCACTACGACGAGCACTGAGCCCTAGCTGCTCCCCGTGGGGGGCATATTCGCGAAGCGCGCGAAATCGCCTTGCGCGCCGCTGTACACGTTGATGTCGGTATTGCCCGCGATGCCCGGGATCCGGCCGGAGTCGGTCTGCTGCCAGAACGTCCAGGTGGGCCAGCCGCCGGGCACCTCGGGCTGGTCGTTGCCGCGGTAGTCGGCGATCCACAGCGGGTACCGGGTGAACTCGTTGGTGTCGGCCATCGCCGTCTTCCAGAAGGTCGGATAGGTGTAGACGATCGGCACCCGGCCGGTGAGCGCCTGCACGGTGTTGAGGTAGCGGTGCGTCCAGTCGATCAGCGCGGCCGGTGGCAGGCCGCCGGAATTCTCCAGATCGAGGACCGGCGGCAGGTCCAGCGGGCCGTTCTGGCCCAGCACCAGCGTCGCGTAGAGCGCGGCCTGCGGCTCCGGCGGCAGCTCGGGGTGGGCGTAGTGGTAGGTACCGCGGGCCACCCCGGCCGCGCGCATCAGCACGCTGTCGGGGACGAAGTAGGGATTGACGTAGTTGAGCCCCTCGGTGGCCTTCACCATCGCGAAGTTGTTGCCCGAGGCCTTCACCTCGAACCAGTTGATCATCCGGCCGTCGATATGTTGCCAGGACGAGACGTCCGGGCCCGTCGGCTGAGCCGTTGCGACAGAAGTTGCCGAAAGGATGCCCACGGCCGCGAGAGCGGGCAGGGCCAAGAGCGTGCGACGAACATTCGGGCGGGCCACGGTGCGTCGATACATGGCTATGAGGGTAAGCAGCCGAAGTGGATGTGACCACCGACATCGCTGTGATCTGTGACCGATGATTGCTCGAGATGTGCGGATTCGGGTCGCGGTACCAAATGATCGGCCGGTCAGCCCAGCCAGTCGAGCACCGACGCCGCCGTCCACGACTGCTGCATGCTGCCCAGCGGCTCGCCGGTGAACGGGTCGTAGTACTCCGCGAAGCTGCCGTCGCTGGCCTGGCGCAGGCCCTCCGCGCGCAGCATGAACGACCGCTCGGCCCAGCCGCGGCGGGCGAACACCCACGAGAACAGCCAGCTCATCACCGGCCACACCGGTCCGCGCCAGTATTCGCGCGGGCGGAAGTCCTTCGAGACCGGTGAGGTCGACGGCGGCAGCGCGTAGCGCAGGTCGGGATGGCCGCAGAAGCGCGGCCCCTCGAACAGCCGCAACAGGCTGCGCTCGGCCTCGCGCGGCAGCCCGCCGCACAGCAGCGGCGCGAACATGGCCAGGGTCTCGGTCTTGATCGGCTTCCCCAGGCGCACATCGAAGTCCCGCGCCGCGCCGCTGCGCGGATCGGTGGTGGCGATGACCCCGGCGCGGAAATAGTCCGCCCACTCGTACAGTTCGCGCACGTCGGCATGCGGGAGCCGGTAGTCCTCGCCGATATTGGCCAGGACCTCACAGGCCAGCGCGAAGATCGCGGTGACGAAGACGTCCTCCACGGCGAAACTCATCGTCGCGGCCAATTGGAAATCGTCGTATCCACACCGGCGCATCTGCTCGACCAGCCACAGGTAGCGGTCATATTCGCGGTCGGACGGCCGTTGCGCGGGGTCGACCAGCGTGATGTCGGCCCGCTCGTAGGGGGTCAGGTCGCCGGGCAGCACGTTGTCGTAGGCGCGATCCCACCGCGGCGAGTTGTCCATCCCCGATTCCCAGCCGTGGTACAGGGTGATGCGGCCGTTCTGTTTCGGATCGCGGGCGTGCGCCAGCCAGCGATGCCAGCGCATCAGATCGGCCCAGCGGCGGTTGAGGAACTCCTCGGCGACCACTCGCGTCTTGCGGCCGTGCCGACGGGAGTGGTCGAGGATCCGCTGCACCGCGATGGCGTGCACGGGCGGCTGGGTGATCCCGGAGGTGTCGGGGCCGTCGGGCGCGTTGGCGGCCAGGCGGCGGCATTCCCAGCGCGCCGGGCCCGGGAAATAGCCGTCCACACCGTTGGCGAACACGATGTGCGGGATCATCCCGTTCTTCCACTGCGCCGACAGCAGGGTGTCGAGTTCGACCACCGCGCGTTCCACGCTCAGCGGCGCCAGGCCCACCGCGACGAACGCCGCATCCCAGCTCCACATGTGCGGGTACAGCTTGGGGGCGGCGCTGGTCATCGTGCCCAGGTCGTTCCCCCGCAGCAGGTACGCGGCCCGGGCCGCCAGTTGTGTCGGAGTGAATCCGGGCCCGTTCATCCCCCTATTCTGCGATGTCACCTTCAGATATGCGCGTTGCGCGGGTTGCTCACCCTCGGGCCGGTGCGGTGCCGGCTGCTGTTCGGCAGTTCTCACACTCTTCGCCTCGGTTCGTGATTCGGTTGCCGAGATTGATACACCCGGCCGGACCGTGATCGCCACCGGGGTGGTGACTGTTCGCTCACAGCGGCCATCGGGTGCATCGGCGGCGGGTGGCGGAGGGTTACCGTCCCGATGGGCCGGGAGCACCGCTACCGTGATTCGCATGGCCGAATCCACGTCCGACACAGCGCGGCCGACCGCGTTGATCACCGGGGCGAGCCGCGGGCTCGGCGCCGCCATCGCCCGCGAACTGGCACCCACGCACGAGCTGCTGCTCGGCGCCCGCTCGGCCGAGTCGCTGAGCGGCATCCTCGCCGAACTGCCGGGCGCCACGGCGTGGCCGGTGGAGCTGACCGATTACGAGGCGGTCGCTCGTGCGGTGGCGGCGATCGACCGGCTGGACGTGCTCGTGCACAACGCCGGTGTCGCCGAATTGAGCACCATCGCGGAGTCCTCGGTCGCGCAGTGGCGAGACACGCTGGAGGCCAACCTGATCGCGGTCGCCGAACTGACGCGGCTGCTGCTGCCCGCGCTGCGTTCCGCCGACGGGCATGTGGTGCTGATCAATTCGGGTGCGGGACTGCGGGCGAATGCGAGCTGGGGAGTCTATGCGGCCAGCAAGTTCGGGCTGCGCGCCTTCGGCGATGCGCTGCGGCTCGAGGAGCCGCGGCTGCGGGTGACCTCGCTGCACCCGGGCCGCATCGCCACGGATATGCAGCGCGCCATCGTCGCGAGCGAGCAGCGCGAGTTCGACCCGCACGAATTCCTCACCCCGGAAACCGTCGCACGGGCGGTGCGCAATGCCGTCGAGACGCCGCGCGACGCACACCCGACGGAGCTCGTGCTGCGACCGATCGCGCGCTGATTCCACACCACCCGGCACGGGCGAGCCGGTGGCCCCGGCGGTGAGCGAATACTGCACCGGGGCAGTATCGTCCGCGACGGGCGCATGCCGGGCTCACGGCACCGGCATCTGGCGGACCATGCTCGGAGCGAGGCGCGCCCGCGGCTGTGTGGGCCCGTTTGCCGCCGCCTTCCCGGAGGTATAGGCCCATGGGTGTGCATCGGCGTTGTCGCGCAGCGATGTTCGCTGTCGGGAGCGACGGCCCTGGCGCTGTTCCGGAACCGGCGGCGGCGCGTCGACGTGGTCCTGGTAGAGATCCGCCTGCAGGCGGTAGAAGGTGTGGTAGGTGCCGCCCAGCCGCATGAGTTCGGTGTGTGTCCCGCGCTCCACGACCCGGCCTCGGTCGAGCACGTAGATCTGGTCGGCGAACCGGACGCCCGCCATGCGGTGCGTGATGAGCACCACCGCCCGTCCGCGCGATCCCGCCCGGATCGCATCGAAGATCCGCCGTTCGGTCGGCGCGTCCAGGGCCGCGGTGGGTTCGTCCACGATCAGCACCGCGGGATCCTTGTAGAGTCCGCGCGCCACCGCCACCCGCTGCCACTGTCCGCCCGACAGATCGGTGCCGCCGACGTACGACGGGTCCAGCACGGTGTGCGTGCCGCCCGTCAGCCGCGAGAACACGTCGGCCGCCCCCGAAGTCCTCGACACCCGGCGGAACTCGTCGTCGAATCTCGCCTGCGAGTTGCGGCCGATGGTCACGTTCTCCCGGGCCGAGAAGGGCCAGCGCGCGAAGTCCTGGGGAACGACGGCGATGCGGTCTCGAAGCCATGCCGGATCGATGTCATCGATCGGGACTCCGTCGTACCGGACGCTCCCGCTGTCCGGGCGATACAGGCCGGCGATGAGTTTGGCGAGCGTCGACTTGCCCGCGCCGTTCCCTCCGACGAGCGCGATGATCTGCCCCGGCTCGACATCGAGGTCGACGCGCGACAGCGCGGGTGACGATCCCGACGGGTAGGTGAACGTGACGTCGCGAAGGGCTATCCGACCTGTATCTGCCTGCGGCACAACGGCTCCGGTTCGCTCGCGACGCTTCCCGGCTTCCCCGCAGAAGTCCAGGTAGTCCTGGTAGAACAACGCATTCTCGTACGAGACGTTCGCGCTCGCACTGAATCCCGACAGTGCGCTCACCGCGGTCCGAATCGCGATCACCGCCGTGCCCGCGACCGCCAGCGGCATCGCACCGTGCAGCAGCAGGAGTGTCAGCGCCACGTAGACGACGCCGATGCCCACCCCGGACAGGAATATCCCGAGGGTCCGGGTCTTGGCCTGGGTGTTCTCGGACGTCAGCCGAATCTCCTGCACGCGTTGCGCCAAACCCCCGAATCGGTCGAGCAGGAAACGGCTCATCCCGTAGGCGCGAATCTCGGCGGCCGGGGTTCGATCCGACATCAGTTCGGCCAGGGTGTCCATACGCCGCTGGGCGCCGCTGGTTCCCGCGTACACCCCGTAGACGACCCTGGCGGACAGGACCGACGCCAGCCAGGTCGGAACGATCGCCACGAATATCAGCGGCAGCAGTACGGGGTGGAGGACGGTGACCACACCGCCCACCGCCGCCAAACCGATCATCCCCGAGGCGGTTTCGAGCCCGCTGAACAGCAGCCCGCACGCCGCGTCGGGCGATCGCTCCCGCACGCGGTGGAGCACGTCGCGGAACTCCCGGTCGTCGAAGGCGACCAGCTCCACGGTCGTGGTGAGGTTCAGCAGGCGGGTGCGCACGGCGAGTTGAATCTTCGGTACCAGCCGACCCCGGCTCCAGTTGACCAGCTCCTTCAGGCCGGATCGCAGCACGAGTGCGCCCAGCACGAGGATCAGGCCGGGCGCCGCGGCACGCACCCGATCCGGCGTGGGACCGACCGTCAGCAGGCTCGTCAGCACGTCGGTGGTCGCGAGCAGTCCGACCGCGGTCATGGTCTCCGCGACGAGCAATCCGATGACGATCACAGACGTTTCGAACGGCCCGACGGCGAAGCATTCGCGTAGCAGCCGACCGTATATGACCGGCATCTTCCGGGCCATCGCCCAGAATCCCGCCGCCCGGACGGCATTGTCGTGGGCCGTCCATGCTTCGATTCCGTCCGCTACCTCCGGAAGTTCACCGTCGCGCCCTGGATTCATGGTCATTGCGCCCCCACGCATTCGACGAAGAATTCTTCGCCTACGTACAGGTCCCTGATTACCTCGGTTACCGTGCCCCGATCGAGCGATCGGATGCGATGGCGGAATTCGTCCAGCAGATCGTGACGTCCGTATCGGGAGACGAATCCGCATACGGCGTCGACGAACTCCGATAACCCGGACACGCTGACATCCAGGAGGCTCTGCGCGCACGCCTTGGCTCGCATCAGATCCTCATCGGTGACGACGGTCGCGCCGACGGCGTCCACCGCCGCCCGGGTCCTGTGCTCGATGGTCGCCGTGTCGAGCGCGGTATGCGCTCGGTATTCGACCACCATCACATTCCGGTCGTCGACGGAATCGATCGTCGTCACGCAGGAGGTCGCCGGGATTCCCCTCGATGCCAGCTGGCGCTCGAGGTGCGATCCGTTCGGGTCGCCCACGACAATGGCGGCGATCCGGGCCGCCACATGCCGTTCGTCGTCCTCGTCGTAATACGGCCTGGCCGCGAATACGATTGTGTTGCCCATGTTCTCGTCCTCCCCCGCCGCGGGTGCTAGCCCGGCATGATCGAGGCGACGGCGCCCATCAGGATGGTGGTCAGCGACAGGGCCCCGGTGCCGAATGCGGCGGCGGCGGCGTATCCGATGAGGAGGTCCTCGGTGGTGGGCACCGGCGGTTCGATCGTCTTGTGCAGCACCTTCTTCGGCAGTGCCCAGAAGACTTCGATCGTGCCGTCCGCGCGCGCGGTCAGCTCACCGAACTCCTTCTCGATCTCGTGCGGCTTGCCGTTGAGGAACGTATGGGTCTCGATATCCTTCGGCCGCAGACTGACGACCCGGCCGTCGATCTCGACCACCACGCGATAGGTCCGCTTCAGCACCCTTCCGCTGCCGACGGTGAGTCCGAGTTCTCTATCGTTCAGTCGCATGGTGAGCGCCGAGGAATGGCGGCTTCCGATCGGGCTCCGCTTGTCGGTTCGCGGTCCCTCCCGCTCGATCGTCACCGCGGTACCCGCATCGGATTCCAGATAGGTGCGGACCTTTCCTTCGGAGCGTTCGATGATCACCACCCCGGAGATCAACGTGTCGACCTCGGTGCGTTCGAAATCCGCTGTTGTCATTTCTTCCTCACATTCCCGCCGATGACGGCGAACTCCGGTGGAACCGGATGGGTGAAATATCGGGCAGGACGGTGTCGCGTCGCGGCGGAATCGGATCCTGCGGACAGTGTGCGTTCGATGACGGACCGCCGCGCGCGGTCGTATCCGGATTCGGGAGCCCGGACCGGTGGGCTGGGGGCCTCGTCCGCCGATGGCGGATGCTCGGCACCACCGGTCGCGGCCGAGGCGACGAATGCGTCGAATGCCGCGGCGAGGACCTGCTCCCACTCGCTGTGGAGGCAGCAGGCCGCGACGATCATCGTGCGGCTGTCGCAGGAGACCGCCAGGGACGAGCCACGCGCCCACCGGGTGGATCCGAAGCCCGGGACATACGGGTCCGCGCGGGCGGATGCGCGTTCGAGGGCCTCGACGGCGCGGTCGTAGCCGGTTCGTACCCGGCGTTCGGACCAATGCTCGACACGTCTCACGAATCGCGCTTCGACGAGTGGATTACCCGGATCCCGGACCACGATGATCGGCAGGTCCACCGCCGCGAACAGGGGCGTCGGGTCGAACTCCCTCACGATTGCCCCGCCCCCACCAAGACCACCTCGGGATCGATCGACAACATCTCCTCGCTCACCCGGAGCAGCTCCCGCGCGAGGTAGCGGTACTCGGAGCGATTCCGTTCCGTCGCACGAAGATTCGGAGGGTCGCCGCCGAGAACCGCCGCGCGGTTGTGCGCGACGACCCGCTCCGCCAGCGTCTGGTGCCGCCGTGCCCGGCGCACGAGGCGATGCCGGTCGACGGCCGCCAGCAGCCGGGTGCTCTCGGTTCGCACCTCGGTGAGCAGGAGGCCGCGAATCCTTTGGAGAAGTCCGCGGCTCAGCATTCGGTACGTGCTCGGGGCAACGGGCTCACGCTGCCGGATCCCGATCGCCAGGTATTCCGAGCCGCGCGTCACGTACGTCTCGCCGAACTGGCCCGGCCGAACGTCCAGCCCGGCTGGCCCGAGCCCGCTCACCAGGCCGTCGTGCACGACCAATCGCATCAGCGTGGCGAGATCCTCGAGGTACTCCAGCCGGTGCCAGTTGTCGTAGCGGAATCGCCAGCCGCAGTACGCGGCGACCCCGGAGCCGGGCTCGCTGTCCCGCGTACTGCTCGGCGTCCCGTCCACGACGATCGTCCCCCTGTCGAACTCGCCTGCCGTTCCGGGCGCGGCCTGCCGCCACCCTACGACATCTTCCGAGGCGGTCACGAACATTCGGGGCCGCGCACCCCAGGTGAGACGCACTGCGGCGGACAGGGAATCGACGGTCCAGCATCGAATGAGGTGACGGTCGCCGTATCCCCAATCGGTCTCGGCGCCGTAGACCTGCAGGCGGCGGGGCAGCTCGCGATCGACCGCGGCCCCCGCCGCGTTCGACTCGGCGCTGACGATTTCCTCATCTATCACCGACACCTCGCGATCCAGATCGGGCGCCGACCATGACCACCAGTCGACGGTGTCGAACGGCGCCCCGGCCGACGAGTCCATGAAGAGCAGGAATTCGGTCTGGAAGTGCAGCGTCTTGGCCGTCGACATGATGAGCGCGGCACCGAACATCCGTCGGAACGAGGCCAGCGCCCAATGCTCGCGGAGGTGGGCGAACCCCGCGCCGTGGACGATGTCGTCACATGCTCCGCCGTCGATGATGACGGACAGGATGGGGTTGCCACGCGCGCCTCGTCTTGCGGCGGCGGAGAAGTCGAGCGTTGCCGTCGTGTGCGGACCGGTCATGCCGCATCCTCGGTGAGGTTCCGGGAGAAGTCCCGTGGGTTCACGCCGGACGAGCGGGCGGAGCGCTCCAGCGCATCCTCGAGATCGCGACCGGTCGTGGCGTGGTCGATGAGCGCATCGGCGATCATCGCACTGCGGTGCTGACCGAAACTCAGCGCGCCGGTCCGGTTCGTCACCGGTTCGTCCGCGGTCGAGATGCCCCGCCGCCAGGTGCGGGTGAGCAGCGACCCGTCGACGAAATGATGCCGATGGTCGCGGGTCCACCGATCTATCGCGGCACAGATCTCCTCGGGTTCGCGGTCGGTATAGACGACGATCGAATCGCTTCTGGGGTAATCGTCCGGGTGTGACAGAATCTTCGTATCGAAGTCGGCACCGCAATCGTCGAGCTTCGCCACCAGTTCCGTGAATACCCGGACCGAGGCATCCGGATCGCCCACGGACAGGTAGACGCGAGTGTTCTTCTGCCGCAGGCTCTTCTCCTCGAGGGAGCACGATCCGTAGACGTAGAAGAAGCCGGGCGACACGGCATTCGAGTAATGCCTGACCCGCACGTCGACATCGGAGGCACCGGAGCGGACGACCCTGTCCCGGGTCGTGCGCATCAGGATTCCACCCTGCCGGTAGATCACGGTGTCGTCCGTCTTCGCAACCAGCGGCCGATTGACCACGAACTCTCGCTCGCGGAAGAGTTTCACCAGTTCCCGTTCCACGCGGGAACCGTTACCGGGCTTCTTCGGCAGTGCGGCCGGCCGGGCGGATCCGGAGGGCACGGGTGCGACCACATCGCGGGAGCGCGCGTGCAGGACCTGGTACAGCACGACGGCGAGCTTGTCCCGTACGACGTCGGCGGACCCGGTCAACTCCGTGCCGTGAAAGTCGATGATCACGGTGTTCTCGGAGCACTCCGTCCGGCCGAGGAGACCGCGCAGCACCTCCGCGATGGCAAATCCGCTGTGCTTCGTCATGCGATGATCCGATCCAGGTCGAATTCGGTGATGAACGACTCGGCGTCCAGAAGAAGCGCGCGACCGATACCGGCCAGCGCGCGCGACTGGGCCGACAGATCGGTCACCGCTTCGGCATTGGCCAGCAGCCGATCGAACTGATGCCAACCGGCGAAGCCCGTCACCTCCGCCGCCCATGCCCGATCCAGAGGTATTTCCGGCCGCCGTGCGCACCATGCGTCCCGGTATCCCGAACCGAGTTCGACGACGAACTCCTTGGCTCGCCGCAGCGCGGATTCGACAGTGGCTTCGTAGGTTTCGCGGCGCTTGCCGGAATCACACAGGGCCGCGACGACCGCCGCATTGATGATGTCCCCGATCAACGAGCCCAGATCCCTGGTGACGCACCCGGTGCCGAATTCCTCCCAGTCGATGATCCAGTACGCGTCGTCGTTCGACACCAGGATCTGGTCGAGCCTGAGGTCCCCGTGGATCGGACCGACCGGCAGGCAGGAGCGCCGCGAGAGCAGTTCGGTGGCCGCCGAGTGCACCGCGCTGTCGCCGTGGACCAGGCGGAGGGCTGCGAGCTGTGCCGCGGACAGCGCGGGGACCATCGAATCGTCGATGTCGCCGACACCGAAGCTGGACGGCAGCGGCGCGACGGCGGGGATCACTCCGGCGGCCACGTCGGTCGTCGCGTGCAGCGTGCCGAGCGCCGTCCCGATCCGACGCATGACCGCCGGGCGGAGCGTGCCCTCGATCAGTCGCGCCTGTGCCGTCGGCGAACGGGGTATGACCTCGTATACCTGGACGCGGCCGTCCTCGGATGCCGCGTGCAGCGAAGGTGTCGAGAGGCTCCGGCGCAGCTGGTCGTGCCGCTCGAGCAGGCGGTGGAAGATCTTGGCGCGCGAGTACGCGCCGTCGTGCGCCGAGCCGAGTTCGTATTTGACGAACAGCGACCTGCCGTCGGTCGTCCTGGTGACCCAGTTCGGATTTCGGCCACCCAGCTGCACCGGTTCGACCATCGTGCCCAGACCCGCGGAATCCAGTAGCTCGTGCACCGCCGGGAAATCGGCCAAATCCTCGGCCGAGTAGACGATCGGCGCCTCCGCCTCGGCGGTTATCGAAGGATCGTGTCCCATTGAATCTTCCTCAAGATCGTGAATATCTCGTGCGGCACCTCGTCGGTGCCGGTCACGAACGAGTCCAGGTAGTCGAGTGCGTGGAGCACCTGCCGGTGCTGGGCGAACGACGTGATCAGGCCGCGATCCAGGCCCTCGGTGTAGGTGTCCACCACCGCGAGCACGTCGCGGCCGTGACCGGCCACCGGAAAGGAGTCGAACAGGGCGATATCGGCCAGCTCACCCAGCAGAAAGCCCCAATCCGTCTCCGGTGGGCCCGTCGACACGTCCTCCCCCGTCAGCACCAGCCCCCGACCGTCGGCGAGGTAGGTCGTCGCCAGGGACGGGGCCCCGTGCAGCAGCGTCGGCCGCGTCGCCGACGGCACGATCGGGATGTCGAGGTAGTCCCGGGGAATCGCGGATCGCACCAGCGCGCCGGTGGGTGTCGAGTCGTGCCGGATGCGGCGCCGGTGTGACTCCAGGCGCCGTATCCATGGGGGCGCCGCGGGTATCCCCGAGTCGGGCCCGGCGGCGCCCACGTGCAGTGCGCGCACCACCCGGCAGGCGGCCTCGGCCACGACTCGTGCCCGTTTCGAGGTGTCCGCCTCCAGCGCGAGCATCGAGCCGGGCGGCAGCCGGTACTCGTAACCGCCCGAAACCTCCTCGGGGACAATGGCTCCGGATATCCCACGCTCCCGGATGAGGCTCGACAACCCCGAGGTCGGACCGTCCTCGCGTACCCGTACGACGACGAGGGCGTCACCGCGGCGGTAGCGGAGGGAGACAAGATTCCGGCTGTATGTGGCCGATACCTGTGCGGCTGTCGTCACGACGGTTCTCCATTCTGTTCAGGATCTCGACCACATCGGTGAACGGGGCGGGCGCGCCGAGGACGTCCTCCGCGAGCGCGGCGCTCGGTGCCACCATCGTCGGCAGCAGCTCGATGCGCCGATTTCCCTCCAGCCGCCCCACGGCCTGCCGGAATGCGAACGACTCCGCCCCGCCGGGCGGAAGGCCGGGGGCTATGACCACCCCGGCCGAGGTGCATTGGATCGCCAGCATGGCCGGGGTATCCGCTTGGCCGAGCGAGAATCTCGTGACGAAATTCAACGTCGCCGGATATACGACCACGGCATCCGGCCACCGGATCAGCTCCACGTGCCGTCCGGAACCCATCTCGTCCCAGTCGTCGGCCGACACGCGATGCGCGTGCATGGCGCACGCCTCCCGGGTGACGAAGCGGTGCGCCGCGGCGGACAGCACCACGTGCACCTCGTCGGCGGGGCGCATCGCGCGGAGGGCGAGCAGGCTGACCGGGGTCATCGCGGCCATGGCCGCGCCGGTCACGTAGAGCAGAACCTTCATCACCGGTATGCGGTTGGCACAGAACGGAACTGCGCCAACCGCTACTCCCTTCTCAGCAGACGGTCTGAATCGTCTTCTTGACGTTCGGAGTGCCGCCGGCCAGCGAGATCGCGCACTGCTGCGACGACTTCTGAGCGATGAGCGTCGCGCGCAGGAGCACGGCGGTGAGGACGGGAGTGGCCGCCGGGGCGGCGACACCGGAGACATTGCTGGACGCCAGCTCGTCGTCGGTGGTGTACATGCGGTAGCCCTTCGACAGGGTCATGGTGATTCCTTTCGATGATTTCGAAGTGACGACTTATCTTGTGCCGTCTAATATTTGGACGTTATTGCCGGGGTTTCCGGTTCCATTTCCACCATGTGATGTGGATCACATCGGGTTGAATGTACGGAATCTTGTTCATGTAAAAATGTTGTCTCGCAACGGGATACGAAAAATGGCCCGCGGCTTGTGGTCGCGGGCCGGAGTTTTCGCAAGAAGTGTGCTTCACGGGATGCGGTTGGCAGGGTTGGTAATTCGCAATCCTGCACCGCTGTGGTCAGGCTTGTTGAGGCTGTCCCGCGGCCGGGGTATCGATTCGCGGAGTCTGTGTCGCCGACATCGAATGCTGCAGTCGCGTCGGCTCATGCTCCTTCGTCTCCGAATCGGAGCGTGGAAGGGTGGTCGCGAAAAGGTTCGGCGCCGCCGCGTAATGGCCGGGCGCGCCATCGGCGGTGGAACGGCTGTGGTCTCCGGGGGCCGTCGCGTCCGGTGCGGCAGCGGCGGTCGTGGTGTCGGGCCCGGTCTCGTCCGTGCTCTCGCCCGGTGCGCCGTTCTCGGCGGGGTCCTCCTGCGGCTGATCGCCGCCCGTGCCGGTGTCGGTGCCGGTGCCCGACGAATCGACGCCGGTGAGCCCTTCGAGCACCTCGGGATCGATGCCGGTGTCCGGTGCCGGAGCGCTGGGCTGGTTGTCGGCCGCGTCGATGACGGCGGCGATGGCATCGCCCGCCGAGCCCGCGGCCTCGCCGAGGCTTGTCGCCAAAGTGCCTGCGGCAGTGATGAAGTCGGGGATGCTTCCGGTGATCCCGCTGACGGCGGTCACCATGGCCGCGATATCGGCCGGGGTCCAGTTCTCCGGTGCCGCGGCGTAGGTTCCCGTCGGATTGTCGACCGTGGTACCCGGCTGCGTCGGGTCCTCGTCGGTATCGTCCCCTGTGCCTGTGCCTGTGCCTGTGCCTGTGCCTGTGCCTGTGCCTGTGCCTGTGCCTGTGCCTGTGCCTGTGGTCTGTCCGCCGAGCACGGTTGTCCCCGTGCCGAGGCCCGAAGTCTGGCCGCCGAGGCCGGTCTCGGTTTGCGTGGTGCTCGGTGTCGTTCCGAGGTTCAAGGTCGGCGACTGGGTGGCACCGGCCGACGTCGTCGCGGCGGACTCCTCGGCCGCGCTGCCCGACTGCGTGACAGATGCCCCGGTGAGGTAGGACGCCGGGGCGGCGGCGTAGGTGAGATCCGTTGCGGCCGAGGGGTTTCCACCGGGCGAGGTGTAGTCCGGGCCGATGCTCTCGAGCGCGGCGGCGACCTGGTTGTAAGCGTCGGTGATCGTGGTGTGCGCGTTCTCGCACAGGGTGGCCACCGCCGCGGTGCGGGCATCGAGTTCGGGAACGAACTGCTGATTGAGCCAATTGCTGCAGAAGTCGGCCGGGTCGACGCCGGAATCGGGCGAGTATTCCGGCAGCACGCTCTGCACGGATGCGGCCAGATCGTCCCCGGTGCCGCAGGACCGGGCACAGTCGATGATCCTGTCGATCTGTTCGGCCGTGCGACCGGCGGCCGTATCGGCGGCGTACTCGGTGCCGACGGCATCCGCCATGGCACGCAGCGTTGTTTCCATGGTGTCGGCGGCGCCGGCCGCCGCCGTATGAATCGTGGTGAGTGTTCCGGATTCGGTGGACACCCGGTCGATGACTCCGGTGAAGAAGTCCTGCGCCGCGGTGGCCGCCTCCGAGTCGTACCAGTGTGCCGGGATCGAGCGAAGTTTCGCGGTCTGCGCGTCGGCCTGATCGGTGATGGTGCCGGAGACCTCGCTGGTCAGAACGGTTGCCAGCGCGCGGAAGGCGCCGAGGTCGATGCCGCGCTGCAGGTTGTATGCCGCGGCGAGGGATTCGGAATCTCCACCGGCGGGTGCCGAGCCGGTCCATTCCCGGTAGCGCGGGACGAAGGTCTCGAAATATCGCAGGCCGTCGGTTCCGCCGTCGAGGATCAGGTCGCCGTCGGTGTGGTTGGTCGCGGTGTTCATACCAGCGCCTCCGGTACGGCGCCGATGCTCGCCGCCGAGTCCTGCTCCAGCCCCGTGACGGCCGCGGCCGACGCGGCCAGGGCATTGCCGCAGTCGTTGACGCAGTTGGCCCACGAGAACAGGTGTCGGCGCAGTTGGTCGACGCCGACGGCGATACGCTCGCCGTGGGCACGGTACCCGGAGCCCGTGGCCGAGGACTCGAAGCTGGCAGTGGAAACCGCCACGTTGACAGCGCTGTCGTTCAGCCCGGTCGCGGACTGCCGCAGACCCTGCGCAATCGTTTGCAGCGCAGCACTATCCATCAACATGACACACCTCCGTTCCGAGGGAACTCTGAGTTTTGTTCCGTTCGTGAGGATTTGACGCTCGGTGGGCACGAACGGTTCCCGGGGATTCGAAGAATCCCCGGAACTGCGAGTTCTCGGAGGTGTGTGCTAGGCGACCACGTTGACCAGGCGGCCGGGGACCACGATCACCTTGCGGGGCTGCTTGCCGTTCAGGAATTCCAGCAGCTTCTCGTCGGCCAGGGCGGCGGCCTCGACCGTCGCGGCGTCGGCGTCGGCGGGGACGCTGACCCGGCTGCGGACCTTGCCGTTGACCTGGATCGGGTATTCGACCGAATCCTCCACCAGCAGTGCGGGATCCGCGACCGGGAACGGACCGTGCGCCAGCGCGGTGGTGTGGCCCAGGCGTTCCCACAGCTCCTCGGCGATGTGCGGGGACATCGGGGCCAGCATCAGCACCAGCGGCTCCACCACCGAGCGCGGGGCACCCTGCGGATACTCCTTGGTCAGGTGGTTGGTCAGCTCGATCAGCTTGGCGCCGGCGGTGTTGTCGCGCAGCGCGGCATAGTCGGCGCGGACGCCGTCGATCGTCTTGTGCAGCAGGCGCAGCGTGGCCTCCGACGCCTCTCCGTCGGTGGCGCGCAGCCCGCCGGTCTCCTCGTTCACGACCAGGCGCCACACCCGCTGCAGGAAGCGGTGCGCGCCGACGACATCCTTGGTCGCCCACGGCCGCGAGGTGTCCAGCGGTCCCATCGACATCTCGTAGAAGCGGAAGGTGTCCGCGCCGAACAGGTCGTACATCTCGTCCGGCGAGACGGCGTTCTTCAGCGACTTACCGATCTTGCCGTACTCCTGGAACACCTCGATCTCGCCCTCGGGGGCGTTGGGCCAGAAGAACTTTCCGTCGCGCTCGACGATCTCGGCGGCGGGAACGTAGGCGCCGCGCGCGTCGGTGTAGGCGTAGGCCTGGATGTAGCCCTGGTTGAACAGCCGGCGATAGGGTTCCGAACTCGACACGTCACCCAGATCGAACAGCACCTTCTGCCAGAAGCGCGAGTACAGCAGGTGCAGCACCGCGTGCTCGACGCCGCCGACGTACAGGTCCACGCCGCCCGGATCGTCGACGCCGTGCTCGTCCGGGCGCGGGCCCAGCCAGTAGCGCTCGTTGTCCGGGGCGCAGAAGGTCTCGGTGTTGGTCGGATCGGCGTAGCGCAGCTGATACCACGAGCTGCCCGCCCAGTTCGGCATCACGTTGGTGTCGCGGCGGTAGGTCTTCGGGCCGTCGCCCAGGTCCAGCTCCACGGTCACCCAGTCGGTCGCCTTGGCCAGTGGCGGCGACGGCTCGGAGTCGGCGTCGTCGGGATCGAAGGTCACCGGCGCGAAGTCCTGCACGTCCGGAAGTTCCACCGGCAGCATGGATTCCGGCAGCCCGTGCGGTCGGCCGTCCTCGTCGTAGACGACCGGGAACGGTTCGCCCCAGTACCGTTGCCGCGCGAACAGCCAGTCGCGCAGCTTGTACTGCACCCGGCCGGTGCCGTGGCCGTCGGCCTCCAAGTGCTCGATCACCTTCGCCTTGGCGGACTCGACGTCCAGGCCGTTCAGGTAGCCGGAGTTCACCAGGATGCCGTCGCCGGTGTGTGCTCCCGTCGAAATATCGCCGCCCGCAATGACTTCCACGATCGGCAGGCCGAGCGCGGTCGCGAAGTCCCAGTCCCGCTGGTCGTGACCCGGCACGGCCATGATGGCGCCGGTGCCGTAGCCGCCCAGGACGTAGTCGGCGGCGAAGACCGGCACCCGGGTGCCGTCGACCGGATTGGTCGCGTAGGCGCCCAGGAAGACGCCGGTCTTCTCCTTGTTCTCCTGCCGCTCCAGCTCCGACTTCGCGGCGATCGCCTTACGGTAGGCCGCAACGGCTTCCACGGGCGTCGCGGCGCCGAATGTCCACCGCGGATCGACGCCCTCCGGCCACTGCGCGGCGACCAGCCGGTCTACCAGCTCGTGTTCCGGCGCCAGCACGACATACGTTGCGCCGAAAAGGGTGTCGGGCCGCGTAGTGAAGACCTCGACGGTGTGGCCGTCGGCCGGGAAGGTGACCCGCGCACCACGCGAGCGCCCGATCCAGTTGCGCTGCATGGCCTTCACGTTGTCCGGCCAGTCCAGCAGCTCCAGATCGTCGACCAGCCGGTCGGAGTAGGCGGTGATCCGCATCATCCACTGCCGCAACCGCTTCCGGAAGACCGGGAAGTTGCCGCGTTCGCTGCGGCCCTCGGCGGTGACCTCCTCGTTGGACAGCACCGTCCCCAGCCCGGGGCACCAGTTGACCACCGAATCCGACAGGTACACCAGGCGATACGAATCCAGCGCATCGGCGCGCTCGTCGGCGTTCAGCTCCGCCCAGGGGCGGCCCTGGGGGGTCTCCCGCTCGCCCGCGGCGAAGGCGGCCTCCAGTTCGGCGATCGGCCGGGCCCTGTTCGACTCCGTGTCGTACCAGGCGTTGTAGATGCGCAGGAAGATCCACTGCGTCCACTTGTAGAACTCGGGATCGGTGGTGGCGAACGAGCGGCGGCGGTCGTGGCCCAGGCCCAGCCGGTCCAGCTGGCGCCGCATGTTCTTGATATTGGCCTCGGTGGTCTGTCGGGGGTGCGCGCCGGTCTGCACCGCGTACTGCTCGGCGGGCAGGCCGAAGGCGTCGTATCCCAAGGCGTGCAGCACATTCCGGCCGTTCATCCGGTGATAGCGCGCGAACACGTCGGTGGCGATATAGCCCAGGGGATGGCCGACGTGCAGCCCGGCGCCCGACGGGTACGGGAACATGTCCTGGATGAACAGCTTGTCGGCGGGGGTGTCGCCCGCCAGCGGGCCCACCGGATTGGGCGCGAAGAAGGTGCCGCGCTCCTCCCACACCCGCTGCCATTTGCGTTCGATCCGACCGGCCTGCTCGGCGCCGTAGCGGTGTGCGGGCACGTCGCTGTCGCCGGTCGCCGCCGCGCCGACTGGGTCGGTTACACGAGTGTCCTGCACGGTCCTGCCTTCTGTTCGCCGAAGCCCCCGGGAATAAAGTCGCTCACCAGGGTAAAGGGTGCGCACGTCGGGGCCCAAAAAGGGGCCTCGGGGAGCACGCGAGTACCGTGGGCCGAGTGTTCGTGGTGGCTTTGATCCTGTTCGTGCTGGCGGCGGTGGCCGTCGTCACCGGGGTGCTCGGGCTGACCGGTTCCCTCCCCCGCAACCGTTTCGTAGGTGTGCACACCGAGGAGGCGCTGCGGACCGACGAGACCTTCCGCGTCGCCAACAGGGTGGCGGCGCCCACCTCCTTCGGCGCGGGCGTGCTGCTGGTCGCCGGTGGTCTGATCGCGCTGTTCGCGGGCGCGGTCGTGGGGCTGGTCGGCGCGCTGCTGGCCGCCGTGATCGCGGTGTTCGTGCTGGGTGCGGGCGTCAACGCCGCCGCGGGCGCGATCGACGGCATGGCCCCCGAGGTCGGCGGTTGCGGGCAGGCATGCGGCGCCTGCTCCCTGCGTGACGCCTGCCAGCCTGCCGGTTGATGGGTCCGCTGACGGTCGGCTTCGACCTGGACATGACCTTGATCGACTCCCGGCCCGGCATCGCCGCCTGCTATCGCGCGCTGTCCGAGCGCACCGGCACCTACATCGACTGCGATCTGGTCGTCACGCGGCTCGGCCCGCCGCTCGAGGAGGAGCTCGCGCACTGGTTCCCGGCCGCGGACGTGCCCGCCATGACCGCCCTCTACCGGGAGATGTACCCGGGCCACGCCGTCACCGGCACGACGGCGATGCCGGGCGCGCGCGAGGCGGTCGAGGCCGTCCATGAAGGCGGCGGCCGGGCGGTGGTCGTCACGGCCAAGTTCGAACCGAACGCCAAACTCCACCTCGAGCACCTCGGCATCCCCGCCGACGCGGTGATCGGCGACCTGTGGGCCGAACAGAAGGGCCTGGCCCTGCGCGAGCACGGGGCCGGTGTCTACGTGGGCGACCACATCGGCGACGTCCTCGGCGCCCGCACCGCGGAGGCGTACTCGGTCGCGGTGGCCACCGGACCGTGCGACGAGCAGGAACTGCGCGCGGCGGGCGCCGACGTGGTACTCCCCGACCTCACCGAATTCCCCACGTGGCTATCGGAGTACCGCACCCGCTGATCGGCGGGCGGTCGAGCCCTCTCGACGCGATCCCGAATGGCCCGGACCGTCCGGTCCTCCGGAACGTGCTCGGGCCAGAACACGGCGACAACGAGCACCACGAGCGGCAGCGCGATCACAATCAGCAGCCCGACCTGCCAGCTCACGACGCCTCCATATCGGCTTGGTCGCTCGGCTCGGCGGGCGGTGGGCCGGACAACTCCGGACAGACCCCGGGATCACCGTCCGGCTCCGACACATCCCCATAGTCCCGAACCTCCAGCATCCCGCCAGGAAACATGAAAAGCCTTGTCCGCCAGTTCATATCGATCCCCTGATCGCCGTTGGTAAGGCGACCCGAGGCCGGGACAGCTCCGCCGAACCCGGGCGCCACATCAGACGCTAAGTAGCGGTGTGTCACGCGGTCTATGAACTTGCAAGAGTTTGCAAAAGATACTTGAATCGGCTGCGAAGCTACGATCTTCTGGAGAAGATGGGAGTGCTCCACTGCAAGATCATGCATAACACTTCACCGAGAGGCGAGATCATGAGCTACCGAGTGCTCGGCAAGGGTGGATCGAACAAGGACGGCTGTCCTGCACTGTGCGCGACGGACGAGGGCAACTATCTTCTCGTCGGGTGGAAGACCGGACAACCGGAGACGGTCGAGATCCCCCACCTCTTGCTCGGCTTCGCCGAACCGCGAACATTTATCGGTGCCACTATGGTCGACACAGGTCGCGGGACCTTTACCTTGTCCGGCCGACCGGTCGATGATCCCGAAACGCTCGATCGATTGAAGATGGAAGATTACGAAACCGCAATCGAGGTACCGAAGGTGGAGAGGGCATATTTCGGTGGAGTTCCGTCCGACAACTGAAGTGCTGCGGGAGTGCCGGGATGAAGCCTTCCATCTGGAGGTTCGGGACTCGTACGGAGTGTCGTCTGAGGATGAGGCATTCCAGCATTTCATGAAAAACCAACCATTCGACTACAGGGAGTGGTTTCAGGATTGGTACGATTTCGTGCGTCAATTGACGGCACGTGGAGTTTCTGTCAGCCGTGTTCGCGTGGTCAGTGTTCCGCATAGCGACTATCAACGCTGGTCGCTGACCGTGGCTGCTCTCAATATAGAAGCAGGTGAGAAAATTCGTTACCTTCCCCGATATCTTGCCGGGGAGGTGCCGCCGGATGATTGGTGGTTGATCGATAGTGAAACCGTCGTGTTCAACCTGGCTGACAGAGACGGTCGTGCGGTTGGTGGTTCAGCCGTGACCACGGACCCACGGATTGTGTCGTATTGCCATGATGTCCGTGACCGTCTCTGGGCGTTGGCGACGCCTTATTCCGATTACATCCAGGCGCTGTCTCACCAGTGACGAACTCGGTACAGGAGGCGCGGGAAGCTCTCGGCAAACGGCTCCGGGAGATTCGTCGTCGTGCCGGGGTAACCGGCCGAGAGCTTGCCCGTCTTTCCGGATGGCATGAAAGCAAGGTCAGCAAGATCGAGTACGGCGTCATCGGGCCGTCGGATACCGATATCCGTGCGTACTGCCTTCACACAGGCTCGGGTGATCAGCTGGAAGATCTGCTGGTGACCCTTCACAATATCGACTCCGCGTACATCGAATGGCGGCAAGCCCTCGGTACCGGCATGAAACGTCGGCAGCAGCAGACGCTGAGGCTCGAATCCCGTGCCGCATTGATACGTAACTGGGAACCAGCCGTGGTGTCCGGCCTTCTTCAGACTGCGGATTACGCCTCAGCGGTCATGAAGAACGTAATATCCTTCTTCCAGATACCCGATGATCTGGACCAGGCCGTTTCGAAACGAATGGAACGGCAGCAAGTTCTCTATCAGCGGGGTAAGCGATTCCATCTCCTGATGGCCGAGCAGGCGCTGTACACGACGTTCGGCAACGACGAGGTGATGTTCGGTCAGTTGGATCGACTCTATTCGGTGATCGGCATGCCGAGGGTAACCGTCGGAATTGTTCCGCGCACCGCTGAGGGATTGGTAGTGGTTGAGAACTTCTTCATGTTCGACGATCGCATGGTCAAGGTCGAGGGGCACACAGCGGGACTTACTATCACCCAGCCAAGAGAGATCGCTCTCTACGGTCGTGCGTTCGACACCTTGGCAGGCCAATCCGCGACCGGTGACGGCGCAAGGACATTGATTCGGAGAGCGATTGACGCCCGGGGCAACCGATGAGGAGGTTTCACGGTGCAGTTTCGAAGTACTGATCCGGCGTTGTGGTCAAGTTTGTTCCGGGAATGCAGGCGTGATGCTGCTGACGTCGATACCGTGCACTCACACAAGCGCAACGCCCCGGGTGCCGGAGTGGCTCGGGGCGTTGGCGTTTCGTGGGTCAGGTGTTGGCCTTGCGGCGCATGAGGATGCTGGACCAGAGGTAGCCGACTATCAGGATGCCGAGGCACCAGGCGAGGGCGCCGAGGGCGTTGCCGCCGATGCGGTCGCCCATGAGCAGGCCGCGCAGGGTTTCGGTCATCGGGGTGAAGGGCTGGTATTCCGCGAACTTGCGGACGGCGGTGGGCATGGTGTCGGTGGGGACCAGGCCGCTGCCCAGGAAGGGCAGGAACAGGATCACCATCGGCGTATTGCTCGCGGCCTCGGGGCTGGAGGCGGACATGCCGAATCCGGCGCCGAGCCAGAGGAATGCGAACAGGATCAGGCCGATCAGGCCGAAGGCGGCCACCCACTCGAGCGCGTTGGCGTCCGGCCGGAACCCGACCAGCGCGGCGACGCCGACCATCAGGGCCACGCCGAGCAGGCCCTGGATGGTATTGCCGATGACATGGCCGGTCAGGATCGACGAGGGATTCATCGGCATGGCCCGGAACCGGTTGATGATGCCCTTGGTCATATCCGTCGCCACCGACACAGCGATTCCGGCCACCAGGTAAGCCGGGATCATCAGCATCATGCCCGGGGTCAGGTAGTCGATGTAGTCGCCGCCGGTGGACTGCCCCAGCGCGCCGCCGAAGACGTACTTGAACAGCAACAGCAGCACGACGGGCATGACCACCACGGAGAAGGTCAGAGCCGGATATCGCTTGGCGTGCACCAGATTCCGGCGCAGCATGGTCTTCGAATCGGCAAGGGTGTATGCGGCAGTGCTCATCGTGCGATCTCCTCAGCGGCGACGATCTCGCCATCGGGAACGGTGTGGCCGGTCAGGGAGAGGAAGACGTCGTCGAGATCGGGCGTATGCACCGACAGGCCCTCCGGTTCGACGCGGGCGTTGTCGAGACGATCCAGCATCGCGCGCAGCGACTTGACCGAGCCGTCGCTGGGCACCGCGAGGGTGAGGTCCTCGTACTCCGGGACGCCGCCGAACAGGTCCCCGGCGGTGGCCAGGGCGTCGCGGTCGGCGAAGGTGAGCCGGATGTGCCCGCCCGGCACCAGCCGCTTCAGCTGATCCGCGGTGCCCTGGGCGACGATGCTGCCCTTGTTCAGCACCGCGATCTGGTGCGCCAGCTCGTCGGCCTCCTCCAGGTACTGGGTGGTGAGGAAGATGGTGACGCCGTCGGCGACGAGTTCGCGGACGATATCCCAGACGTCGCGGCGGCTGCGGGGATCGAGCCCGACGGTGGGTTCGTCCAGGAAGATGATGCGCGGATCGCCGACCAGGGTCATGGCCAGATCGAGACGGCGCTTCATACCGCCGGAGAAGGTGCCGGTGACCTTGTCGGCGGCGTCCACGAGATCGAACCGCTCCAGCAGCTCCCCGGCCAGCCGGCGGCTGTCACTGCGCGGCAGATGGTGCAGATCGCCCATCAGCAGCAGGTTTTCGCGCGCGGTGAGCAGTTCGTCGATCGCCGAGAACTGCCCCGTGACCCCGATGATCGAGCGCACCGAGTCGGGGTCGGCGTTGCGATCGAAGCCGCCCACGCGGATGACGCCGTCGTCGGCCCGCAGCAGCGTGGTCAGGATCTGCACGGTGGTGGTCTTGCCCGCGCCGTTGGGTCCGAGCAGCGCGAAGATCGTGCCCTCCTCGACGGTGATATCGATGCCGTCGAGCACGACCTGATCGCCGAAGGATTTCCGCAGGCCGCCGACCGATATGGCAGGCAGTGGGTATCCGGTGGTCATGATGTCCTCTCATCAAGAAGTACGCATTTATGCATGCGTGTGCTGAGTCGTGACCGCCGGTTTGTGCGGTCAAGACGGGTGGGTTGTGTTGTGTTCTGTTGTGCGGAACCGGTTTTCGCCGGTTCGCCGCGAGGTCAGATGTCGAGATCCTCGATCTGTGGATGCTCGACGATGTCGCTGACCCGCCTATAGAGCTTGTCCGGAATCCTTCCCTTCAGGTCGGTCACGGAGTCGTAGACGTCCATGTCGAACTCGCCCCAGTCCTGTTCGTCGGTGACTCCGAGCAGCTTGCGCCAGTCGGCCAGATCCTTGATCCAGTTCTTACTGCCGCTGCGGGCGTAGTCGGCCATATCGGCCCACTTGGCGGTCTGGTTGTGCAGGACGAACTTGCCTTTGCGGGTGCGATATACGCGCAGGTGCTGCTGGTGTTCGTCGTTGATGTCGCGCAGCTCGCCCAGCAGGGTCCCGGAGAAGCGGACCTGCCTGACGCCGTTGTGGCCGACGCGCAGGATGACCTCCTCGAACCCCTCCAGGCGGCCCTCCTCGAGTTCGATGTACCGGCGCAGTGCCGTCACGATCGCCCCCGACAGATTGCCGCCGACCAGCTCCTGAGCGCGCTGGAACAGGGGCAGGTCGTCGTCGGATACGTAAACGGTCTTGTTGGGCATGACTCCACTATACGTAGACGTATACATACACACAAGGGTGGGTCGGTCACAGCTCTCGCGACCCCCGTCTGAACCGGGGAGCGGCGTGCCTCGTATCCCGGGTGAGAGCGGACGGCCGATGTGCGCTCGAGGCCCGGCAGGAAGGAGCGCCGATGCCGACACGAGCGGTGGACTATCTGGTGCAGGCCGTCGCGACCCTGGGGGTCCGCCACGTCTTCGGTGTGGGCGGTGCCAACATCGAGGACCTCTACGACGCTATCTTCGACAGCCCCCACGACATCACCGGGGTGGTCGCCAAGCACGAGTTCGCCGCCGCCACCATGGCCGACGGCTACGCGCGCAGCACGGGGCGGCTCGGCGTGGTCTGCGCGACGTCCGGCGGCGGGGCGATGAATCTGGTTGCGGGACTGACGGAGTCGTTCGCCTCCCAGGTGCCGGTGCTGGCGCTGGTCGGGCAGCCACCGACGACGCTGGAGGGCCGGGGCGCCTTCCAGGATTCCAGTGGTCTGGCGGGAACATTCGATGCCGCACGGCTTTTCGAGCAGATCTCGCGCTATTGCGCGCGGGTGGACGCGCTCGAGGCGCTGCCGTGGCATCTGAGCCGGGCGGTGGCGGCCGCTCGCCGCGGCGGCCCGGCGGTGCTGTTGCTGCCCAAGGACGTTCAACAGGCGGAGATCGGCGACCTGCCGCCGTTCCGCCCGCCCCGACCCCACCACACGTGCGATCGGGCAGCCCTGGACCGGGTGCGGGCGGCGCTGCGGGCCGCGCGCACCACCGGCAAGATCGCGATCATCGCCGGTGATCAGGTGGCCCGCAACGACGCGCGCGACGAATTGCACCGCCTGGCAGCGGTTCTCGACGCCGCGGTCGGGGTGGCTCCGGACGCCAAGGACGTCTACGCCCAGGACGAACCCGGATTCTGCGGGGTGGCCGGAAGTATGGGCCACCCCGAACTCATCGATGCGGTCCGGGGTTCGGCGCTGTGCCTGCTGGTCGGGACGCGAATGCCGGTGACCGCCAGGGCGGGGCTGGACGAGGCGCTGTCGTATCCGGCCGTCGCCAGTGTGGGCGCCGAGCCGCCGTACCTGGAGTCGGTCCACGCCACCAGCACCGACCTGCGCAAAGCACTCGCCGAACTCGCGAGGGCGGTGGTTGCGGACGCGCTCCCGGGGAACCAGCAGGTCGCGGACGGCGTACGTGCGCCGGAACGTCTCCCGTCGTCGGAGCGACCGCCGTCCTCGGAACTCCTCCCGTCATCCCGGCGACCGCCGGGGCCGGGGGGCAACCGCGCGGGCCCGGCGGGCGGCGCCACGCCGGGGGGGGTGAGTGGCGCCGCCGCCGGGGGTTTGGCCCCCCGCGGGCGGGCGGACAGGCGGCCAGCCCCGGCGGGGC
>NZ_JARWQD010000274.1 GCF_029869545.1 Nocardia wallacei | reverse complement strand
CGCGGCGCGCCCCCCCCCGCCCCCCCCCCCCCCCCCCCCCCCCCCCCCCCCCCCCCCCCCCCCCCCCCCCCCCCCCCCCCCCCCCCCCCCCCCCCCCCCGGGATCCCACGCGGCCCCGGTGGAAATTCGGTCGCGGGGCGGCGCGCGATTCTCTACCGTTGATCTCGGCCGTAGTCAAGGGGCGCGCCGGAATCTCCGGCCCGCGTTCCCCGTGTCGGATGCGGCACGCCATTCAGGTTGGCGCAGACCTCATAAGTCTGTCGGGGTTCGATTCCCCTCCAGTGGTGCGACCTGCCCGGTCGTCCGCGGTGCCGCGGCTCTGCGGGCTCTCCGTCTCCGGACGGGGGATGCCCCCGCCGCGCTGCCGTGACCGGGCAGGCCGCGTCCACGCGCCGACGATCAACCGGGGGAAGGAGTGTCACGATGCACACCACCGTGATGGAGTGGCAGCGCACGCTGCTGTACCGCGACGGCACGCTCGACAAGGTGCTCGGGCCAGGTCGGCACCGCTACGACCAGCGCCGGTGCACGCTGGTCCCGGTCGATATGCGACCGCGACAGCTGCAGGTGACCGGTCAGGAACTCCTCACCCGCGACGGTCTGTCGCTGCGCGCCAGCTTCGCCGCGCGCTGGGTCGTCAGCGATCCGGTCGCCTACACCGTAGGTGCCCAGTACCCGGAGTCGGTGCTGTACTCGGCCGTGCAGGAGGTCGCCCGCGACAAGGTCGCCGTGCACACCCTCGACGAGCTGATCGCCGACCGCGGCCTGCTCGCGGGCGCCGAGGAGGTGGCCGCGGCGGTCGCCGAGATCGGCATCGAGGTCTCGAGCCTGCGGGCGCGCGACCTGATGCTCCCGGGCGAGCTGCGCAAGGCCGCGCTGGAGACGGTGCTGGCGAAGGAGCGCGGCCGCGCCGACCTGGAGCGGGCCCGCGCCGAGGCGGCCGCCCTGCGGTCGCTCGCCAACACCGCCCGCCTGCTCGATGAGAACCCGGCCCTGCTGCGCCTGCGCACCCTGCAGGTGGCAGCCGTGCCCGGCACCACCGTGGTGCTGGACCCGCGCGACCGGGCCTGAGGATTCCGCCCGGCGGCACCCGTGCGTGCCGCCGGGCGGAATATCCGAGCTTCCTTGCGTTTCCCCGGCTTAGCCGGCGAGTTTGGCTGTCGCCCAGGCGGTTGCGGAGGGTCGGCCCGCGGCTACCCATTTCCAATAGTTGCGCCGCACGTTGTTGTACAGGCTGGTGAGGATTCCGTTCGGAACGGCCGACAGGCCGACCATGCGGCCCTCGACGATCGCGATCTCGAGTTCGCTGTGCGGCGTGATACACGCGAGGTATCCGCTGCATTCGACCATGGGCCAGAATTTCGCGCCGACGGGCGCGTTGTCCGGCATATTGCACCAGTAACCCTCGAACTGGCGTACGAAAACCTCGCCGACGAACCGGCCGAATCTGTCTATCGCCGAACGGTTTTCCGGCGCGATCACGGCGCGGTGATCGGGAAAGGTCTTCCGTGCCGTGGCTATGGCGACCTGCAATCCCGTGAGTGTCCACGGATCATCGAGCATCGCGACCTGCGGCGCGTCGTATTCGAAGAAGGTCGAGAGCGCGGTATCGTTCGCGGACAACCATGCGAGATAGTGCGGCTCGTGCTGATCGGCCGGGTCGTGGTGCTGTTCGGCCTTGCTCAGAGCGTTGAGAGTTCCCATATTTCCCTCCGCAGTGCGTATGGCCTGGGATTTGCAGCGTATAGCGGAAAACGGCGAATCGGCGGGGTTGAAATCAAACAGCGACCTTGACCGACAACGACACTCGGCCCGCGACAGTTCGGACCAGGGCATCTCCCCGCTACTCCGCCGATGACATTCCGGTCTCGTTCCGGAATACCCGTGGTAATCGGAGGTCTGCGCCCGCGCGCCCTCAATAACGTTCCGTCACACGGGACTTCCGCGGTCCCCGTGCGGGTGCGACCGGCCAGCACATGACGGCCCGGGCCGTTGGACCTCCCACGACCTCCTCGTGCCCCGTGCGGACGGCTCTCTTGACTTGGGGTCGGGTGCCCCCAATAATCACTACGCGAGAGTAGAAATAATTCCTACTCCAGAGTAGAAGTGTGAACGGGGAGGCGTGATGGCGTCGTTGCGGGAGTGGTTGGCCCTGCCGAAGGTGGACCCGGCCGAGGACTACGGCTTCTTCGGGCCCGGCTCCGTGGCCTGGCGGGTGTGGAGCTACCCGACCGGGCTGACGATCGGTTTCCAGCGGGCGGTCGTCATCGAGGAGCTCGATCCGGCACTCGTCGCGTCGGTGGACGAGACGCATGCCATCTACGACCGCCCCCGGACCCGCTACGACCGCACGCTGCGCTACTTCGCGATGGTCATGTTCGCCGACAGCCGGTCGACGGCGAAGGTCGCCGACATCCTGGTGAAGATTCACTCCAAGGCCGTCGGCATCGACCCGGTGACGGGTAAGCAGTACGACGCGAACGACCCGCGGTCACAGCTGTGGATCCATCTGACCGCCTGGCACTCGATCCTCGTCGCGTACGAGAGGTACGGCCCCGGCCGACTGAGCGCCGCGGACGAGGAGAAGTACTGGGCGGAATGTGCCCGCGCCGCGGAGCTGCAGACCTGCGATCCGGCGGATGTGCCGCGCACCCGCGAGGGGGTTCGGCAGTACTTCGAGGAGATGCGGCCGCAGCTCATCGGGTCGGATATCGCGAAGAAGGCGATGCGCCACCTGTTGCGCGCCGATGTGATGCTGCCGCCGATGCCCCTGCCGGTCCGGCCGTTCTTCAAGATTGTCGCGGCATTCCTGCGGCGCGGCACGCTCGCAACGATGCCGCGATGGATGCGGGACATGGCGGGGCTGCCGACCAACCGCCTCCTCGACCTGCTCGTCACTCCGCTGTTGAGCGCCGCCTACACGCTGGTCGGTTTCAGCGTCCGGCTGGAACTGATTCTGCTGCGGCTGATTTCGCCGATGACGGTGCCGGTCGCCGCGCCGGTGTTGCTGAAGGTTCCCCCGGCGCGCCCGGTGACGATGACGCCGCGGCAGGCACAGGAACTCTACGGCTACGACATCCCCAGCCAGGCGCACCTCGAGCTGCGCGACAAGCAGCGGACGCGCGTGCTGGGCAGCGGACTGTCTCCCAGCGACGAAGGCATCATCGAATCTCAGCCCATGCTCGGCCGGATCGCCTGATCACAGGGGAATCGCTCACATGATCAGAGAATTTCTGGACCACCGGCTGAGCCTGCGCCAGATCCTGCACCTCGCGATCGCCGCGGCCGTCGTCCTCGGCCTCCCGTATCTCGGAATCGGGCTGTACTGGCTCTCGTCGCACGGCGACCACCTCGGCGATCTGCACGGCTTCGACAGGTTCGTGTCCATCGTCGGCGAGGTGCTCGCCTGGCCACTACTGATGTTCTCCGACATCACCCTTCGCTGAAGGAGCCCATGTCGGAGCCGGGCCGTCCGGCGGCTCGAGGGATGATTTCCGGGTGAGTGTCGAGCGGAAGTCGTCGGGCGTGTGGCAGGTGTCGCCGGAGGCGCGGGCCGGTCGCCGGCGTCGCAACGGCCCCCGGCTCCCGCCGGAGCAGCGGCGCGAGCAGTTGCTCGACGCCGCGCTGGCGGTCGTCGGCCGCGACGGCCTGGCGAATCTGACGATGCAGGCGGTGGCCAAGCAGGCCGGGGTCGCCAAGCCGGTGCTGTACGCGATGTATCCGACCGCGCCGGAACTGATCGCGGCGCTGCTGCACCGCGAGCACACGCGCGGAATGGCGCAGGTCTTCGACGCGTTGCCACCGCAGGACTTTCACGAGTCGGACCCGGATCAGGAGTATCTGGCAGCGGTCATGACGTTCCTGGGCGCCGTCGCCGCCGCCCCGCACCGGTGGCGGCTGATCCTCATGCAGCACGACGGCGCTCCCGCCGACTACCGGGATCTGCTCGCCGCCGCCCGGGACGGCCTCCTGGATCGTTGCGCACAACTGCTCGACGCCGGTATCGCCGTGCGCGGCGGCCCCCGGGACGCCGACATCGAACTCATCACCCACGTCATGCTCGGGTTCATCGAAACCCTCGGCCGCCTCGTCCTGTCCGACCCCGGCCGATTCCCGCCCGAGCGGCTGCGATCGACCGTCCGGGCCCTCATCCGGACGCTGCCGACCGGATCCGGCGACGCCACCGGTCCGTAAGCTGGTCGGGCGTGGCATCGGTGCCGTCCGGCGCAAAACAACTTGCCTCTCACCAGGGCAGACGTGCTAGAAGGGTGGACATGAAGGAGCAGGGGCGCAAGGCGATCGCCACGAACCGCAAGGCGCGGCACAACTACACCATCCTCGAGACCTACGAGGCCGGGGTCGCGCTGGTGGGCACCGAGGTCAAGAGCCTGCGCGAGGGCAAGGCGTCGCTGGTGGACGCGTTCGCCACCATCGACGACGGCGAGGTCTGGCTGCGCGGGCTGCACATCCCGGAATACGGGCACGGCAGCTGGACCAACCACGCGCCCCGCCGCAGCCGCAAACTGCTGCTGCACCGCCGCGAGATCGACAAGCTCACCGGCAAGACGAAGGAGAGCTCGCTGACGCTGGTGCCGCTGTCGATGTACTTCGCCGACGGCAAGGTGAAGGTGGAACTGGCGCTGGCCAGGGGTAAGCAGGACTACGACAAGCGCCAGGATCTGGCCCGGCGTACCGCGGAGCGGGAGGTGACGCGCGAGCTCGGCAGGCGGATCAAGGGTATGAGGTGACGTCGGTCCTGCTGGCGTTGCTCGCTGCCCTGGGCTACGGGGTCAGCGATTTCGTCGGCGGGGTCGCCTCGCGCCGGGTGGCGGCGCTGCGCATCGTCATCGTCTCGTATCCGCTGTCGGTGCTGCTCGTGCTGGGGCTGGCGCCGTTCGTCGGCGGCGACGTCGACACGGTGTCGATGGCCTGGGGCGCCGCCTCCGGGGTGGCCGCCGGGCTGGCCGTGTGGTGGTTCTACGCGGCGCTCGCGCAGGGGCCGATGGCGGTGGTGTCGCCGGTGACCGCGGTCCTGGTCGCCGGAATCCCGGTGCTGGTCGGGCTGGCCGGTGGCGAGCATCCGACGCCTCCCGCGCTGGTCGGCATCGGGTGTGCGCTGGTGGCGGTCGTGCTGGTGAGCAAGGAATCGCCGGACCGGGTGACCGAGGAGATCACCGGCGGGCGGGCGCTGCGCTTCACCCGGCACGTGGCGCTGCTGACCGTCGGGTCCGGCGTGGCGTTCGGGCTGACGTTCACCTTCCTGCACGAGACCGGCTCCACGGCCGGGCTGTGGCCGCTGGTGGCCTCGCGGCTCGCGGCGACCCTCGTCGTGTGGACGGCGGCCCTGGTCAGCGGCCAGTTCCGGGCGCCGCGGGGCGAGCCGCTGCGGCTGGCCTGCTACGTCAGCGTGCTGGATGTGATCGCCAACGTGGCCATGCTGTACGCCTTCCACGGCTCACTGTTGTCGCTGGTGAGCGTGATCGGCTCGCTGTATCCGGCGGCGACGGTGCTGCTGGCGATGGTCCTGCTGGGCGAACGCGTGGGTCCGCTGCAGCGGATCGGGATGGTGCTGGCGCTGGGGTCGGTGGCGTTGATCGCCGTGGCGTGAATGCCGGTGCGCCGGAAGGGGTGTCGAGCGTCGACGGCACGCTGGTGCGGGTGGGGTGGGAATGAACCGGTGGGGGAGGGTGTTATCATGAACAGCCCGGCCGCCAGCCGGGAAACATCTGGATCGATGAGTACGGGGCTGAACGGTTTCGACTGCGTACGTCGATTCAGGGGAAGCGTGTCGGTGCAGGCAGGAGACCACCGTAAGCGTCGCTGTAACCAAATAAGCGCCGAGTCTAATCAGCGCGACTACGCTCTCGCTGCCTAAGCAGTAGAGCGTGTCTGTCAGCCCGGGTTCGCCCTCGACCCGGCCCCTGGCATCAGCTAGAGGGCTCACCGTCCGCCTCGGTCGCGGAGTCGGACGGGACACCCAACAGCGACTGGGATCGTCATCTCGGCTGGTTCGCGTGACCGAGAGATCCGAGCAGAGGCACAGCGAACTGCACACGGAGAAGCCCTGAAGAAGCGGCGGAGGACCCGGGTTCGATTCCCGGCAGCTCCACGGAGAAGGGCCGGGGCGGGAGCAGCGCGGCAGGATGATAGGGGGGGGTGTGCGCGGGGGGGGGGGGGCCCCCGGGGGGCGTGGCGGGGGGGGGGGGGGTCGGGGGCCCGGGCTGGGGGGGGGGGGGGGGGGGGGGGCCCGTGGGGGGGGGCACCGGCCGGGGTGGCGGTGGCG
>NZ_JARWQD010000273.1 GCF_029869545.1 Nocardia wallacei | reverse complement strand
TTCCGGGGGGCCCCCCCCCCCCACCCCCAACACCCCCCCCCCCCCGGGGGGGCGCCCGCCCGCGGCCCCAAAAATTGTCGGGTGGCCCACCCCCCGGCCGGGGGGGGGCGCCCCCTCACCCCCCCCCCCCCCCCACCGCGGTCCACCGCCCTGCGTCATCGCCATCCCCGCGTGCCGGGTCACGGCAGGGACGGGGGATCGAAACCCAACTCGCCGAGACGGTTTCGGTAGATCTCCACGGAGGACAGCTTGACGTCCTCGTAGCCGCGGACCACGTCGTACAGGCCCGCCGCCTCCACGGCGCGGTCGTAGTCCCTATCCAGGCTTTCGGCCAGCGTGGTCACCATGTCGGTGTAGTGCGCGAGCAAAGCGCGCTCGACCCGGCGGACGTGCATGTAGCCGAATGGGTCGAACTTGGTGCCGCGCAACCGCTTTCCCTTCGCCAGGGCCTTCAGGGCGAGGTGACTGCGGGGACCGAACCCGATCTTCTTCTCGCGACCCAGCGCCCGCAGCACCGGCGGGTGCAGGCGATAGGTGAGGTTGGCGCCGTCGGGTACCTGCGCCGCCACCTCGTCCAGGAAGGCCGGGTCGACCAGGCGGCGCGCCACCTCGTACTCGTCCTTGTAGGCGGTGAACTTGTAGAGCCCGCGCGCGGCCTGTTCGGTGAACTCGGTGCGATCGGTGACCCGCCGCTGTGCCTGCCAGAGCCGTTCCATCGTCCGCACGTACTCCCGTGCCACCCGGACACCCTGGAATCCGATCAGCTCGGCGGCGCGCACCTCGACCAGGCGCCGGGTCTCCCCCGTCGCCGACAATCCATCGAAAAGGTCTGCCGGAACCGGGTTTCCGGCGCGAGACCGACTCCGGGGCGCGATGGCCGCGGCGAAGTCGTCCGGCCGGGCGATCGCCGCGCGCCCCCACCGGAAGGCCGCGATATTCGCCTCCACCGCCACGCCGTTGATCTCGATGGCCTCCTCGATCGACGCCGCGGGCAGCCGCAGCCCGCCGAGCTGATGGGCGGCACCGACCAGCAGGAAATTCGCGGCGGCCGTGGAGCCGAACAGCGTTTCGGCGGCGGCCAGCGCATCGAACGACCGCACCGTGCGCGACACCCGCTCCAGCCGCGCCAGCAGCGAGCCGGTGTCCGGGTACTCGATGTCCTTGTCGTACACCATATCTCCGGTCGGCGTCCTACTGGTCGACGCGACCGACAGCGTCAGCTCGGCGGAGCCGTACGCCAGATTCTTGGTATCGGCGGCCGCCAGCAGGTCGAAGGCGACGATGCAGTCCGCCGAGCCCGGGGTGAGCCGGTTGGACGGTTCCAGCCCACCCGCCGCGAACCGCAGGTGCGACACCACCGGCCCGGCCTTCTGGCTCAGCCCGATCTGATCCAGGCTCGCCACCTCGTATCCGGCGCGCATCGCCGCGGTCACCAGCACCTGGTTCACCGTCACGATCCCGGTGCCGCCGATACCGGCCAGGAAGACGTTCTGGGTGGTGGTCGGGGCGGCGATCCCGAGGTCTTCCAGCTCCGGCGCCGCGGGCCGACTCTTCTTGCGTCGCTTGCCCTTTCCCGGTTCGGGCAGCTCCACGGTCACGAACGACGGGCAGTCGCCGTCCAGGCAGCTGTAGTCGGTGTTGCACGAGGTCTGATCGATGCGCGTCTTGCGGCCGAATTCGGTGTCGACCGGCTGCACCGACAGGCAGTTGCTCTTGGTGCCGCAGTCGCCGCAGCCCTCGCACACCGCCTCGTTGATCACCACCCGGGTCCGCCGCACCGGCAGGGTGCCGCGCTTGCGCTGCCGCCGGGCGTCGGCCGCGCAGTGCTGGTCGTAGATCAGCACGGTCACGCCCGGAATCTCGCGCAGCGCGCGCTGTGCCTCGTCGAGCCGATCCCGGTGCCACAGGCGCGTTCCCGGCGCCAGGTCCCGCCTGCGGTACTTCTTCGGTTCGTCGGCGCAGATGATGATCTGCCGGACGCCCTCCACCGCCAGCTTGTGGGTCAGCCGCGGCACCGCCAGCGCGCCCTCGGCATCCTGCGCGCCGGTCATCGCGACCACGTCGTTGTAGAGCAGCTTGAACGTGATGTTCACCCCCGCCGCGATACACGCCTGCACCGCGAGCTGCCCGGAGTGGAAATACGTTCCGTCGCCGATGTTCTGGAACAGATGCGGTACCTCGGTGAACGGCGCCTGCCCGATCCACTGCGCGCCCTCGCCGCCCATCTGGGTCAGCCCGGTGACCCTGCTGTCCTCCCGTCCCGACATCGTCACCAGGGTGTGGCAGCCGATGCCGCCGCCCGCGAGGGAGCCCTCCGGGACCGCGGTGGACCGGTTGTGCGGGCAGCCGCTGCAGAAGTACGCGGCCCGCTTGGCGGGCAGCACCGACAGCGACAGCGGTTGCGGCAGTGGGCGTTTCATCTCGATGTACCCGTCCAGCGCCCGGCGCAGCGGCTTGGCGATGCGGCCCGCGGTGAGCTCGCCGTCGTGATCGAACAGCGGCCGGTTCGCGTCGTCGCGCTTGCCGACGATCCGCGGCGCGTCGGCGGTGCCGTACAGGATGTCGCGCAGCTGGGTCTCGAGGAAGGCGGTCTTGTCCTCCACCACGATCACCCGCGACAGCCCGGCGGCGAAGGCCCGGATCGGTTCGGGGGCAACGGGATAGGGCATGCCGATGCGCAGCAGCCGGATTCCGGCGCGGTGCAGGTCGTCGTCGCCCACCCCGAGATCGAGCAGCGCCTGGCGGACCGCGTCGAAGGTGGTTCCGGTGGCGGCGATCCCGACGGTCGCGCGCGCCGGGTTCACCTCCACCACATCCAGTTCGTTCAGCGCGCTGTAGGCCTTGACGATCTCCCAGCGCGGCCCGTACAGGTCGGCCTCGGCGAGCACGCTGTCGGTCGGCGCCGCCATCGGTCGCTGCCGATACGTGAACGGCCTTCCCTCCCACTCGATCTCCGGGATCAGCGTGTCGATCTCACCGACGCGCCCGTCCACCGTCCAGGCGCCGTCGGCCACATCGGCCACGATCTTCAGCGCGACCAGGCAGCCCGACGCCCGCGACAGCGCCACCCCGTGCAGGCCCATGGTGATGATCTCGGAGGCGTTGCGCGGGAACAACACCGGGATGTTGAGCGCCGCCAGCGAGCGCTCCGAGACCGCGGGGACGGTCGACGATTTCGAGGCCGGGTCGTCACCGACGAGCAGCAGCACGCCGCCGTTCGGGTTGCCGCCGTACATGTTCGCGTGCCGCAGCGCGTCGGTGGACCGGTCCAGGCCCGGCCCCTTGCCGTACCACACCCCGACCACGCCGTCGTGCGTCGCCGCGCCCTCCGGCAGCTCGCCCTGGCTGCCCCACACCGCGGTCGCGGCCAGTTCCTCGTTCAACCCCGGCACGAACCGAATGTCGTGCTCTGCCAGCACATCCGGCATCCCGCCCAGCATCCGGTCGACGCCGCCCAGCGGCGAACCCTGATATCCGGAGACGAAGGTGCCCACCCGGCGCCCCGATCGCAGGTCGCGCACGTGCTGCTCGACCAGCTGCCGCGCGATCGCCTGCACGCCGGTCAGGACGACGGTCCCGGCGCCGACGCGGTAGCGGTCGGCCAGGTCGTACGGTGCTGTGATCAGTTCGCGGTCGGCGAGCTCGGTCATCGATTCCACCCGTTCCGTTCGGCGCCGATCGGGCGCCTCCCTTGTTGAGCATTCGTCGCCGCCATCCTGTCTCCGGAGCGCGGAATGAACAATAGGAGGATTCGAAGTTGAGCAATGTGCGCAATTTCGAGTCTACCGAGTGGGCACCAGCTATGCAGGGTGCGGGGTGAAATGTGACCCCGGACACCCACCGCCGCGGACTACCAGGAGGCGGCTATGCCGTGGTCGCGCCACGTGGTGCCGCGGCGCTCGTACTCGAAAAGTTCCTCGACGGCATGGGCGACGCGCGGGCCGACCTCTCGCTCGAGCAGATACAGACCCACGTCCAGGCCCGAGGTGACACCGCCGCCGGAGATCAGATCGCCGTCGTCCACGACTCGGGCGGCGACCGCCCGCACACCCGTGGCCTCGAGCCCGGCCAGCGCCATGCGATTGGTGGTCGCGGCGCGGCCCGCCAGCAACCCGGCCATCGCGGGAAGCAGCGATCCCGCACAGACGGTGGCCACCGTCACCTGCGGGTTGTCCATCGCTGTGCGCAGCAACGCCGGGAGTTCGGTGGTCAGGGCGCGAGCGAGCAGCACGCTGATGAATTCGCCGCGCTGCCGCTCGTCGGCATCCTGCCCGGGTTCGCCGAGGCGTCCGGCCGCGCCGGGCACGACGATCAGGCCCGGCCGGGCGGGATCGAGAGTTGCGGTGGCGCGCAACGCGACTCCGCCCGCACCGCTGACCACCTCGCGCGGACCCTCGGCCGAGACGAACTCCACCGTCACCTCCCCCGAGGCGATGCCGCCGGCGTACAGCACGTCGTACGGGGCGACGACATCGAGGAGGCCGAAGCCATCGAACAGAACGATCTGGGCATGCATGTGCGAGTCCTCCGAGACGAGTGCCGACCGGCGAGCGCCGGATCGCGTCCGACGCTAGGCGTGCCGCCGCACCGGCCCCAGTGGCACCATCGCCAACCTTCCACGGGAAAATGCCAGCGCTATCGCGGATCCGCTACGTTGCTGCCATGCACACCGTGGCCGTGCTGGCTCTGGACCAGGTGATTCCGTTCGACCTGTCGACCCCGATCGAGGTGTTCACCCGCACGCGCCTCGCCGACGGGCGGTCCGGTTACCGGGTCCGCGTCTGCGCCGAACGGCCGGAGGTCGATGCGGGCACCTTCGTCCTGCGCGCCGAACGGGCGCTGGACGGACTGGCCGGAGCCGACACCGTCATCGTTCCGGGAACCGCCGCTCCCACAACGTCTTTGACGCCCGAGGTGTACACCGCGCTGCGCGAGGCCGCCGCCGCGGGCGCGCGGATCGCCTCCATCTGCTCGGGCGCGTTCCCCTTGGCGGCCAGCGGACTCCTCGACGGGCTGCGCGCGACCACGCACTGGCTCGCCGCCGACCGGCTCGCCGCCGAATTCCCGCGGGTCGAGGTCGACCCGAATGTGCTCTACGTCGACAACGGGCAGATCCTGACCTCGGCCGGCGCCGCGGCGGGACTGGACATGTGCCTGCACATGGTCCGGCGCGACTACGGCTCCGCGGTCGCCGCCGACGCCGCGCGGGTCTCGGTGATGCCGCTGGAACGCGAGGGCGGACAGGCGCAGTTCATCGCGCACGACCGCACCTCCGTCCCCGCGGGTTCCGAACTCGAGCCGGTGCTGGCGTGGCTGGGCGAAAACCTTTCTCGCCCACTGACACTCGACGATATCGCGCGGCACGCGAAGGTGAGCACCAGGACCCTGATCCGCCGCTTCCGCGAGCAGACGGGCACCACACCCCTGCACTGGCTGCACCGCGCCCGCATCCGCCGGGCCCAGCAGCTGCTCGAGACCACGCGGCACTCGGTCGAACAGATCGGCGCCCAGGTCGGCTTCGGGTCGCCCACCGCCTTCCGCGATCGCTTCAAACGGACCACCGGTGTCACCCCTCGGGCGTATCGCCGCACCTTCGGCTGACCCGCCTGGTCGCCCGGCCCGCGACCAACTGGTTGCAATCTGCGAGCAGTCTCGGTAAGTTGCCAACTGCTTGCAGGTTGCAATCAGAAAGGCTTCTCATGACTCAGCTCGTTCGCGTTCAATGTTTCGGCGTCTCCCGGGACGGATACGGCGCCGGGGAAGGGCAGAGTCTCGACCGCCCGTTCGGGCATGCCGCTCCGGAGGATTTCATGTCGTGGGCGGGCGCGACGGCCAGCTGGCCGAACCGCACCGACCCCGGCGGCAGCCGCGGCCTGGACGACTACATCACCCGCGACTACAACCGCAACATCGGCGCGGAGATCATGGGGCGCAACAAGTTCGGCCCCGTGCGTGGCCCCTGGGAGAACTACGACTGGCAGGGCTGGTGGGGCGACGAACCCCCGTTCCACACACCGGTTTTCGTTCTGACCCATCACGAGCGACCGTCGTTCACGCTGAGCGACACCACATTCCACTTCCTCGACGCCTCGCCGCAGGAGGCCCTGGCGCGGGCGAAGCAGGCCGCCGACGGCAAGGATGTGCGGATCGGCGGCGGGGTGGCCACCATCCGCGAATTCCTCGACGCCGACCTGATCGACACCCTGCACATCGCCGTCGCCCCTGTCGAACTCGGCCGCGGCGAACAGCTGTGGAAGTCGCCCGACGAACTGCTCGACCGCTTCCGGCTCGAGCAGATCCCGAGCCCCAGCGGAGTCGTCCACCACTTCTTCTGGCGCCGCTGACCGCGTCCCCGTGCCGGATCGCGCTGTTATCGTGCGCGGCCGATCTCCGTCCTGCGCGCGCCGCCGACGCACCCGGGGCAGCCCGCGTCTGGCACGAGGGTGGCGCGACGCACCTCGGGCACGCGCCTTCTCCCCGACCCCACCGACCCGATCCCGGCCCCCTGCCACCGCTACGTCAAACCACTCGAACCCTGGCCCCGGGGCCCTACCGCACCCCGCCCCAGCGACCGCCAGGCCAGTGCCGCAACACATGTCATGGTCGTCGCCGCGAGCCAGAACGACGCGACCACACCGAACGCTTGGGCGATCACCGCGCCGAGCAGCGACCCGAGCGCCGCGCCGCCGAGGTCGAACAGCGAGTAGACGCTGCCGACCCGGCCGCGCAGGTGATCGGGCACCTGCCGCTGCCTGGTCACCGTGACGATCAGCCGCCGCCGGTCCAGCCGGTCGACGAAGACACCGCTGACGAGCACGAACAGCAGCCACGGCAGCTGCTGGACGAAGGCGGCACCCGCGACCGTCGCCGGGCTCGTGGTGAGCGATGCGACGAGCAGAGGTCCCGCCACCAGGGTGACCCCGTCACCGATATTCGATATCGCCGACGCCGTCCAGAGTCGGGAGAAACCCGCGCCGAGGGGCACGGCATTGTGGGCACGCAAAGAGAACTCCCCGATCGGAGAAACGGTTGCATTACCGCGAAACCGCTGCTGGACCGACACCGACCGAACCAGACGGTACCGCGAGCCACCGCTGCGCTCCAGGGAATTTCGAGCCTCCGCAGTAATCATGACAGTTGGTGTCGTGGTTTGTTGGGAGGTTGGTGCGGCGGCCGTCGGAGGGTCCGATCGGTCGGGGATGAAGGAGTATTCGTGGGGTCTCAGGTCAATCCGTGCATCATGTTCGGTGGCAATGCGCGGCAGGCGCTGGAGTTCTATCGGGAGGTGTTCGGCGGTGAGTTGCAGGTCGCGACCGCCGCGGACTTCGGGGCGCCGAGCCCGGGCGGCGCCGACAAGGTCATGCACGCCCGGCTGGACACCGCCGCCGGTTACACGCTGATGGGGTGGGACCATCCGGACGACAGGCCCGGCCACCCGCCCTACCGCCCGGGCAACAATGTCGCGGTCTTCCTCGATGGCGACACCGACGCCGCCGACGAACTCCGCGGCTATTTCGACAAACTGTCCGTCGGCGGCACCATCACCCTGCCCCTGGAAAAGCAGGTATGGGGCGACGAGGCGGGCTCGCTCGTCGACCGATTCGGAATCCACTGGATGTTCAACATCGCCTGAGACCCGCCTTGCGGGCGATTCGAATCCGCTCGATCGATGCTAAGTGTGGTGGGGTGACCGAATCGATGAAACTCACTACACCACAGACACTTTCACCCGACCTGGTGGATCGGTACCGCACGCAGGGCTATGTGCACCTGCCCCGGGTGCTCGACACGGCGGAGGTGCGGCGGTGCCGCGCCGACGCCGAGGAATTGCTCGACCGCCAACCGAAGATCTCCTGGGACGACGACGCCCGCGGCAATGTCATGGACTGGGTCGCCGACCCGGAGAGGGTGAGTGCATCGATGCGCCACGTCGCACTGCACCCCGGGATCACCGCGATAGCCGAGCGATTGGCCGGGCGGCCGTTGCGGATGTTCAAATCCGAACTGTTGCGTAAGCGAACCACCGGAAGCACCACGACACCGCTGCACATCGACGATCCCGCATTCCCGATCGACGGCGCGCCGGTGACGCTGACCGCCTGGGTCGCCCTGGTGGACGTGCCGGTGGAGCGGGGCTGCATGAGCTTCCTCCCCGGCTCGCACCACTGGCCGGGCGGCACCCCGACCGGTTTCGCCGATCCGTTCGAGGTCCGTCCGGAGCTGCGGTGGTGGCCCCGGGTGACGGTGCCGCTGCGCGCCGGGGACTGCACCTTCCACCATTCCGCGCTGGTCCACATGGCCGGGGCCAATGCGACCGACGACGCCCGGATCTCCCTGGCCACGGTCTACATGGACGCCGAGGCCACCTTCCGCCCCTCACCCGAATCTCCCTACCAGGACGAGGTTTCGGGCATCGACCCGGGCCAACCGATGGACACGGACCGGTACCCCCGGGTCGGCTGAACCGACGGCCCCTCAGGCCTCGACCAGCTCCGCCGCCAGGAACTGCTCGACCAATTCGGTTGCGCGACGGTCGAAGTCGGCGTACTGCGCCTCGCGCTCGGCACCGGCCACCGCGGCGCCGACGAGCAGGTTGCCCTCGGCGTCGAGGCGCTGCGGGCGCTCCTCGGCGTCGGGGAGCAGGCCGACGGTCGAGTGGGTGAAGCCGCAGTAGTAGGCGATGCCCTGATTCAGGTTGATATCCAGCACCGCCCGCATCCCCTCGATGATCTCGTCGTCGCCCGCCGCACCCGCCAGGCCGAGCCACAGCATGCGCTTGCCCGCCAGGCGAGGTTTGCTGCGGCCGTAGGCGAAGCCGTAGTTCCACACTCGATCGATCCAGCCCTTCAGGATGGCGGGCACGCTCTGCCAATACACCGGAAAGACGGCAACAACGATGTCCGCGTTGAGAATTCGCCGCATGTGCGAGCGGGCTTCGTCCGAGTAGGTCTTCTCACGATTCCCCCAATCGGGCTGATCCTCGAGGTTCATCCGGGGATCGAACCCCTCGGCGTGCAGATCGAGCAGATCGATCCGATATCCGGCGGCCTCGAGCTGCGCGGCGGTCCGGCGGGCGGTGTGCGCGGTGAGCGAATCGGACCGGTGGTGCGCGACCACCACGAGGGCGGTCCGGCCGGGGGTGGTGTTGCCATCGTGTGGCACAGGATTCTCCTGACTGTTGTCTGCCGATGCGATGACACCAGTAAATCCGTGATCGTATGGATGATCCATGGGAGAAACGCTTCGATATATAGGTGATCGTCTACGATGGTGGGCATGGATCCCTTGAGTTCGCTTCTCAGCGGTATCCGGGCCGAGGGCTCGGTCGTGAGCTACGCGGTGCTGGAGGCGCCGTGGACCATCCGCTTCGCCGACGAGGCCCCGCTGACCATGGTCAGCGTGCTGCGCGGCGGCGGCACCCTGCTGCTGCCCGACGGTACCGAGCGGGCGGTGGGCGTCGGCGATACCGCCATCGTGCGCGGCCCGGACCCCTTCCTGCTGGCCGACCACCCGGCAACGGTGGGCACCCCGCACACCGAGTACGAAATCGCCTGCTTCACAGAAGATCTCGAGTGCACGGCACAAGACCTGGGCGGGATCCGGTGGGGGAACGATCCGGACGGGGCGACCGCGCTGATCGTGGGCGCCTACCGCGCCTCCGGCCACCGCCACGAGCGCCTGCTGCGCGCCCTGCCGCCGGTGCTGGTGGTCAACGAGGACACCGAGGTGTGCGCGTGGCTGGAGACGGCCGCCGCCGATGCCGCGCTGCGGTCGGCCGGGTCACAGGCCCTGATGGACCGCCTGCTGGACTGGGCCCTCGTGTGCACCCTGCGAACCTGGTTCGACCAGGCCGGATCCGACGCGCCCGGCTGGTACCGCGGCCTGGCCGACCCGATCCTGGCGCCCGCCCTGCGGGCGTTTCACGACCGCCAGTCCGGCGGTTGGACCGTGGCATCGCTCGCGGCCGAATCCGGCGTCTCCCGAGCGCTATTCGCGAAACGCTTCACCGAGGTGATGGGTCGGCCACCGCTCACCTACCTCACCGAGTGCCGCATGGACGAGGCGGAGACGCTCCTGACCGATACCGATCTGTCCGTCGCCCGGATAGCCGAAACGGTCGGTTACGCCGACGCATTCGGCTTCAGCGCCGCCTTCAAGCGCCATCGCGGCATGAGCCCCAGCGCATTTCGCCTCGCCGCAACCGCCGCGCCGGTCTCCGGGCTCGAGCTGAGCGGTGCGAGGTAGGCCAAGTGCCGCACTGGTTTTCGCTGAGTGAGAGGGTGGCTTATCGGCTCGCCGCCCGTCCGTCGCGCCATCGCGCGCACCAGTTCAGGTAGCGGTCGAGGTGGTCGGCGGCGAATATCTCGGGCTGCCAGTCGTTTCGGATGACATCGGCGGTCCAGACATAGGTCGGCACCGGTTTGTCGTGACCGATCAGGGAGATCGGGCGCAGCTCGTATTCGTCGTCCTCGAAATCATCGAGTACCTCCCATTCGGCGCGGGTCAGCCCGTTCAGGATCAGGCCCCCGGCCAGCCGCCCGGGCTGTGCTACCAAGCCCGGGTACAACCGGCCGGGCAGGGCGGCCACCCGCTGGTCGCGGGCCACGGCGAAGTCGTAATCCGGTGTGCGCCCGATCAATTGCTCCAGCACGGGACCGAATTGCAGGGTGCCGTATACGAACAGCCGCGATCCGGCGCCCTCCAGCCGGGGAAATCGCGCGGCCGCGGCGGTGTTCCGCCCGGCGCTCATCGCGCGCTCCCCGCCGGACAGAGTATTCGCTGACCAGTTGCCGAACTCCTCGCCACACCCGTGCATCCCATGCCACCACTGTGCCGAATCCCCGCACACCACCGGGCCACATGGCGGCGTGAACTCCCTCACTTCCAGGTTTAGCGCCTAATAACAGGCGGCTCGCCTCCCCCGAATCCACAACCGGGCAAAGCGGGCAAAGCACCGATACCCAGCAATCCCCAATCCTCGACCCACCGCGCCGATCACCGAGCTGGCAGATAGCTGGCAATCAAATACGTCGGCCCACCAGCATTTCCGGCGTGCTTTCGGCCGGAATCCCGTGCCCCGGCCAAACGCACGCCGGGGATAGGAGGTGGACGCACACCGGCGGATACAGACGGACGCACACCAGCGGATACAGACGGGCGCACACCAGCGGATACGGATCGGCACACACTAGCGAGTACAGACCAGCGCACACCAGCGATACGAACGGCGCACACCGGCGGGTGCGGACCCGGGCACACCGGCATACGGACGGGCGCACACCGGCGGGTGCGGACCGGCGCGCACCGGCATACGGACATGCGCGTACCGGCGATAGGGACCGGCGCAGGCCGGGATACGACAGCACCGCCGCGGCTAGGGCTGCTCGGCGATTCCGGCCGTGTCACCCGATAAGCGGGCGAAGGTTTTCGGGTCGTGGGAGGTGAAGATCTCGATCTCGTCGCCGTGGCGGCGGACCAGGTCTCGCAGGCGCTCGCGGGTCGCCCGTTGGGCGGGGAGGTCGGCGCCGAAGTACGGGTAGATCCGATTGGCCCTGGGCAGGTCCGGACGCGCGGGATCGATGTCGGCGCGGGTCAGGAAGGCGTCACCGGCGTGCAGCAGCCATCCGCTGCCGGTATCGATGGCCACCCCGGCGTGGCCGCGGCTGTGGCCGTACAGCGGGATCACGACGAATTCCGGTGGCAGCCCGGGCAGGTCCCGCACCGCCGGGAGCCCGAACCACTCCTCCTCCGCGGCAACCTCGTTCACGACCCAGCGCGGCCCGTGCGCCCAGTGCAGCGGCCGATACCGCGTGCGCTCGGCCAGCTTCGGCGCCCGTGCCGCCCGCAGCTCCGGGCCGTGGACATGCACCGCGGCGCCGGGGAAGTCCACCAGCCCGCCGGTGTGGTCGGAATCCAGGTGGGTCAGCACGATGTGGTGCACATCGGCCGGATCGAGACCCAGCGCCTGGATCCGGCGGACCGCCGTCTCCTCCTCGCGGAGGGCGAGACGCACCAGGAATCGGGACATTCCGACCATCCGCCCCGGATCCCGCACGCACTCGAGGCCGAATCCGGTATCGATCAGCACCAGGCCGTCGGAGGTCTCCACCAGCAGACAGTGGGTGACCAATCCGATACCCGCTGTGCCGCAGTTGAAGTGGTGGATGCGCATCCCGCTCACCCCGCCGGGCGGACCGTCGACCCCGCGAGCCGCGCATAGGCCGCCGGGTCGTGCGCGCAGAAGATGGTGATCTCGTGCCCGTGCGCGCGGTTGAGTTCGACCAGCCTGCGCCGGTTCTCGCGATAGGCCCCCCGCACGATCGAACCCAGCTCGTACAGCTGCCACATCAGCGGCGTGCGCGGCCCCGCCGGATCGACCTCACTGTCGAGGAAGAAGGCGTCGCCCGCATGCAGCAGCCAGCCGCGGCCCGTGTCGACCGCCACCCCGACGTGCCCGCGGGTGTGCCCGGGCAGCGGGACGACCAGGATCTCCGGCGGCAGGCCGGGCAGATCGCGCACCGCGCGGAAGCCGAACCACTCGTCGCCGCCGTCCAATTCGTTGACCATCCACCGCGGCCCGTGCGACCACTGCGGGGCCCGATAGCGCATCCGCTCCGACAGCGTGCGACCGGCCGTGGCCGCGCGGAACTCCGGCCCGTGCACGTGCACGGTCGCCTCGGGAAAGTCGGCCAGCCCGCCGGCGTGATCGAGATCGAGGTGGGTGAGCACGATGTGGCGCACATCGGCCGGGTCGTAGCCGAGCCCCTGGATCTGCCGGATCGCCGTCTCGTGCTCGGCCAGCTGCGCGCCCAGCAGGAACCGGCTCGGGCCGACCAGGGGCCCGGGGGTGCGCACGCAGTCGAGCCCGAATCCGGTGTCCACCAGCACCAGACCGGCCTTGGTCTCGATGAGCAGGCAGTGATCGACCATGCCCATTCCCATGCTGCCGCAGTTGAGATGATGAATCCGCACGTCGAGAGCGTCCCAGACGCTCAGCGGCTGGTCAATCGCACTGGCAGCGCGCCCGCGCGCCCCGCCGCGCGGCTGTGCGTCCTCACACCGGCCGCTGCCCGCGGATGATCTCCGCCAGCTCCTCGTAGTCCTCGGTGCGCGCGGTCGAGCCGCGGAACACCAGCCCCAGCGTGCGCCCCGGCGCGGGGTCGGCGAATCGCGCGATGTCCAGTGTGCCCCGGGCGGTTTCGGACGCCACCGCCATCTCGGGTATGAGGGTGACGCCCAATCCGCCCGCGACGCACTGCACCACGGTCGCCAGCGAGGCCGCGCGGGTATCGCCGACCGAGCCCGGCCGCACCTCCTCCGATCGGCACAGGTCCAGCGTCTGGTCGCGCAGGCAGTGGCCCTCGTCCAGGAGCAGTAGCGGCAGGTTGTCCAGGGCCGACGGGGAGACGTCGGCGCGCCCGGCCAGCTCGTGCCCACGCGGCGTGACGAGCACGAATTGCTCTGTGTAGAGCGGTATTTCGACCAGTCCGGGCGTCTCGCCGGGCACCGCGATCAGCGCCACGTCCAGCACGCCGGTGCGCAGGCCGTCCAGCAGCCGGGCGGTCTGATCCTCGATCACGTGCGGCACCAGCGCCGGTAGCCGCCGCCGCAATTCCGGGAGCAGCGTCGGCAGCACGTACGGGGCGACCGTCGGGATGAGGCCGAGGCGCAGCGTGCCGCCGAGGCCGTCACCGTTCGCGGAGGCGACGAATCGGTCCGCGGCCTCGAGCGTCGCCATCGCTTGCGGCAGTAGCCTTTTGCCCGCGGCGGTCACCAGCACCCGGCGCGTGCTGCGCTCGATCAGCTGCAGCCCCAGCCCGTTTTCCAGTGATGCCAGCGCCTGCGATAACGTGGGTTGGCTCACAGATAGCCGGGCGGCCGCAGTGCCGAAATGGCGATACTCCGCGATCGCCACGAACGCACGCAGCTGTGACAGGGTGGGCTGATAAGTATGATCAGTCACGCCTATCAGTCTAGTGCGACTGATCACCTTTACCTTTCATCACCCTCCGGGCAAGATCGACCGCGAACACCTCGCACGGCAACCGCAGACAAACGAAGAAGGAGAAAGCATGGCCCTGCTGACCATCGGCGACCAGTTCCCCGCCTACAACCTGACCGCGGTGATCGGTGGCGATCTGTCCAAGGTGAATGCTCAGCAGCCCGACGACTACTTCACGCAGATCTCGAGCGACGACCACGCGGGCAAGTGGCGGATCGTGTTCTTCTGGCCCAAGGACTTCACCTTCGTGTGCCCGACCGAGATCGCCGCGTTCGGCAAGCTGAACGACGAGTTCGCCGATCGCGACGCGCAGGTGCTCGGCGCGTCGGTCGACAACGAGTTCGTGCACTTCCAGTGGCGGGCCCAGCACGAGGACCTGAAAACCCTTCCGTTCCCGATGCTTTCGGACCTCAAGCGCGAGCTGGCCGAGGCCACGGGCGTGCTGAACGCCGACGGCGTCGCCGACCGCGCCACGTTCATCGTCGACCCGAACAACGAGATCCAGTTCGTGTCGGTCACCGCCGGTTCCGTGGGCCGCAACGTCGACGAGGTGCTGCGCGTGCTGGACGCGCTGCAGTCCGACGAGCTGTGCGCCTGCAACTGGAAGAAGGGCGACCCCACCATCAACGCCGGCGAGCTCATGGCGGCCGGGGTCTAGGAGTTTCGCTGTGTCCGTGGAGAACCTGAAGAATTCCCTGCCCGAGTACGCCAAGGACCTCAAGCTCAATCTGTCGTCCATCGCGCGCTCGACGGTGCTGAACGAGCAGCAGCTGTGGGGCACCCTGCTGGCCACCGCCGCCGCCACCCGTTCGGCGAGCACGCTGCGCGAGATCGCCGAGGAGGCCGCCGACACGCTGTCGGCGGAGGCATACAACGCCGCCCTCGGCGCCGCCTCGATCATGGGCATGAACAACGTGTTCTACCGGGGCAAGGCGTTTCTGGAGGGCCGCTACGACGATCTGCGGGCCGGGCTGCGCATGCAGATCATCGGCAATCCGGGCGTCGACAAGGCCGACTTCGAACTGTGGTCGTTCGCGGTCTCATCGATCAACGGCTGCCAGCACTGCCTGGAGGCGCACGAGCACACGCTGCGCGAGGCGGGCGTCTCGCGCGAGGTGATCTTCGAGGCGCTGCGCGTGGCCTCGATCGTCGCGGGCGTCGGACAGGCCGTCCAAACCACCGAAACCCTGGCCACCGCCACCCTCTGATCGCGTACACGACAGTGCCCTGCCCCGAACCGCTCGGGGCAGGGCACTTTTCGCATCGAGCCGCCGCTACGGCCGGTCGATTCACCATCCCCCTGAACCCCCGCAGTAGGCTGAAGCACCATGGGCACACTCGAAAGCGACAGCACGCAGGTCGAGGTGGTTCGGGTCTTCACCGACGCGGCCGGGCGATTCGGGAATCCGCTGGGGATCGCCCGCGCCGCCGATGTCGTGGACATCGACCATCAGGCGCTGGCCGCACGCGCCGGATACAGCGAGACCGTGGTCGTCGAGCAACCCGTCGAGGATTCCGCGCGGATGCGGATCTACACACCGGCGATCGAACTGCCGTTCGCCGGACATCCGACCGTCGGCGCCGCGTGGTGGCTGTCCGAGCAGGGCACCCCGGTGAAGGTGCTGGAGGTCCCGGCCGGTCCGGTGGCCGTCACCCCGGTCGAGGGGCTGACCTGGGTGCAGGCCCGCGCCGAGTGGGCGCCCACGTTCACCTTCCACGAATTCGACACGGCCGAGGCACTCGCGACGCTGGACCCGGCCGACTTCCCCGAGGGCCAGCACTACGTGTGGGCGTGGACCAACCGCGACCGCGGCGCCGTCCGCACCCGGATGTTCGCCCCGGCCATGGGCATCGCCGAGGACGAGGCCACCGGCGCCGCCGCCATCGCCCTCACCGCCCAACTGCGCCGCAGCCTGATCATCACCCAGGGCGAGGGCTCCCAACTGTTCACCGAATGGGATTCCGACGGCTGGGTCCGCCTCGGCGGGCGCACCGTCGCCGACCACCCCGTCGTCCTCTGACCCACTTCCCCGCGGGTCAGCCCGCGACGGCGGCGACGAGCATGTAGGCCGTGCCCAGGTCCATGATGATGTGGGGGATGACCGCCGTGCGGGCCGGGGAGTGCGGGAGGGCGGGCCGGAGCCGGGTTTTCGCGCCCGGGGTGAGCATCAGTACGGCGTCCAGGGTGAACAGGGCGGCCAGGAGCAACATCGGGATGGGTGGTGCGGCGTGCTGGCTGCCGTGCTGGTGACCCGACATCGCCCACAGCATGGCCGCGGCCGCGATCACGTGGTAGACCAGCGGGGCCACCTGCGCGCCCGGCGCCGAGCCCACCCGGCGCTGCAGGATCCGACCGGCCAGCAGGCCCGCGTAGACGACCACCATCGCGGTCAGTACGCCCTGCACGGCGGCGGGCGCGGCCCCCGTGGGAAACACCAGCATCGCCAGCATGACCAGGCACATCAGCAGGTGTGCCGCATCCGATTCGCGGTCCACCACACCCGAAACCGTCACTCCCCCAGCATCATCCACGCATTCCGAACCCGCGGCCAGCACTCTCGTCGCGACTATGACCGCCGCCACCACGAAGGCCGCCACCACACCCCAGCGCAGCGCGTCGTACTCGACCACGAAAGCGCCCACACGCCACCACCTCTCGCCGACGAGCCGGTCTCTCCATGCTCGCACCCGCTCTCCGGGCCGGCCACCGCCGCACCGCGGCCACTGCCGCCCCGGGCCTGCCCCAGCGCTGCCTGTCCGCACCGCTGCCCATAGAGACCGCCCGAACCTCCGAAACTCATCACCGGCGAGACGGTCCCTCGATGGTCACAGCCGCGAGTCATCCGTAGGCGCTGTGCTCGCCGGTCGGACAATGACGCCCGGCCGCGGCCGTCACCGACCACCATGCCGACCAGATCGACGAGCGCCCGCTCGCCACACCCGGCGACGGAGGTACCGATCGCGGGTGCGGCTCAGCCGTGCACGGTTGGCCGGACAACCGCCGCAGGCGCGCAAGGATCCGCCGGTATCGACGCCCACGTGCCCGAATCGATCGACTGCCGGGCCGCGATCATGATGGTCGGGCCTCCCGGCTACCGTGCGGTATGCGCATCGTGCCGGACGATCTGACCGCGGCGGCGGTGGTCGCGCTGCTGTCCGAGCACCTCGGGGAGATGCGGGCGAACTCGCCGCGGGACAGCGTGCACGCGCTGGACCTGGACGGGCTGCGCAAGCCGGAGGTGACCTTCTGGTCGGTGTGGGACGGTGACCGCCTGGCCGGGTGCGGGGCCCTGAAGGAACTGGACCCGACGCACGGCGAGATCAAATCGATGCGCACCGCCACCGATCACCGGGGCCGCGGGGTCGGCTCGCTGCTGCTGCGGCACATCCTCGCCACGGCCCGCGAGCGCGGCTATCGGCGCCTGAGCCTGGAAACCGGTGCCCAGCAATTCTTCTCCCCCGCCCACCGGCTCTACGAGCGGCACGGATTCCGCCGCTGTCCCCCGTTCGCCGACTACCTCGAGGACCCCCACAGCATCTTCATGGCCCTCGCCCTCTGACCCGGTGGAGTCACCCGCTGCGCGTCGTATGCTGCGACTATGGCGGCAGAAGCGGCGCGGCGCGGGCACCTGCGGTGGGTCGTGCTGCCCGCGGTCGGCCTGGCCGCGGCGGGGGCCCTCGCCGATCCGTTCAGCTGGCAGGCCACGGCGCTGGTGGTGGTGCCGGGGATCGTGGTGTTCGCCGCCGTGATCGTCCGCCCGCCGGGCCGAACGGCGGCCGATCCGGCGCTGCGGCGCGGCACCTCGGTGTGGGGTGGGCTGCTCGCGGCGGCGCTGGCGTGGGAAGCGTACGCGTTTGCGCGGCAACCGGATTGGTTGCGGGCCAGCGCCGCGCATCCGACGCTGTCGACACTGCTGGACCCGGCTCTCGAGCAGGGGCCGATGCGATTCGCGGCCTGGCTGGTGTGGCTCGCCGCCGGATGCTGGCTGGCATGGCGATGAGCGAGCGCGCCGTCATCGTCACCGGCTTCCTCCTCGTCGTCGCGGCCGTTGCGGTCACGCTGGTGGTCGCGCGGCTGCGCCCGGATCTGCTCGCCTCCCCGGCCGCGACCCTCGCCCACGCGATCCGATCCCGTGCGGCCGGACTCATCGCGGTCGCGCTCTGGGCCTGGCTCGGCTGGCACTTCCTGACCCGTTAGACGCGAACGAAACCTGCACGGCGGCAATGGAATCCGCGAGGCGACTCAGTCCAGCGCACGGCCGAGCGCCGCCGCCAATTCGGCGACCTGCGGCTCGGTGACGACGAACGACGGCGAGATCTGCAGCGCGCCCTGCCCCGCGGCGCGACCCGAAACGCCCTGCGCGCGTAGGGCCTTCACCATCGCAGGACCCTCGGCCGGGTCTGCCAGCTGCACCGCGGCCACCGCGCCCAGACCGCTGCGGACCTCCGCGACGCGCGGGTGCCCGGCCAGCGGCGACAAGTGTTCGTGCAGCAGCGATTCCAGGTTCTTGCTGGCCTCGAGCAGGTTCTCCCGCTCGATGATGTCGAGGTTCGCCATGGCGGCCGCGGCCGCGCCCGCGTGCCCGCCGTAGGTGTAACCGTGCCGGAACCACACACCGCCGGAATAGAACGGATCGGCCACCCGCGGCGCCACGAACACCGCACCCATCGGCAGGTAGCCGGAGGTGAGTCCCTTGGCGGTGGTCATCATGTCCGGCTCCAGGCCGAATCGCGACGAGGCGAACCAGGATCCGCCGATCCGGCCGAAACCGGTCACCACCTCGTCCGCGACGAACAGGATGTCGTGCTCGCGGCACAGGCGCCGGACCTCGGTCAGGTAGCCCTCCGGCGGCAGGTACACCCCGCCCGCACCGATGATCGGCTCGCAGAAGAACGCCGCGATGCGGTGCGGGCCGACCTCCTCGATCAGCGTCCGCAGCGCCTGCGCGTCGTCCCATTCGACGGTGCGGGCGTCGGGCATCAGCTCGCCGTAGCCCTCGCGGTTCACGGCGATGCCACCCAGCGAGGTACCGGCGACATGCATGCCGTGGTAGGCCAGGCGCCGCCCGACGATCAGCGTCTTCTCCGGACGGCCCAGCTCGTGCCAGTAGCGGCGGGCCAGCTTGGCGGCGGTGTCGACGGAATCGGACCCGCCCGAGGTGAACATGATCTTGCTGCCCGGCACCGGGGCCAGCTCGGCCAGTCGCTCCGCCAGCTCCTGCGTCACCGGTGCGGTGAGGTCACCGAAGTTCGAATAGTGCGCGAGATCGGACAGCTGCGCGGCCACCGCCTCGGCGATCTCGCGGCGCCCGTGACCGACATTGGTGAACCACAGCCCGGCGGTGGCGTCGAGATAGCGGGTCCCGGCCCGGTCCCAGATGTAGGCGCCCTCGCCGCGGGCTACCACGAACGCACCGTCACGTTCGACGGCCCCCATATCGGCGAACCCATGCCACAGCGCACCCATCTCGGACTCCTCTCACACGGCCGGGCACGGCGTCGTTCTCCGTGGCTACATACCTGTCGCTCCGCAGGTGCCGCGCCGCCAGACTACCTGCGGCCCGGACCCGCCTCGCGCTCGGAGTCAGCCCCGGCCGGGGTGGTCGAGTCCCCGCGCCCGAACAGCACCCCCAGCCCGGCGACCGCGGTCGCCAGCAGGGCGAACACCACCGCCAGCAGCACCAGCCCGATCAGCAGCGAGATATATCCCTGCCCGCGCGGATCCAGGAACGGATACGGGTACCAGTCGACGATCGCGCCGCGGACCAGGCTGTAGACCCCGTACACCGCCGGATAGATCAGCCAGCCGCCGATCAGCCGCCCGGTGACGCCCAGCCGCGCCGGTACCAGCAGCCAGTCGGCCACCAGCACGATCGGCAGCACCCGGTGCAGGATGTCGTTGATCCACTTATCGGTCAGCATCACGTCGATATTCGCCAGCAGCACCGCATACACCACCCCGGTGATCAGCAGATACAGCGCGCTCGCGCCGCGCACCAGCTGCCAGCGCCGGTCGCCGGGATCCCGCAGGCCGCCGACCAGCAGCACCACCACGCCCAGGATGTTGGACTCGATCGTGAAATAACTGAGGAAGTTGGCCATCGAGAAGTCGGCGGAGCCGACATTGCGCACGGGAATCCAGACCAGCGCGACGACTCCGAGCACCCCGAACACGATGCGCAGCACGCGGATCCACATCGCCGTCCCTGCCCCGGTGATCATTATTCGATCTTCCCACAGCGATGGTGCCGCCGCGGCGCTACGGCAGCCTCGCCGCAACTGTCGAACTCCGGCGGGAATCCGCCGCTACCGGCGGTCAGGACGGGCCCGCGAGCGGTTCTCGCCGACCGTCGCCCCGCACGCGATCGGCCAGGCGGCGCAGGGCGGCGGCGGCAGCGGCACCCAGGGCACGCACCCGCGCGCGCAGATATGCCGCGATCCCCAGCAGTACCGAGACAACGCGCAGGACGCGGACCCACATCGGCGTTCCCGAACCAGCGGCCATGGCCCGATGGTCGCATACCGATCGGTCTTCAAGCAGCGATGACAGGCCGATAGCAACCAACCGGTAACCTGCCCGCGACGACCGGGACTGCAGGTCACGGCGCCGGCTTCGCTACGCTGGTCACTGCAATGACCAGGACCGCCGCCCTTCCCCGCGAGCTCCGCACCCGCCTGTCCGATCTGTCGATCCGCGACGAACACCGGCTGCGCCGACGGCTCGACAAGTCCCGTGGCGGCGACCTCGGCCGCATCGAGGCCGAGATCACGGCCGCCGAACAGCGCATCGCGGCGCGGCGTGCCGCGGTCCCCCGCATCCGCTATCCCGAGCAGCTCCCGGTCTCCGCGCGCCGCGAGGACATCGCGAAGGCGATCGCCGAGAACCAGATCGTGGTCGTCGCCGGGGAGACCGGTTCGGGCAAGACCACGCAGATCCCGAAGATCTGCCTCGAGCTGGGGCGCGGCATCCGCGGCACCATCGGGCACACCCAGCCGCGCCGGCTGGCCGCACGCACGGTCGCCGAGCGCATCGCCGAGGAGCTCGGCACCGAGCTGGGCGATGTGGTCGGCTACACCGTGCGCTTCACCGACCAGGCATCCGAGCGCACCCTGGTCAAGCTGATGACCGACGGCATCCTGCTGGCGGAGATCCAGCGCGACCGGATGCTGCGCCGCTACGACACGATCATCATCGACGAGGCGCACGAGCGCAGCCTCAATATCGACTTCCTGCTCGGGTACCTCAAGCAGCTGCTGCCCAAGCGGCCGGACCTCAAGGTGATCATCACCTCGGCGACGATCGATCCGGAGTTGTTCGCGCGCCATTTCGGGGAGCCGGACGATACCGGCGAAAAGGTAACGCCCGCACCGATTGTCGAGGTCTCGGGCCGGTCGTACCCGGTGGAGATCCGCTATCGCCCACTGGCACTGGAGATTTCGTCGCCGTCGGAGGACGACGAGGACGACGATCCGCGCATCGTCGACCGAGACCCCGTGGACGCCATCGGCGATGCGGTCACCGAACTACTCGCCGAGGGCGACGGCGACGTCCTGGTCTTCCTGTCCGGCGAGCGCGAAATCCGCGATACCGCGGACGCTCTGCGCGATCTACGGCTCCCCCGCACCGAGATCCTGCCGCTGTACGCGCGGCTGTCGGCGGCAGAACAGCATCGAGTGTTCCAGTCGCACACCGGACGTCGTGTGGTGCTGGCCACCAACGTGGCCGAGACCTCGCTCACCGTCCCCGGCATCCGCTACGTCGTCGACCCGGGAAACGCTCGCATCTCCCGCTATTCGATGCGCACCAAGGTGCAGCGGCTGCCGATCGAACCGATCTCGCAGGCGTCGGCGCGCCAGCGCTCCGGCCGCTGCGGCCGCGTCGCCGACGGCATCTGCATCCGCCTGTATTCCGAGGACGACTTCGAATCCCGGCCCCAGTTCACCGAGCCGGAGATCCTGCGCACCAACCTGGCGGCGGTCATCCTGCAGATGGCCGCGCTCGGTCTCGGCGATATCGAGAGCTTCCCGTTCGTCGAGCCGCCGGACCGCCGCGCCATCCGCGACGGCATCGCGCTGCTGGAGGAACTGGGCGCACTGGCACGCAGGTCCGAGGACGGGACGCGCGAGGACGGCGATCGCGGACCGGGCTCCGACGACGCGAACTCCGAGCCCGGCGAAGACCACCCACCGCGATCGGGCAGGCGCACTCGCCGTCGCCAGGAGGCGATGGTCGGCGATCTGATCCTCACGCCCACCGGCCGGGAGATGGCGCAGATTCCCGTCGATCCGCGCATGGGGCGAATGCTGGTACAGGCCAACCGGAACGGGTGCCTGGCCGAGGTGCTGGTGATCGTGGCGGCGCTGTCGATTCAGGATGTGCGCGAGCGGCCCGCCGAATTCCAGCAGGCCGCCGACACCAAACACGCCCGGTTCACCGTCGAGGGCTCGGATTTCCTGGCCTATCTGCGCCTGTGGGACTACCTGCGCGACCGCCGGAAGTCGTTGTCGTCCAACCAGTTCCGCAGGCTGTGCCGCGACGAGTTCCTGCACTACCTGCGCCTGCGGGAATGGCAGGACCTGCACGGCCAGCTGCGCACCATCACCAAGGGGCTGGGCTGGAACAGCGACGGTGCGATCGCCGCGGTGGACGCCGAGGCCGACTCCCTGCCCTGGGATTCCACCGCGATCCATCAGTCGCTGCTGGCGGGAATGCTGTCCCACATCGGCGTCCGCGAGGCCGAGACCCGGGAATTCCTGGGTGCGCGCAACGCCAAGTTCATGATCTTCCCCGGATCCGCGCTGGCCAAGAAGCCGCCGCGCTGGGTGATGGCCGCCGAACTGGTCGAGACGTCGCGGCTGTGGGGCCGGATGGCCGCGCGCATCGAACCGGAGTGGGCCGAGCGGCTGGCAGGCGATCTGGCGAAACGCACCTACTCCGAACCGCATTGGTCGTCCAAGCGCGGCGCGGCGATGGCCTACGAGCGGGTCACCCTCTATGGCATCCCGCTGGCCGCCCAGCGCCGCGTCGACTTCGGCCGCATCGATCCGCAGCTGTCGCGGGAGCTGTTCCTGCGCCACGCCCTCGTGCAGGGCGAATGGCAGACCCGGCACGAGTTCTTCCACCGCAACCGCGAATTGCTCGACGACGTCGCCGATTTGGAGAACCGGGCGCGCCGGCGCGACATTCTCGTCGACGACCAGGTGCTGTTCGACTTCTACGACCGGCGGGTCCCGGCCGACGTGGTCTCGGTGCGGCATTTCGACAGCTGGTGGCGCAAGGCCCGGCGCGAGACGCCGGACCTGCTGGACTTCTCGGCCTCGACGGTGGTGAACGAGCAAGCGGCGCAGCTGGATCCGGCCGCCTTCCCCGACAGCTGGCGCCAGGGCGAGCTGACCTTCGGTCTCACCTATCAATTCGAGCCGGGCCAGGCCGATGACGGTGTCACCGTGCACATTCCGGTCGCGCAGCTGGCCCATGTGCGCGCGGTCGGCTTCGACTGGCTGGTGCCCGGCATGCGCGAGGAGCTGGCGGCCGCGCTGATCAAGACGCTGCCGAAACACCTGCGCCGCAGCGTCGTTCCGGCCCCGGACTTCGCCCGGGCGGCGCTCGCGCGGCTCACCCCGCGCGCGGAACCGCTGCGCACCGGCCTGGCCCGGGAGCTGTCGCGGCTGGGCTCGGTGCCGATCTCCCCCGGCGACCTGGACCCCGCCGCGCTGCCCGACCACCTGCGCATCACCTTCGCCGCCACCGCGCCCGACGGCACGGTCATCGATCGCGGCAAGAATCTCGCCGCGCTGAAAACCGCTCTCGCCGACCAGGTTTCGAAGTCGGTGGCGCGTGCCACGGCGGCCGCCGAGCGCGCCCCGGCCACGGTCTGGACCTCCGAGTCGCTGGGCACCCTGGAGCCGACCGTGCGCCGCGAGGCGGGCGGGCAGACCATCACCGGATATCCCGCACTGGTCCCCGAGGGCGACGGGGTCGCGGTGCGGGTGCTGTCGTCACCCGCCCGGCAGGCCGCGGCCATGCGCGCCGGAACCCGTGCCCTGCTGCTGCGCGAACTGCCGTCCTCGACGCGGGCGGTCACGGCCGGGCTGTCGCCCACCGACCGGCTCGCGCTCAGCCAGAACCCCTACGGCTCGCTGGACGCCCTTGTGGAGGACTGCCGCGCCTGCGCCGCCGACGAGCTGATCGCCGCGCACGGCGGGCCGGTCCGCAGTCCCGACAGGTTCCGAGCGCTGGTGGATGCGGTGCGCCCGCAGTTCTCGGGCACCGTGGCGCGGATCGTGCGACTGGTGGTGCCGGTGCTCGGCGAGGCACACCGGGTGCGAACGGCGTTGTCGGGCACCGTGGATCGCGAGGTCGGCGACGATGTCACCCACCAGCTCGACGAACTCGTCTTTCCCGGATTCATCCGGGAGTTCGGCAGCACCCGCCTGCGCGAAGTACCTCGCTATCTGCAGGCGGCGGCCCTGCGCCTGGAGGCACTGCCCGGCTCCGCCGACCGTGACCGCCGCGGCATGGCCGAACTGGACCGTGTGCACGCCGCATATCAGCGGTTGCTCGACGCACTGCCGGAGGCCCGCCGCACGGCGCCCGATGTCACCGAAATCTGGTGGATGACAGAGGAATTGCGGGTCAGCCTGTTCGCCCAGCAGCTCGGCACGCCATATCCGGTGTCGGCCAAGCGAATCGAGAAGGCGATCGCCGCGGTGCGCGCGACTCCCGTCCGGCAGCCGCCACGCCGGTGACCGGGTGGGCGGTCGCCGACCGGATCACTCCGCACCCGCCGCGACGGCGTGTTCGGCGCGGTGCCGGCGCAGGTCGGCGATCTCGCGTTCGAAATCCTCGGCGGAGGTGAAGGATCGGTACACCGAGGCGAAGCGCAGGTAGGCCACCTCGTCCAGATCACGCAGCGGGCCCAGGATGGCCAGGCCCACCTCGTGGCTGGGCACCTCCGGGGATCCGGTGGCCCGCACCGCATCCTCCACCTGCTGTGCCAGCAGGTTCAGCGCATCGTCGTCGACCTCGCGGCCCTGGCAGGCGCGGCGCACACCGCGAATCACCTTCTCACGGCTGAACGGCTCGGTGACCCCACTGCGCTTGACCACCGATAGGATGGCGGTCTCCACGGTGGTGAAGCGCCGCCCGCACTGCGGGCAGGCGCGACGACGCCTGATAGCGGAGCCTTCTTCGGCTTCGCGCGAGTCGACGACCCGTGAATCCGGGTGCCGGCAGTAGGGGCAATGCATCCGAGATCCTTCGTCGATGCCTGCATCGGTCTACAGCGACGCGGTCGCTCGTCACTGAATGGGGCCAGCGCAATGCTGTTTCATAGACAGCAACACCGAGGATACCCCCAGGACCTGCTCAGACCGTAACCTGCCACTGACTGGTGAGGTCGGCGATCAGGTCGGGCAGGCGCCGCAGCAGCCGACCGGAGGCCAGTTTCTCCGGGAACGGCTCGGCCAGCACCCCGCGGGCGAAGGCGGGATTGGCCTGCATCTCGGCATAGCGCGGCACCAGATCGGCGACGATATAGGCCCAGCGGGTATCGCGATCGGCCCAGTTGAAGTCGGGCAGCGGCGTGCGCAGCGCCATCCGGCGGCCGCCGACGTCGGCGCTCAGCGTGGTCGGGGCGTAGACGCCCGGCGCCCGCACGCCCGGCACCGCCGCCTTACCCGCCACAGTGCTGACGTAGGTGAGCACGCGGCCCATCGCGCCGCGCCCCCGCGAGGTGGCGTCCCACTGGTCGGCGATGATCTGGTTCTGCTCGCGGTCGGTCATGCGCACCAGCGCGTCGTCGTAACCGGCCGCGGTGCCCGAATCGATGGAACGCCATGCGGCGACGGCATTTTCGTCGAGCACGCCCGCCTCGTACAGCTCCTCGACGGCGGGCAGGCCCTCGGCCACATACGCCTCGTGCATGGGCACCTGATCGATGAAGATGTGTTTCTGCATGACCATCAGCCGCCCCTGATACCAGACCAGATCGGCGGCGGTCAGCCGCGAGCCCTCGGTGGCCAGCAGCCGCAGGTCAGTGGGTGCCAGGTTCACCAGTTCGGGCGGGGTGTGCCGCAGCAGATCGGCGACCACGCTGCCCAGTTCGTGGATGCCCGGAACGCTGACGACGGCGCCGACGTCGCTCATATCGAAGAATCCCGAGGCGAACGAGCCACCGGCCAGCCCGGCCAGCCCCGCCCAATAGAACTCCGGATGCTGATTGGTCAGCCGCAGGTAGTTCACGTACACCTGGGTGAAGGTCCGCGAGTTGGCCGCGACGCCGCGGGCCGGATCCCAGTTCGCCAGGTCGATATCGGCATTGGCCGCCGCGGTGACCAACCAGTACTGGTGCAGCAGGGTGGCGTAGCGATGCGGCGCCACGCCCGCCTCGCGCGCCTGCTCCACGGCCGCGCGCAACGTGGGAACATCCAGTGGCAGTGCGGGATTGAGCCCGCCGCCACCGGCACCGTCGCCGTTGACCGATGGTAGGTCCAGATACTCGGCGTAGCCGGGTTCGGCCGTCACGGCGGGAGCCGCCACCAGTCCGAACAGGAGACACACCAGCAGTGCGGTGGTTCGTGCCAGCCGTCGGAGCCCGCGGGTGGCGGAGGTGGGTCGCGTCATCGTGCATGCCCTCGAAATCGATCATCGGCGAGTGTCGCCCAGGTCACATTTCGAGCACAGTAGCAACGAGTTTCAGCGGACGATCAACAAATTCGGCCACACACCGCCGCGACCGAGCGCGCGGTCACTCCGCCGCGGCGGGCACGATCAACGTCCGCCCCGGCACCACCTCCGCACCGCTCAAGCCGTTGAGCTCCACGATCTTTCGCACCGTGTCGCGGACCGGATCCGCCGGTGCCACCCGCGCGGCCACCTCCGAGAGCGACTCCCCCGGACCCACCTGCACCACCGATGTCGGCTCCGCCGCCGGCGCGCCCGCGCGCAGCTGAGCCAGGCCGACCAGCCCGCACACCACCGCGGCACTCACCAGCGCGGCCACCGCCAGCGTCGCGAAGCCCACCTGTGCCCGTTCCACCCGGTCGACCCCGTGCGGGCCACGCGCCGGCTCCACCCGCGGCCGCTCGTAGCGCACCAGCGCCGACGGGGGCCGAGCGCCGCGCGGGCGCCGGGCCTCGGCCCGCTCGCGCACGAGCCCGGCACCCGAACGCGCGGGCAGCCGCCGCGGGCGGGGAACGGTATCGAAGCCCAGATCGGTTCCTGCGGTATCGAATTCGCTGATCGCGGTGCGCATCGGACAGACCTCCAGGTGGGGTGCGGTTCGGGAGACCCAGTGTTCGCTCATGTGTTCGAAGAACTGATGTTCGATTCTTACCACGGGGCACCGACAAAGTCACCACTTTCCGCGACATGCGTCGAACAGATGTTTGAAACCTGGTGGCGAGCGGACTACATTCGAGTCACGAAACCCGGTGAGACCCGAGACGAGCGCCCGCCGGCCGGTTCACGGGGCGCGCGGAAGATCGAGAACATCCATGAACGGAGGACGGCGACCGTGAGCGAGCTTGCGAGCGAACCATGGACACAGCGCGCGCCGCGCACGACGGCACCGAGCGCGAGCGAACCGAGGACACGGCGCGCCTCGCGCACGACGGGGCCGCGCGTCAGCGAGGTGCGGTCGTGAGCGAGCGCACGGTAGGCGGTCACCACGATGTCGACGACCCCGTCGCCGAGACCGACAGCGCCGAATCCCCCGGCACCGCGGCGGATCTCACCGTTCGCCAGCGCAAGGTGCTCGAGGTCATCCGCACCTCGGTCAGCGAGCGCGGCTATCCGCCGAGCATTCGCGAGATCGGCGACGCCGTCGGCCTGACCTCGACATCCTCGGTCGCCCATCAGCTGCGCGCGCTCGAGCGCAAGGGCTTCCTGCGCCGCGATCCGAATCGCCCACGCGCGGTGGACGTCCGCGGCCTGGACGAGACCGCGGTGCGCGCGGTCGGCGCGGTGACCCCCCTGCGCCCGGTGGAGCCCGAATCCGCCGAGCAGCCCGTCCCGACCTATGTGCCGGTACTGGGCCGCATCGCCGCCGGTGGGCCGATCCTGGCCGAGCAGGCGGTGGAGGACGTGTTCCCGCTGCCCCGCGAGCTGGTCGGCGAGGGTTCGCTGTTCCTGCTGAAGGTCGTCGGCGAGTCGATGGTCGACGCCGCCATCTGCGACGGCGACTGGGTGGTCGTGCGCCAGCAGAACGTCGCCGACAACGGCGATATCGTGGCGGCGATGATCGAGGGCGAGGCCACGGTGAAGACGTTCAAGCGCTCCGGCAAGCAGGTCTGGCTGATGCCGCACAACCCGCTGTTCGAGCCGATCCCCGGCAACGACGCCCAGATTCTCGGCAAGGTGGTCACGGTCATTCGCAAGGTCTGAGCGGCGTCACCCGGTCACCACCGCGGTATCGCCGCCGACGACGTGCGTGGTGTGGTCACCGGCGGCGCGGTTCTCACACAGCACGCGGACCGTGTGCCGACCGGCCGGTATCGGGCCGGAGTCGAGGTCGACGACACCGGCGGCGTTCACCCGCCGCCACGGCCCGTCAATGGCGCGGGAAGCGATCTGGCACTCGTAGCCGGGCCGCTCCCCCGTGACGTGTGCGGTGATCGTCGCGCCGCCACGATAGGTGACGGCCGGCGCCGCGGACGCGGGGTCGGCGCCGGCCGTCACCGGTCCGGCAGCGGCGGTCGCCAGCAGCATCGCGCGGAGGACGAGCGGGCCACGTCGCGTCATCGCCCCATCCTCCACCCCGCCCCGGCATATTCCGGCCAAGAGCACGCCGGAATATCGGCTCAGTACCGAGCCGCGACCGAACTCGGCCGGGTATGGGCCGGGCCGTGGGCGACCTCGCAGTGTGCGGCGGGCCGCGCACCGAGTTCGATCAGCTCCGGCTGGGCGTGGTCGACCTGGAGGGTGGCGTGCTCGATGCGGTGCTCGTGGGCCAGCCGGTGCGCGAGGTCCTCGCGCACGGCGTGGCAGTCGCGGCCGGGTTCCACCAGGACGTGCGCCGACAGCGCGGGCGAACCGGAGGTGATCTCCCAGATATGCAGGTCGTGCACCTCGACCACGCCGTCGCGGGCGGCCATGTCCCGGCCGATCGCGGTCGGATCGAGATCCGCCGGCGCGGCCTCGAGGAAGATCCGGCTCGAGGCGCGCACCAGCCCGACCCCGGCGCGCACCATCAGCGCGACCACCACGAGCGTGGCGATGGCATCGGCGCGGGCGAAGCCCGTGACGAGGATGACCACACCCGCGACCGCGGTGGCGATGAAGGCGAACAGGTCGTTGAGGATGTGCTGAAAGGCGCCCTCGACGTTGAGGCTGCTGCGGTTCGCGCGCGAGATCATCCAGGTCGCCGCGAGATTGACCACGATGCCGACCAGTGCCGTGCCCAGCACCAGACCACCAGCGACCTCGGGCGGCTCCGCCATCCGGCGGATCGCCTCGTAGGTGAGCCAGGCGGCCAGCAGCAACAGTGTCAGCCCGTTGGCCTGCGCGGACAGGATTTCCGCCCGCTTCCACCCGAACGTCATCCGCCCGGCGGCGGGACGCGCGGCCAGCCGGATCGCCCACAGTGCCAACGCGATCGAGGCGGCGTCGGTGAGCATGTGCGCGGCATCGGAGAGCAGCGCCAGCGATCCGGCCAGCACGCCCACCACGACCTCGGCCAGCAGGAAAACCACGATCACCGCCAGCGCCCCGGCCAGCCAGCGCCTGTCGCTGTCGGGTGTGGCGTGCGCATGCGAATGCCCTGCCCCCGACCGGGTGTGGTCGTGTGCGTGTCCTGCGCCCATCGGCGTTCCCCTCTCACTCGTTCGAACCGATCGCGATCATATGCATACATCGCTATGTAAACAAGTCGTCCTCATTTTCGACAGCAAAACTTGCAAGTTTCCCTGCCTTGTTGCACTCTGGGCGCATGGCCGAGCCCTCCGCCGAGCTGACCACCGCGGCGACCGATCTGCGCGTGGTCATGAACCGGCTGCTGCGGCAGATGCGCGCCACCCACACCGCGCTCGACATCACACCGTCGCAGTCGGTCGCGCTGAGCCGGTTGCTGACCGACGGTCCGGCGACCGTGGCGGCGCTGGCCCGGGCGGAGAACGTGCGGCCGCAGTCGATGCGGCCGACCGTCGCCGTCCTGGAGGAACGCGGGCTGATCGAGCGCACACCACACCCCACCGACCAGCGCCGGGTGCTGTTGTCGCCCACCGCCGAGGCCGAGCGCGTGATCGCCGCCGCGCGCCACGCGAAGGAGGACTGGCTGGCCCAGGCCATGGCGGCGAAACTGTCACGCGCCGAACAGGATTCGCTGATCGCGGCGATCCCGCTGCTGCGCCGGCTACTCGATGAATGACGCGAAGGAGAGGTATCCGTTGTCCGCCACCACCCTCGACCCCCGGACCGCCCTGGTGCTCATCGATCTGCAGCGCGGCATCGTCGGAGCCCCGGCCGCGCCGCACGCCGCCTCCGAGGTGGTGGCCCGCGGCGCGGAGCTCGCGCACGGTTTCCGCAAGGCCGGGCTGCCGGTGGCGCTGGTCCGCGTGTCGTTCGCCCCGGACGGGACCGATGTGCCCCCGGGACGCACCGAGGCCGCCGCGCCCACCGGCCCGCTCCCGCAGGGCTGGGACGCACTGGTCGACGAGCTGGACGTGCAGCCCACCGACATCGTGATCACCAAGCGGCACTGGGGTGCCTTCCACGGCACCGAACTGGATCTGCAGCTGCGCCGCCGCGGCGTCACGGGCATCGTGCTGGGCGGCATCGCCACCAGCATCGGTGTCGAATCCACCGCCCGCGCGGCCCATGAGCACGGCTACACCGTCACCCTCGCCACCGACGCCATGAGCGACCGCGACCCCGAATCGCACGCCCACAGCCTCACGAAGATTTTCCCGCGACTCGGCGAGACCGCCACGACCGACGAGATTCTCGCGCTACTCGCCGAGAATTAGCACCGGCGGCGCGCCCGGCGTCACGCGGCGGGCAGCCGAATGCCCAGCTGGTGGTAGAGGTCGAGGCGGTCCTGATACTGCCTGTCGCGCACCACCTTCAGGTCCGCGTCGAAGACGAGCACCTTCGCGTACTCGATCCGGAACCGCCGCCCGGTGGCGGGCAGCAGCGTCGTACCCCCGAGCACGAAATCGGCGGCCGATGTCGCCTCGCCGACCAGCTCGGCAACCGCCGAGTCCGCGCCGACGTGCAACGCGCCCACCTCTTCGGTGTAATCCGGAAACGCCGCGAACCAGGCCCGGCTCCAGTCCAGCGTGCCCGCCAGCCCCAGCCGCACCCCGGTCCCCGTATCGAACCGATACCCCTCCGCACAGGTCGCCGCCCACCCCTCCCAATCCTGCCCACTCCAAGCCCGCTGCACCGCGCCGTAGGCCCGCCGAACCGAATCCACAACCCCTCCAACCTTCCCTTACTACATCCTCCCATAGCCAGCCCCGCCTCACTTCCCGCACCCCTTGCCTGTCCCCGCACGCCTTACAGGGGCCTGCAACTGGTGCGGGAACGTGTAAGGAGTGCGGGAAGGCTGGGCGCTCGGGGTGAGGGGGCGCGGAGGGGGGTGGGGTTTGTGGGGTGCGGTGGGGGTCGAGCGGTCGCGGAAGCGGGTGTTGATTCCGGGGGCTGTGCAGGTGGGAGGGGTGTGGGGGCGGCTGCGGGTTCGCGTAACTGGAGGTTTACTCGGATGTCTTGTCGCGTAATCGAGCCATCGGCACCCTACGACCATGTTCTCCAGTGCGATTCGGTCCCGGCCCCACGCCGCCACGCATCCCGCCCCCAGCGGCACGGCCACGGGGACCGCCCGCGACGACGCAGCCGCACATCCCGCCCCCAGCGGCACGGCCACGCATCCCGACCGCAGCGGCACGGCCACGCATCCCGACCGCAACGGCACGGCCACGCATCCCGACCGCAACGGCACAGCCACGCATCCCGACCGCAACGGCACAGCCACGCATCCCGACCGCAACGGCACAGCCACGCATCCCGCCTCCAGCGGCACGGCCACGGGGAACGCCTACGGCGGCGCGGCCACGCATCCCGACCGCAGCAGCACGGCCACGCATCCCGACCGCGACCGCACGGCCGTGTATCCCGCCTCCAGCGGCACGGCCACGGGGAACGCCTGCGGCGGCGCGGCTACACGTCCCGCCCGCGGCAGTGCGGGCACGCATGCCGACCGTGGTGGCGGTGTTGCGAATGCCGATCGGGGTGGGGGTGAGGGGGTGCCTGCGGGGTCGCGGCTGGCGGCGCGGCGGGTGCGGGATTTGTTGCGGGCGGCCTTGCGGGGTGGGGAGTTCGGGAGCGGGCGGCTGCCGGGCGAGGGTGAGTTGATGGCGCAGTTCCGGGCGCCGCGGGATGTGGTGCGCGAGGCGCTGGATCTGCTGCGGCGGGACGGGCTCGTGGAGCGGCGGCGCGGGCTGGGCACGCTGACCGTGCGGGACGAGCACGTGGTGCCGGGGACCCTGCCGCCGCAGGACCGCGCGCTCGACGAACATCTGGCGGTCGGGGCGATCACGCCGCGCCTGCTGCACTGGGCCTGGATCCCGGCGCCGCGCGTCATCGCCGCACAGCTCGACGGCGTCGCGGTCGGCGACGACTGCCTCTGCGTCGAGTACGTGCTGCTGGCCGACCGGCACCCGATGGCGGTGTTCACCAACTACATTCGCGCACCGGAGGCGGCCCGGGTCGATCGGTCCGGATTCCGCCGCGACTTCTACGCCCTGCTGCACTCCGGCGGCATCGACCTCACCAGCTGCGACGTCGGCGTGCAGGCCACCGCCGCCGACGAGCACACCGCCGCCCTGCTGCACCTGCTGCCGGGCGAACCGGTCCTGCTGGTCCAGCAGCGCATCCGCGATCACACCGGCCGGGTGGTCGACTACGCGCTCGGCACCTGCCGCAACGAGCTGCTGATCGAGATCGGCCGCATCCCCCGCATCGACGTCACCGGAGCACACCGACCGAAGGACCCCGCATGACCGAAACAGCCGTCCGCCCAGCCTCGTTCGACACCGTGACCGACGCCGCGGCCGCCCTGCGCCGCGGCGAGACCACGGCCACCGATCTGACCGAGCGGGCCCTGTCGGCCCGCGACGATCTCGGCGTGGTACAGGCCCGCCCCCAGGAACGGGCCCGCGCCCCGGCGGCCGCGGTCGACCGGCAACACGCCGCCGGCGCCCCGCGGCCCCCGCAGGCCGGGAAACCCCACCG
>NZ_JARWQD010000272.1 GCF_029869545.1 Nocardia wallacei | reverse complement strand
CGCCCCCCCCCCCGCCGCGCCCCCCCCCCCCCCCCCCCACCCCGGCGGGCGGCTCGGGGGCGGGGGGGGGGGGGGGGCGCCCGGCCCCCCCCCCCGGGCCGGGTCGTCCGGGCAGACGTAGCCGTAGATGTCGGCGCGGATCATCGCGCCGATCCATTCGCGGTAGGGATTGCGGTGCCGGGCGGTCGCCGGGGGCACCCAGCCGTCGATGAGATTGCGGTAGGCGACCCGCTCGGCGGTGTAGGTCTGCAGGAACGGCAGGCGCGCAAGCCATTCGGTGGCCACGTCGGCGGCGGTGAACTCGGTCCCGCGGTGTTCCAGCAGGTGCAGGCCGAGCACGGTGTAGTCGAGATCGTCGTCGCGCGGGCAGCCGTCGATGCGGCCCCGGGTGGATTCCGGCCAGCTGCGCTGCAGTTGGTAGCCGTCCGGCATCGGGGTCGGCACCGGCACGTAATCGGTCAGCGGGTAGGCGTCGGCGCGCTCCAGATAGGACCGGATCAGCCGCGGGGACCAGTGGAATCCGTTCTCGAGCGGCTTGCCCAGCGTGCATCCCGCGCACCGCCCCAGCCAGCCGCCGAGAATGCCGTCGTACAGCCTGCTACCCGATGGCGCCGGGCTCGGAACAGGTTGCGCCACAATGGCTTCCCCGACCTCGTCGTACGGCCATGCCGGGTCGCGCGGTGCCGCCTCGACGCGATCGAGCATCCGCCAGCACGCCGCGGGATCGGGGGTCGAGGTGTGGGTGAGTTCGCGGACCTCCTCCGCGAAATCGCCCACGATATAGCCGGATTCGCGACGCTGCAGCCATTCGAAGTACAGCAGCGCGCGCGGATCCCCTTCGGGATGGCCGAAGAAGGCCGATTCGATCGGTTCCATGATCTTTCACAGGATCGTGGTGACCACCGCGACGACCTCCGACAGCAACGGCAGCGATTCGTCCCGCTGTGGCGCACGCGCCCACCAGCGTCCCTCGTGGGTATGCCGGCCGAAGCCGGTGGGCAGGATGACGTTGCTGCGATGCGGGCCGATGTCCACGCCGTGGCGCTCCAGTTGGACGGTACATTCCAGGGAGGGGTACCCATCGAAGACCGCGAGGAACGTCCGGCGTGGCGGTCGGTCGCGCACCAGCACCGGACCGGGTATCCCGCGCACCGTGAGCTCGCCGAGGATCAGCGCGCCCAGCGGTTCGGGGGTGTTCACCGCGGCGATCGAGTCGAGCAGGGGTAGCACGACGAACCCGGGGGAGGTGACATGCACGCGCGGCAGGCCGAACAGCGACCGATACGCCTGTGCCCAATCCTGAGGAGTAGCAAGTTCTTCCAACCGCAAGATCAACCTCATTCGGTTCGATACCCCGGCACCGGCAACCGGTGACGGTCGTGGGATCTTCCAGTGAAGACCGAAAAGTGCGGCTGGATCGGTGGTTTCGGTGAATCCTGCGCAAATTGTCAGATACGGTCGTGTAGAGGGGTTATAGCGAGCGGACGGTCTGAAATCCTTGTGGCACAAACTGTTCGGTACGAATAGGGCCAGCCCCGTGGACAACGGACCGGTCACATGACCACAAGCCCGAGGAACCGGGCCGCGGGGCACATTCCTCGCGCTCGGTGTTCACCGGCCGCAAATATCCGGGAAAGCGGCCTCGACATCCGCGTTTCGGGAGGTTTGCCGGGGTACCCTCGCTGGCATAGGCCGAGGCACCGGAACCCGGGAGGTTCGCTATGCCCTGCGACACGATGCTCATTGCCTACGACGGTTCCGAGAATGCGAAACGGGCCGTCGAGTACGCGGGCCGGTTCCTGTCCGCGACCAGAGCGGTGGTGCTCACCGCCTGGGAGCCGATGGTGCGCCAGGCCGCGCGGATGTCCGGGCTCTCCGGGGTGATGCAACCCGAATGGCTACCCGACGAGGAGATCGAGGACGTCGCCTACGTCGACGCCAAGCACATCAACGCCGAGGGCGTGCGGCTGGCCAAGCTGGCCGGGCTCAACGCCGAGGCGCGCACCGCCGAGTGCACCTCCACGATCTGGAACGCGATCGTCGACGTCGCCGACGAACTCAACGTCGACATCATCGTGGCCGGTACCCGCGGCGCCACCGGCATCCGGGCGCTGATGCACTCCAGCGTCGCCGAGGCCGTGCTCAAACACTGCCACCGCCCGATCCTGCTGGTTCCCCCGGGCAGGGACCCCGCCGACTCCCGATAACCCGCCCGGGTGTGGGTGGCCACACTGAGACGTCCGTCGCTTCCCCCGGGCCGCCTCGGGCACCGCGGACTATCGTCGGGGAGTCATGGACGGTTTTCTGCTCGCTCAGCCCGGGGGCGTGGTGCGCGCCAGCGGCACCCGGCGCGCGTTCGACGATGCGGAGCGAGCGGCGCGGGCGCTGCGCGGCGGCGCCGAGTTGATCGTCGGGGCACTGGCATTCGACCCGCGCGAGCCCGCCGCGCTGTGCGAGCCCGAACGGGCCGAGCACACCGCGGGACCGTGGCGCCCGGCGGCGGTGCCGGACCTGCCCGCGGTCCATGTGATCACCGAACTTCCCAGCGCGGCGGAACATATCGCGCGGGTGACCAAACTGGTCGAGCAACTGTCGGACGCCGCGCAACCCCTGCGCAAGGTGGTGGCCGCGCGGTCGCTGCTCGCCGCCGCCGACGCACCCCTGGAACCGGCGGTGGTGGCCGGGCATCTGCTGGCCAGGCATCCGCGGGCCAACGTCTTCGCGGTGGACCTGTCCCCGGCCGGTCGCCCCGGCGCGACGCTGGTCGGCGCCACACCCGAGGTACTGGTCGCCCGGTACGGCGACACGGTCACTCTGCGGCCGCTGGCCGGTACGGCACCGCGCCATCCGGACCCCGACGTCGATGCCGAGGTGTCGCGAGAGCTGTTGTCCAGCACCAAGAATCGCGCCGAGCACGCCTTCGTCATCGACTGGATCCGGGAGCGGCTCGGCCCGGTGTGCCGCGCGCTGGACGTCCCCGATGAACCGGAGCTGATCAATACCGCCGAGGTCTGGCACCTCGCCACGCCGATCCGCGGCCGCCTGCGCGACCCCGCCACCACCGCGCTCGAGCTGGCGATGCTGCTGCACCCGACGCCCGCGGTCTGCGGCACCCCCACCGATCTCGCCCTCGAGACCATCATCGAGATGGAGGAGGATCGCGGCTTCTACGGCGGCGCGGTCGGCTGGTGCGATGCCCGCGGCGACGGCGAATGGGTGGTGGCGATCCGCTGCGCCGAGCTGTCGGCCGACGGCCGGACCGTGCGCGCCTTCGGCGGCGGTGGCATCGTCGCGGCCTCGGATCCGGCGACCGAACTCCACGAGACCACGGCCAAGTTGCGCACCCTGCTCGGCGGCCTGCGCTGCGACGTACCCGACCACTGAGACGGGGCGCGGATCGCATCCATCGACCCGCGCCCATCGCCGTGCACGGCTCGATGTTGTAGGTTGACTCGGAATACGCCTGCGTCGATGTATGGGAGTACCGCGATGAAGTTTGCCGTCCCTGGTGCTGCGAGCGCCGTCGCCGGAGCGCTGCTCGGTGTCGTCGCGGTGTTCGTCATCACGACGGCGATGGCGCAGAACTCGCGGCCCGAGGTGGATCGCAGCGGCGATGCGTCGTCGTCGCTGCTGAACAACGTTGAGTACGGCTCTCGCTGAGTCGTCGACCGTCGCTGCCCTACCCGCCGACACCGACCGGACCGCGCCGCTGGGTCGGCGCTGGTACTTCGGCACCGTCGTCGCGGCATTCCTGCTGACCTTCCTGCAGGCACCCGGCCTGACCGTCGCCGACACCAAATACGATCTGGCGCAGAATCCGCTGGGGTTCCTGGAGCGCGCCGCGCACCTGTGGAGCAGCCAGGCCCCGATGGGGCAGGTCCAGAACCAGGCCTACGGGTACTTCTTTCCGCACGGGGCCTTCTTCTCGCTCGGGCACGTCCTCGGGCTACCGGCCTGGGTGACGCAGCGGATCTGGTGGGCGCTGCTGATCCTCGCCGGATTCTGGGGGATCGTGCGGCTGTGCGAGGTGCTCGGCATCGGCACCCGCGGCTCGCGCGTGGTGGCCGCGCTGGCCTTCGCCCTCTGCCCCCGAGTCCTGACCACACTCGGCTCCATCTCCTCGGAGACCTTGCCGATGATGCTGTCCCCATGGGTGCTGCTGGGCGTCATCGGACTGCCCCGCCTGGTATTGCGGGGGCGGCATGGATCCCGGCCAAAAGCACGCCGGGAAAAAGATGGGGGTACGGCACGCCGGGAGAAAGATGGGGGTACGGCACGCCGGGAAAACGACGGTGGGGCGGTGGCTCTTTCCCCGGCGGGGAGTGCTCTGGCGCTGGCGCTGATGGGGGCGGTCAATGCTGTCGCTACGGTGGCTGCGTTCTTGCCTGCCTTGATCTGGTGGCTGTCGTATCGGCCGGATCGGCGGTGGTGGCGGTTCACCCTGACCTGGGTTCCGCTGCTGGTGCTGGCCACCTTCTGGTGGGCGGTGCCGCTGCTGCTGCTCGGGCGGGTGAGTCCGCCGTTCCTGGACTACATCGAATCGTCCGGGGTGACCACGCAGTGGGCCTCGCTGGGCGAGGTGCTGCGCGGCACCGACAGCTGGACCCCGTTCGTGTCCCCGGAGCGCATCGCGGGTGCGGTGCTGGTGACCCAGCCCGCCGCGGTCCTGGCCACCGGGCTGCTGGCCGCGGCCGGGATGGCGGGGCTGGCGCTGCGGTCGATGCCGTGCCGGGGCCGGTTCGCGATCATCCTGATCGTCGGACTGGTCGGCATCTGCGCCGGATATGTGGGCGAACTCGGCGGGCCGTTCGCCGAACAGATACGGATCTTCCTGGACGCGGGCGGCGCGCCGCTGCGCAATGTGCACAAGCTGGAGCCGCTGATCCGGCTTCCGCTGGTGCTCGGCCTCGCGCATCTGCTGCGCCGGATTCCGCTGCCCGCCTCGGCGCCTACTCCGGTGTGGCGCAGTGCCTTCGCGCATCCCGAACGGAACCGGATGGTGGCCGTGGCGGCGCTGATCCTGGCCGCGCTGACCCTGTCGACCTCGCTGGCCTGGACCGGCAAGCTGGCCCCGCGCGGCGCCTACGACCGGGTCCCGGCCTATTGGCAGCAGACCGCGGATTGGTTGGCGCACAACGCCTCCGACACCCGGGCGCTGGTGGTGCCGGGCGCGCCGTTCGGCAGCCAGATCTGGGGATTGACCCGCGACGAACCGCTGCAGGCGCTGGCGAGCACCCCGTGGGCGGTGCGCGACGCGGTACCGCTGACCCCGCCCGGCGCGATCCGGACCATGGATTCGGTGCAGCGCCTGATCGCCGACGGACGGCCCTCGGCCGGTCTGGCGCCGACACTGATCGCGCAGGGCATCGGAATCCTGGTGCTACGCAACGATCTCGACCCCGAGACCTCGCGCTCGACCCGGCCGATGCTCGCGCACCAGGCGGTCGAGGGTTCGCCGGGACTGACCAAGGTGGCCGAGTTCGGCGACAAGATCGAGATCGGGCACGGCGACGGCCTGATCGCCGACGGCGATCTGCGCCCGGCCTATCCCGCGGTCGAGATCTACCGCGTCGGTGCCGCACCGCCGGGCACGCCCGAGAACGTCCACAGCGGACGCGGCGCACCCCCGTCGTTCCCCGGTGCCTACACGGTGCCACTGGATTCGGTGCCGGTGGTGCAGGGCGGTCCCGAGGCACTGGAACGGTTGCGGCGCACCGGCGATGCCACGGCGGGCCCGACGCTGCTCGCGTCCGATGCCGCGCGGGCCGGACTCCCGGGCGGGACGATGACCGTCACCGACACTCCGATGGACCGCGAGGCCGACTTCGGGCGCGTCGACAACCACGCCTCGGCGCTGCGGGCCCCGACCGACGCCCGGCGCACGCACAACCTCGTGCCCGACTATCCGGTCCCCGGCGCGGCGCTGGTGGAGGGCGAGTGGTCGGGCGCGACCGTGACCGCATCCAGCTCCGCCGCCGACGCCACCCAGCTCGGGGGCGCGGCACCCGGCGGCTCCACCGCCGCGGCCGTCGACGGCGACACCTCCACCGCCTGGTTCAGCAACAGCGCCGAACACGCTGTCGGGCAATGGCTTCGGCTCGGTCTCGACCATCCGATCACGGCGGGAACGGTGCAGGTGACGACCAGCCCGGCGGCGATCGGCGACCCGGTGAAGTGGATCGAGGCGCGCACCAACAACGGCACCGTCGCGGCGCGCGTCTCCGAACCCGGTGCGCCGGTGTCGGTATCGCTGCCGCCCGGGCGCACCGAGTGGGTGCGGATCATGGCGACCCGCACCGAAGGCGGTAGCGCCGGAGGACAATTCGGCATCAGCGAACTCGGGCTCACCGACTACTCGAACCGGGATGCTCCGGCGCCCGTGGACATTCGGCATCGCACCGTGCTGCCGCCGGTGGCGGCCGGTACGGCGGCGTTGCAGGGCTGGTCGCTCGGACAGGAATTCCCCGGCCGTAGTAGCTGTTTCGATGCCCCCGACCGGGTGCGGTGCAGCAAGGGGCTGGGACTGGCGGCGGAGGAGCCGGGCGTGTTCGAGCGGACCGTCGACGTCCCGGCGCCGATGGATGTCACCCCGCGGCTGACCGTCCGCACCCGCCCGGGCCCCGCCCTCGAGTCGCTGCTGACCAATCCGGACCGGCCGATCGCCCGCGGCAAGGCCGACGTCGGCGACCTGCGCGGCTCCGCCTTCGCCGCCACCGACGGCGATCCGCGCACGAGCTGGACGGCACCGGAGGATACGGTGCGCGATCCGGCCGGGCCGAAACCGACGCTCACCATCGAACTGCCGAGACCGGCCCTGGTGACCGGCCTGGAGGTGACCCCGCCGCGCGGCGAACTCCCCGCCCGGCCCACCTCGGTCGCGGTCAATCTCGGTGACGGACCGCAGATTCGCGAACTCGACGACGAGTCGGAGCCCGGGACGCCGACGCGAATAGCGTTGCACCCCAGGGTCACCGACCGCATCGAGCTCAGCATCAACACCTGGAGGTCGGTGCTGGACCGCACGGCCCTGGGTTTCGCGCAGGAACAACCGCCGGGCCTGGCCGACGTCTCGGTGCTGGGACCGGACTACCCGGCGCCCGCCGCACCGGACCGCCCGATCACCGTCGACTGTGCGAGCGGGCCGACCGTCGCGCTGGCCGGAAGGATCGTGCACACCACAGTGACCGCGACCGCGGACGAATTGCGCTCCGGGGCACCGGTTTCCGCGCGGGTATGCGGGGTGGATTCCGGCGATCCGGCCGCGCCCCAGGATGTTTCGGCCGATCCGATGATCGGGCTGCCGGACGGCCCGGTGGATGTCACCGCCGCGCCGACGGAACTGTTCTCGGTCGACCAACTGCGCTTGGACCGCACCGATGTCGTGCCACAGCCGCTGTCGGCACCGCCCGGCACCCGTCTTCTCGTTCTCCCCCTGAGCACCAATGTGGGCTGGAAGGCACACACCGCCGACGGCCGCACCCTGTCCCCGGTCGTCGTGGACGGATGGCAGCAGGGCTGGCTACTACCCGCCGACGCCAAGGGCCCGGTCACCGTCGAATTCCCGGCCGACCACTGGTACCGCCTATCGATCTTCGGCGGCCTACTCCTCCTGATCCCCCTTGCCGCCCTGGCAATTCCGTGGCCCCGCCGGAAACGGGGAAGCACCGCAGCCGACAGCGCGATGCCGACCAGCGGCAGTGCCACACCTGGAGACAGAAGCGCGCCTTCGCCTACGCCAACAGAAGGCATCAGATCCGCACCCGTCATCGGTTCCGAGGGCGGATCCGGCGACGACGAGCCGCCGTCCTCGGCGGTTCGGGCCGATCCGTCGGCTGAACCACGAGCCCTGCGGGCAGGCGGCGGGGCGGATACGCCTCCGCGCACGTGGAACAGCCGGGTTCTCGGCGCGGTCGGGCTCGGCCTGGCCACGTTCCTGATCGCCGGGCCGGTCGGAATCGCGCTCACCGCGGTGGGTCTCGTGGCGACCCAGTTCGCGAGCCGGATCGCGGCGCGGGTGCTGGTTGGGGCGGCGGGCATCGGGACGGCGGTGTCGATGGCCGCGCTGTCGACGGGGCCGTGGCGGTCGCCGGAGGGCTACATGGGCGGCTCGGTATGGGTCCAGCTACCCGCGCTGCTCGCCGTTGTCGCCGTCGGCATCGCCGCGCTCCCGTCACGTGATCGCACCCGACCCCGTGGCGAGGATCAGCCGAACCGGCGCCGAACCCAATGGCGCACAGGCTCTTCGACGAGCGCGTAGCTGGCAGCGGCGAGCGGCAGGGTGAAGGCGACGGTGAGCACCAGCACGGGCACGAAGCTGCGCTGGAAGGGCACGATGCCGAATACCGGGAACACCATGGCCAGCACGGCCAGGTGCCAGATGAAGATGCCGTAGGACCAGCGGCCGATCGTCGCGGCCACCCGGCTCTCCAGCCATCGATGCGGCCGGTCGCCGAGCACCAGCGGCGCGAGCAATGCGAAACCGATGAGGGCGCCCAGCCCCATCTTCATCGCGTACTGCCAGGGCACCCCGCGGGTCAGACCGGCCGGGCCCGCGAGATCGGTCGCCGACAGCAGGAAGACGATCAGCGCGATCGGCCACATGACCCAGGGGTTTCCGGCGATCCGCCGCCACCGTGCACCCGCGCCCGCGCCGCCCTCCACCAGCTCGGCCAGCAGCATGCCCGCGACGAACCACGGCAGATACCCGGGCAGCCAGTTGTCGGCGTTGATCGCCTCCGGCGTCGGCACGGGCAGAAAATTCCAGCCCAGGCTCACCAGTCCGAGCGCCAGCACCGCCGGTGCGCGCCAGCGTGCCGCCGCACCGCGCAGCCGCACCACCGCCAGCGCCAGCAGCGGCAGCACGAGATAGAAGGCCACCTCCACCGACAGGCTCCACATCTGGGTCAGCCCATCGGTCAGCGTCAGCGGCACGAACACCTGCAGCAGCGCCAGATTCGCCACCCACACCCGCAACCCGGCCGAATGCGCCGCCGACGGCAGGAGAATCAGCACCGCGCACACCACGACCCAGTACGCGGGGAGAATCCGGGCCGCGCGATGGAGAAGATAGCGCCCGGCGGGCGGAGCCGTGCCCAGCCCGCGGGCGGCCGCGGCGTGCGGCCGCCACAGCAGAAAGCCCGACAACCCGAAGAACACGGCGACCGCCATATCGAATCGCCCCCACACCCGGCCCACCACCGGCATCCCGGTCGCGCCGGTCTGAAAGGCGACATGCGTCAGCACCACCCCGAGCGCGGCCAGCCCACGCATCCCCTCGAGCGCGGGGACGAACGCGCGGCGCCCGGGAACAGCCGAAGCACGTGCGGGTGCCGATGCGCCCGCAGGAACCGAAGCACCCGCAGGAACCGAAGCACCCGCAGGAGCCGAAGCGCTTGCGGGAGCCGAAGCGCCTGCGGGAGCCGGTGCGCCCGCGGGCGTCTCCTCGCTCGCGGCCTGGTGCGCGCCGGTGCTCGGCGCCGCGTCACCGACCGGCGGCCGACCGGACGCCGCACGGCTCGTGGCGGCTACGGCCGACTCGGCATGGGGTGTCACGGGCACTTTCATCGGGCTCCAGTCTGCCGCGTTCGGTCGGCGATGGGCATTCCCGCATTCGATTCGAGAGGTTTCCGGCCTCAGCTCGGCATGCATACCACAGAGACTGTTAGTGTCGGGGCTCACGAATACTGCGCCGCGACCGTAGTGTTCACCCGGAACGGCCTGTTCGACGACGAGGAGAGTTTGCATGGCACTCAGTGCCGGAACCAAGAGGACGGTGGCGTGCCTGCTCGTGGGCCTCGGCGCGCTGCTGATCGTGGCAGCAGTGCTGGTCCCGACATACGCGGTCGGCCAGCTGGCCAAGACTCCCCTCGACCTCGAGATCACCACGATCGCCAAGAACCAGCCGGACGCACCCAGTGAGGTGCTGGACTCCAAGTCCCTCACGAGCGGTGACGGCCCCGCGAAGGTCGACAAGAACGTCCGGCTGCTCTCGCAGCGCTTCCTCACCGTCGAGGATCCGTCGGACAAGAACGATATGACCATCCAGGCCGGGCAGACGCTGCGCAATATCGACAAGCAGGGCGACACCGGACTGCTGACCGCCACCATCGACCGGGTGACCATCGACCGCAAGGACGGCATGCCGGTCGACACCGACCCCAACGGGTCGATCGCCTCCACGGTCAACACCAAGGGTGAGAGCGTCGCCGAGCCGGTGCAGCACACCGGCCTGCAGTACCGGTTCCCGATCGGCACCGAGAAGAAGTCCTACCCGTACTTCGATATCAACGCGCGCAAGTCCTTCGACATGAACTTCGTCGAGGAGACCGAGATCAACGACCTGAAGGTCTACCACTTCCAGCAGCAGGTCCCGGCGACCGATCTGTCGAAGGCGTACAACTCGCCCACCAACAAGCTCGCGCTGCCCGCCAGCAAGTGGGGCGTCGAGGGCGGCGACGCCACCATCACGATGAGCCGCTTCTACAGCGATGTGCGCGACGTGTGGGTGGAGCCGCAGACCGGCACCATCATCAAGGGCGCCGAGCAGATCCACATGTACTACTCACGCACCGGCGAACCCGAGGTCACCGCGCTGAAGTCGACCCTGGTGTTCGACGACAACACGGTGAATTCGCAGATCGCCGAGGCGAAGAAGTACACCGACGAGCTGTCGCTGTACAGCCGGATCCTGCCGATCACCTTCGCGGTCATCGGTGTGATCTCGCTGATCATCGGGCTGTTCCTGGGCCTGCGCGACGGCTCCGGCCCGGCGGGCCGATTGGTCGAGCGCCGCAACCCGTCTCCGAACGAGCCGCAGCCCGGCGCGGACGATTCCCCGACGCAGCAGATCAATATCGGCAAGCAGCCCTAGGTTTTTCGAGTCCGCGAGTTCGGCGAATCAGCGCCGCTGTCGTGTCGCGCGCAGGACCACGGCGACCATCGCCGCCGTGGCCGTCGCCGCGACGACGGTCGCCGTGGTGATCAGCGCGGGCAGCGTCCGCGCGAAGGCCAGCATGACCGCGATCTCGACCGCCAGCGCCGCCCACGTAACCGCCGCGGGCGCAGTGCGATCCACCGCGATCGCCGACAGCAGGGCGCCCTGCAGCAGGGCGAGCAGCGCACCGTCGAGCGCGAACAGCCACAGCCAGCCCTCGATCGGGGCGTAGTCGCTGCCCGCGAACAGCGGGGCCAAGGGGGCGCAGACCGCCGCCCCCGCCACGGCGACGATGCCGATCGCCGACAGCACACCGAGCGCGTCGCGAACGGCCCGCGCGGAGTGCTGCGGCTGTGCCATCCGTGGATACAGCACGACCCCGACCGCCTGCGGCAGCCAGAAGGCGATCTTGGTAGCGATGGCGCCGAGCGCATAGCGGCTCGCATCGGCATCCTCGAGCACGATCCGCGCCACGATCAGATCCGCCGACGACAGCGCCATCAACACCGCCTGCACCTGAGCCGCCCGCAACACGGACAGCACAGCCGCACCCTCTGTTCGTTCCCGCACCCCCTGCGAGGGCTCGAAAGGGGTGCGGGAGCCAGCAGAGGGTGCGGCGTCGGGGGGAGGGGGCGTGGCGTGGTCGCCCGCGATGCGGCGAGCGCCCAGGGCGGCGGCGGACAGGCCCGCAGCGGTCGCCCAGAGTGCGACGGCCGAGCCCCCGCCGACCGCGAGCACGATCAGGGCGGGGGTGACGCGGGCGATCCCGGCACCTCCCAAAATCGTTGCCAGGGAACGGAATCGGCGACCACCCTGGAGTACGCCCTGCTCCCCCGACAGCAGTACCAGCGCGGGCGCCGCCATCATCGCACCGGCGGCCGCCACGGCGCTCACGTGCAGCACCACCGACACCGCGGGCACGAGCACGATCGCGGTCACCGCCACGATCGCCGCGCACCGCCACCCCAACCGGCGCACCGCGGTCACCGAAGCACCGCGCACCAGTTCCCGGGCGACCACGTTCTGCAGTGCCAATGCCGGGACCGCGCACAGCAACTGCACCGCCAGCAGGCTCGCGAACTCGCCGTAACCCGCCACCCCGAGCCACCGCCCGGCCAGCAGCTGCAACAGATATCCGGCGACATTGGCCGTCATCGCCCCGGCCGTCACCAGCGTCAGATCGGCGACGACAGGCAGGCGACCAAGGGCAGACACCCCGTCATGCTGCCATCCGCACCACCACCCCGGCACAGTGCCCGACCGAACCCGCGGACGCGCCCGCCGCCGAACGTCACGCCATCCGAACCCGCGCAACCGCCCGGCCGGTCATCTGCGTGATCAGCTCGCAACCCCTGTCCATGTACAGCACGAGCTTTGCCCGCTCCGCGACCGCGGCCACCATCAGCTCCGGAAACGGCAGCGGTGATGACCGAGATCGGCCAGCGCCCGGAGCATCCTTGCGGCGCGCAGTCCCTGCGGCGGGCGAACGGTACTTCACCGGCATCCGTGAAATGGGATATCGGCATGAAAATGGATCGAGCGGGCCGTCACGCGCCTACGGAACGGGGCACGTAGGGTGGCTGAGCGTGGTCGAGGGTGGTCGGGTGGGTAGCGGGCGGTGGGGCCGGTTCGTGCCGTCCGGTTACAGCCTCGTACTGGCGCTGATCGTGGTCGGGCCGCTGCTCGGGCCCGGATATCTGTTGCTGCGCGATGCGGTGAGCACGCCGCGGTCCTACCTCACCGATTCGGCGCTCGGGCTGGGGGATGCGGCACCCCGTGCCGTTCCCCAGGACGCTCTGCTGGCCACGGTCTCCACCGTCGTGGACGGCGGAATCGTCGTCAAAGCGATTCTGGTACTGGCGCTCTGGGCCGCCGGTTGGGGCGCCGCCGAGCTGGCACGGCGACTGCTGCGGGTGTCTACGGCGCCGCAGCTTGTCGCGGCCACCGTCGCGGTGTGGAACCCATACGTGGCCGAGCGGCTCCTGCAAGGACATTGGAGCCTGCTGACCGGATACGCCGCCCTCCCCTGGACGGTGCTGGCCGCGCACCACATCCGCCGGACGATCGGAAGCAGGCGCGAGACCGCACGACGACTCGGGTTCGGCCGGGCGGGGGTTTGCGCGTGGGCGATGCTGGGTGGGTGTTTGGCTGCGGCCGGATTGACGCCGACGGGCGCGTTGCTGGCGGGGTGTATCGCGCTGGTGATCGTCGGCAGGCGGAATGTCGTTGGGGCACTGGCGCTCTGGTGTGCCGCGTCGGCGCCGTGGCTGATGGCCACCGCGCTGTCCGGGGCGGGAGCCGAACCGTCGGATCCGGCGGGGATCGCGGCGTTCGCGGCGCGGGCCGAGCCGGGGCTGGCGACGCTGGGGAGCCTCGCCGGACTAGGCGGAATCTGGAACGCGGACGCGGTGCCGGGCTCGCGCACGACGCTCGTGGCCCTGGCGGGCACCGCGGTGCTGCTGGTCCTGGTGGCGGCGGGCCTGCGCCGGATCGCCGCGCCCGGTGCGGAATCCACGCGGCACACCCGGCGGGCGCTGCTGGTGGTGGCGGCGCTGGCGATCGTGCTGCCCGCGCTGGGCGCCACGGCGTGGGGCGTGCACATCGGCGAATTCCTCGTCACCCGGGTGCCGGGCGCCGGGCTGTTCCGGGACACCCAGAAGTACGCCGCCCTGGCGATGCCCGCCTTCGCGTTGTGCGCGGCCGCCGGTTGCCGGGCCCTCGCCGCGGCGGGCCGCGGGCAGGCGGGGTCGGCGCTCGGAACGCCTTTGACCGCAACGTTTTTCATCGCACTGCTGATCTTCACACTGCCCGATCTCGCCTGGGGCGTCGGTGGCGAGCTCCGGCCGGTGCACTATCCGTCCGGTTGGCAGCGCGTCGCCGCCCGGATCGACGGCCCGGGTGACGTCGCGGTGCTCCCCGGCGGCATGTTCCGCAGATTTCCCTACAGCGGCCGCGCCGCCGTCCTCGACCCGGCGCCGCGCATGCTGCCCCGCGACGTGCTGCAGACCGGTGAGCTCCCGGTTCGCGGTCGCATGGTCTCCGGCGAGGGCACCCGCGCCCGCACCGTCGAACAGCTGCTCCTGCACGGCGGTTCCGCATCCGACCTCGCGGCGCGGGGCGTCGGCTGGGTACTGGTCGAGCGCGGCACCCCAGGCCCCCTGGGCGATTCGAAAACCACACTGGCCCAACTGCATCCGGAGGATGTCGACGGCGAACTCGCCCTGTATCGCGTCCCCGGACCGATCGAACCGCGCGGGAATGCCCCGGGCGCCCACCGCCTGCTCGCGATGGCCGCGCACCTGCTCTGGGCGCTACTGCTCCTCGCCGGAGGAGCGGGGCTGCTGGGCGAGCGGTTCCTGCGCCGTCGCGCACTCGCCGGGCGTGCGGCCGGGTAATCCGGGCGGGATGGGTCATGATGGCCACATGGCGGAGAGCTTCCCCACCCTGCGCTCGACGGTCCTCGATGCCACCGACCCGCGTGGTCTGGCGGAGTTCTACCGGCAGCTGCTGGGGTACGAGTATCGACCCGGCGACGAGCCTCCACCGGCGGGTGCGCCCGACACCGCGGACTGGCTGGTGCTCCTGTCCCCTACCGGGCGCGCGCGACTGGCCTTCCAGGGCGTGCCCGATCTACCGCGTTCGAGCTGGCCGAAACCGGATGTGCCACAACAACTGCACCTGGATCTGAGCGTCCCCAGCATCGAGGAACTGGTCGCGCAACACGAACGCGCCCTCGGCCTGGGCGCCACCCTGCTCTACGACCGTTTCGACGACCCGGTCGAACCGCTGTACGTCTATGCCGATCCGGCGGGGCATCCGTTCTGCATCTTCGTCGTCCCGCCGGACGGCGACGAGCCGTGAGCGCGCAAGGCGAATCGTCGACATGGTGGGCGTATCGGCCCTGAGCGCTGCTCCCGGTCCGCAGGCCCCACGACACGCTGTCCCGCAAGCTATTCCCGGTCGGCGGGCCCCGCGACCAGACCCGCGACGTACTCTCCCCGCGTCGCGGCCGAGAGCACCTCGAACACCCCGTTTCCCGTTTGCTCCCAGGAGAATTCGCGGGCACGGGTGCGGGCCTTCTCCCCCATGACGGTGCGGGCCTCGGCGCTCGCGAGCAGATCCCCGACCACCTCCGCGAGCTGGGCGGCATCATCGACCAGCATGCCTGTCACACCGTCGACGACGGAATCGGTGAGACCGCGAGAACTGCGATAGCCGACGGTGGGAACGCCGTGCTGGGCGGCCTCGATCACCGCCAGGCCCCAGCCCTCCTTACGGGAGGGCAGCACGTGTACCCAAGCGCGGGAAAGCAATTCGTGCTTGCGGCGCTCGTCCACATGGCCGTGGAAGGTGACCGCGTCGGCGATACCGAGTTGGCGCGCACGGTTTTTCAGATTTCCGGCCCACCAGCCGCCGCCGACCACGTCCACCCGCAGCCCCGGAACGCGCGGGCGGAGTTCGGCGGCGACGGCCAGCGCGTCCTCGATCTGCTTGTGCGGCACCAGCCGAGACAGCACCACGATGCTCGGGTGGGCCGTGCGGGTCTGCGCCGCCCCCGTCGGCGCCTCCCGCGGGATCGGCTCGGCGCCGTTGCGCACCACAGCGATCCGGTCGCGGTCCACGCCGAGCGCGGCGAGTTCCTCGGCGGACGGCAGCGAGACCGTCAGGTACTGATCGCGCCGATGCAGGCGCGGGGACAGCCGCGACTCGATCCACCAGCCGATCCGCCCCACCAGACGCCCGGCGACGGGCCACTGCTCGCGATGCCCGTGATGCACCAGCAGCACCGAGGGCGCCCGGCTCACGGCGCGGGCGAAGAAGGGGATGCCGTTCTGCGTATCGATCACCGCATCCGGCCGCAGCCCGCGTAGGGGGCCGAATCCGAGGCGCCCGCACACCATCGCCGCCAGTGCCCTCGGGTACACCGTGTAGCGCCCGCCGCCGCGGCTGATGTCGATGCCGTCGATCCGCTCGCGGCGCGGGGCGCCGGGATAGTGCGCGGTCCGCAGGGTCACCCGGACGCCGCGGGCGGCCAGCTGCGCGCCGACCCGCTCCAGATAGCGCTCGCTGCCGCCCCCCTGCGGATGCCCCGTGTCACGCCAGCACAGCAGCAGCACCTCGCGCAGTTCCCCGCCACCGGCGGCCTGCGTGACCACAGAGAGTTCGCGAGGGCCGGTATCGGGCACAGCACATCTCCAGGTCGTACTCGGTCGGGCGACTGACAACGCGCTCCACCCTATAGCCCACCCCCACCAACCGCCCGACCGGCAGCCCACCCAACCCCTCCCGGCGCGCCTCCCCCCATCCCACACGCCTCCTCCCCGGCATGCCTCCTCCATCCCACACGCCTCCTCCCCGGCACGCCTCCTCCTATTCCCGGCATGCCTCCTCCTTTCCCGGCATGCCTCCTCCTATTCCCGGCATGCTTTTGGCCGGGATCATCGCCGTGCCTGGTGTTGGGTTCCCAGGCTCGGAGCGGGGGTGGGGGTGCGGGGGTTTTGCTGTGCGAGACTGGGGCGCTGTGTGTGGGCGGCAGGGCCGCGGGGCGAGAACGGAGGCGGCATGCGTGGTCAGAGGATGGCCCCGGGTGCGCGGGCGGCGGAGGCGGCGTGCGTAACGGGGTAGGGCTCGTGCACAGCCCGGCACAGCTTCGGGGCGGCTTCGGGACCCGGCCCCGCTTCGCGCGGCGGGCCACCCTGCGCCGGTCGCTGCGGCTGCTGGGCAGCTTCCGCTTCGAACAGACCGACCCCGCGGTGTTCTACGGGGGTATCGCCGCCGACACCGCCGAGATGATCGGCGACTTCTACCGCGACCTCACCGGACGCGACCTCACCGGCACGACGGTGCTCGACGTGGGCGGCGGTCCAGGCTATTTCGCCGACGAGTTCGGCGCCGCCGGTGCCCGCTACCTGCCGGTCGAGCCGGATCCGAGCGAGATGCACGCCGCCGGGCTGTCGGTCCCGGGCGCGGTCCGGGGCTCCGGGATGGCGCTGCCGTTCCGCGACGACTCGGTGGATATCTGCCTGTCCTCCAATGTCGCCGAGCACGTGCCGCAACCGTGGCTGATGGCGGCCGAGATGTTGCGCGTGACCAGGCCGGGCGGGCTGATGGTGCTGTCCTACACGGTGTGGCTGGGCCCGTTCGGCGGGCACGAGACCGGCCCCTGGCACTACCTCGGCGGCGAGTACGCCGCCCGCCGCTACCGGCGCAGGCACGGCCGCGAGCCGAAGAACCGCTTCGGCAGCTCGCTGTTCGAGGTGCGGGCCGCCGACGGTGTGGCCTGGGCCGAGCGGGCGCGGGACCGGGCCCGGATTCTGGCGGTCTTCCCCCGCTACCACCCACGCTGGGCGTGGTGGCTGGTCCGGGTGCCCGGCCTGCGGGAACTACTGGTCAGCAATCTGGTCGTGGTCGCAGCAAAGATCTAGCGCGCTAGCGTTCCAGGCTGCCGCGACGCCAGAACCGGCCGCTTCCGGTGTGGGTCGGTTCGCTCCACGGTGGCTCCTGCATTGCCAGCCCGACCGTCTCCAGTGGGGTCAGCCCCACTCGGTCGGCCAGGGCCCGCACCGCGGTGACCGCTTCGGCCGCCTGCAGCGCCGCGGCCGCTTGTTCCAGCGTGAGGGTTCGGCCGGGGAGGAAGGAGACAACCCACCCCCCTTGGCCGACACACCTCGCCTGATGTGGGGTTTGGTCGCTGGTCATCAACGACCGGCCGACCACTTGCACCGCCATGACTCGGACTCCCCTGCGATTGCATTTGTAAAATCGAGCGGGCAAAGCAGATTGCTCTAAGCATGCTCCGCCGCACCTCGGAATGCAATAGTGCGTTCTCCGAAAAGCGAACCGGCAGGTAGGATTTCGAGGTCAGGGATGCCTGAAGTTAACCGACGTGACGCGTGGTGCGCCTGTCAGTTCTCGGGCACCCGCACCCGCAGCACCGGCTCGAACGGGGCGCCCGGCGCGCGGGCGGCATCCACGACATCGACGAGCCAGCCCGTCGGCAACACGTCCTGCAACCGGCCCGCCTCGCGGTGCAGCGGCGTGCTCTGCGGCGGCAGCCGGACCTCGGCTACCTTCGGGACAACCAGCGCTTCGAACTTCAGATCGGTCATGCCCACCACCCACCTATCCACGTTCGGCCCCAGGTTCGCCGCGGCCGAAATACGTCCGCGGGCAACACTGAAGCAATCGGTGCAGTCGATCAGTTAATACCCGGCAATCGAACTGGTCAGTCCTGAGACGTAGAACACAATCCAGGATAGGGCAGACGGCGGCGAAACCTCGCGCAACGGACGCGGCACGGCATAACAAAACCGCCCGCACCGTACGAATGACGATGCGGGCGGCCGAGTTTCGCGGGGTGGCCGGGAGTTACCCCAGGCGCTGCTTCAGCGCATCGAACTGGTCGCGCACGCCCGAGGGCAGCTTGTCACCGATGAACTCGAACCACTCCTCGATGAGCGGGATCTCCTTGCGCCACTCGTCGGCGTCGACCTTCAGCGCCTCGTCGACGTCGGCGGGGTCCACGTCCAGGCCCTCCAGGTCGAGCTGCGCCGCGGTGGGCACGTTGCCGATCGCGGTCGGCTCGGCCCCGGCCTTGCCCTCGATGCGGTTGACGACCCACTCCAGCACGCGCGAGTTCTCGCCGAAGCCCGGCCACAGGAAGCGACCGTCCTCGCCGCGGCGGAACCAGTTGACGTAGAAGATCTTCGGCAGCTTGTCGGCATCGGCGTTCTTGCCGATCTCGCCCCAGTGGCCGATGTAGTCACCCACGTGGTAGCCCATGAACGGCAGCATGGCCATCGGGTCGCGGCGCACGGTGCCGACCTTGCCCTCGGCGGCGGCGGTCTGCTCGGAGGACATGGTGGCACCCATGAACACGCCGTGCTGCCAGTCGAAGGACTCGGTCACCAGCGGCACCGTGGTCTTGCGCCGGCCACCGAAGAGGATCGCCGAGATCGGCACGCCCTGCGGGTCGTCCCATTCCGGGGCCAGCGTCGGGCACTGCGCCATCGGCGTGCAGTACCGCGAATTCGGGTGTGCGGCAAGGGTCTCGGTCTCGCGGGCGAACCAGTCGTTGCCCTTCCAGTCGATCAGGTGCTCGGGCTGGCCCTCCATGCCCTCCCACCACACGTCGCCGTCGTCGGTCAGCGCCACGTTCGTGTAGACCGTGTTGCCCGCCTCGATGGTGTCCATGGCGGTCGGGTTGGAGCTGCGGTTGGTGCCGGGCGCGACGCCGAAGAAACCGAACTCCGGGTTCACCGCGTACAGCCGGCCGTCCGGGCCGAAACGCATCCAGGCGATGTCGTCACCGAGGGTCTCCGCGCGCCAGCCGGGCACGGTCGGCTGGATCATCGCGAGGTTGGTCTTGCCGCAGGCCGACGGGAACGCCGCGGCGACGTAGTAGTTCTTGTTCTCCGGCGAGATCAGCTTGAGGATCAGCATGTGCTCGGCCAGCCAGCCCTCGTCGTGCGCCATGGCCGACGCGATCCGCAGCGAGTAGCACTTCTTGCCCAGCAGCGCGTTGCCGCCGTAACCCGAACCGTAGGACCAGATCTCGCGGTCCTCGGGGAAGTGGGTGATGTACTTGGTGTCGTTGCACGGCCACGGCACATCGGCCTGACCCGGCTCGAGCGGCGCGCCGACCGAGTGCAGCGCCTTCACGAACGGCTTGTCGGCGCCCATCTTCTCCAGCGCGGCCTTGCCCATGCGGGTCATCACGCGCATGGAGACGACCACGTACTCGGAGTCGGTGATCTCCACGCCCAGCTTCGGATCGTCGGCGCCGAGCGGGCCCATACAGAACGGCACCACGTACATGGTGCGGCCCTTCATCGAGCCGCGGTACAGCTCGGTCATGGTCTTGCGCATCTCGGTCGGGTCGACCCAGTTGTTCGTCGGTCCTGCGTCGGACTCCTCGCGCGAGCAGATGTAGGTGCGCGATTCCACGCGCGCCACGTCGGAGGGATCGGAGAGGGCCAGGAAGGAGTTCGGCTTCTTGGCCTCGTTGAGCTTCTTGAAGGTGCCCGCCTCCACCAGCTGGGTGGTCAGCCGGTCCCATTCCTCGTCGGAGCCGTCGGCCCACACGACGCGGTCCGGCTGGGTCAGTTCTGCGACCTCCTGCACCCAGGCGAGCAGCCCCGCGTGCTCCGTAGGTGCGGTGCCATCGGATCCGTGAAGACCAGGAATGGTCACTGAGGTCATGAAAACTCTCCTGAGACGGGCGGCTCTCGGCGGCTCGCGACACCGGGGGAGCCACCGTTGGCGGTGGGTACCCGCTCCGGCTTGCCGAAAGCACGCCCCGGCTGGGCGGCGTACAAGGACGAAAGCGGACGCCCAGGTTCCTTGATTAAGAGGTTAACGCGATGTGACCCCCGGTACGGAATGGGGTCGCTCACTCGGTACCCGGTCGAGATACCCGGCAATCGTCGGGAACCGCAGGAGTTACGAACCGATACTGATCGGTAACGCGGTCCGGCCGGGAGTCATAGGTGGTGCGGGCCCTATTAATAGGTTAGGTGGCATTCGGGCAGCGTGTGACAGGTCACACATCGTTCGGCCCGAAATCCGGTCGAATCGCACGCCGCGGCCGTGGGGAATTTCCGGCCGGAATGATCTCCGGCCCGATCGATTCGTAATGCGGATGGACGGGCGGGTGTGACGACTATTCCGGGAGGGCCGCATCGAGTACGGCGAGATCGCGCTCACAGGCGGCCAATTGGGCCGGCTGCCGCGCGGACAGCTCGCGCAATTGCTTCTCCAATTCCGCGACCCGGCGGTCGGCGTCCACCACCCGGGCGGTGCTGGCCCGCACCACCTGGTCGGTGAGCCGCGATTCGGCCTCCACCAGCGCGGTGGCGACGCGCTGCTCCAGCTGCGCCTTGACGTTCACCAGCGCGTCGGACATCCACTGCCGCAGGTGCGCGCGGTCGGCGAGATGCCCGCGCGCCCGCACGACCCAGTACGCCACGCCCGCGCCGAGCAGCAGGGTCACCGGGACGGTCGCGTAGTCCAGGGCGGGCACCAGCGCCAGCGGCGAGACCACCAGGCGGCCCAGACCGAATCCGGCCGACGTGCCGAGCGCGATCATCAGGTAGTCCTCGACGCCGCGGTGCCGCGGTTCGGGGTCGGGGCCCAGCCGCGGCGGCGGATCGGTGCGCAGCTCCCCGGGGGTCGGTCCCGGGGCGGGACCAGTGACCGCCTCGAGCTGACGGCCCAGTTCGTCGAGCCGATGCCCGACCACGACGTCGAGCTCGGCGGTCAGCTGATTCACCGCCTGCTGCAGTTGGTCCGGATAGTCGCCGGTGGCGCGGCGATCGAGCCGATCCAGTTCGGTGCGGGCGGTGGCGTTCAGGGCGCGGATGCGGGCGCCGACCTCGTGCAGCAGATCCACCCGGGCCAGATGCAGGCGGTTGCGCAGCGCGGCCATGGCCTGCGCCCGGCCGCCGTCGCGCCCGGCCAGCAGCGTGGCGCGCTCCTCGCGCAGCCGGGCCACCGAATCGCCGGAACGCAGCGTGGCGACCTGGGCGCGGATGCGCTCGCGGGTATCGGCGAGCACCCGGCCGATGACCGCCGCCGCGCCGCCGGTGCCGCCCGCGGCGCCGATCATTCCGGTCAGATGCGCGTGCAGGGTGCCCACCCCGGACCGATCCAGCAGCGACGGATCGCCGGTGCTCCGGGCGGCCACCGCCAGCCGGGCCGAGACGGGCACGATGTCCGGGTCGGCTTCCAGCACCGGCCGCAGGAGCGCGCCGTTGCGGTCGAAGACCGTCCGCCAGTCCGGATGCGCGTGAATGCCGTTCATGGCGAACACCATTCGGGTGCCGCCCGCCCGCAGCCTGCCCACCAGGTCCAGCGTGGCGGCCCCGAGCGTGGCACCGGCGTCGAGCAGCAGCAGCGCCAGCGGCGGCGGGGCGACCAGTGCCGACGGATCGGTGAGCGGATCGGTGAGGTCGATGTGCGGCTCGAACCGGGCCAGCTCGGTGCGCAGCAACGTGGTGTTGGCATCGCCGGGTCCGATGAGCGCCACGACCACCGGGGCCGCGCCGGGCTCGGCCCGCTCCGCCCCCGGCACGGCCCGCAACAGGGCACTGCCCTGCGGATTCCACCGCGCGACAACGCCTTCCGCCTCCGGCGACAATCCCACATTCGCGGCGGCCGGGTCGGCGGGATCAGAGTCCGGCACTGCTCATCCGCTCCCAGATCCGGACGTAGCCGTTGTGTACGCGGACGGCGGCGCGGCGGGCCGCGGCGGACATATCGCTGGACACCACGGCGCGCCAGCGCTGTGCGCGGGTGAGGGCGTCGTCGGCGTCCGACGGCTGCGGGGCCGGATATCCGGCCGCGAGGTGCATGACGTCGGGGCAGGCCAGCCCGGCCTGCAGGCCCAGCCACAGCGCCTCGTCACCGGCGAGATAGTCCTCGATCAGGTCGCGGGCGCGGCCGCCGCCGCCCGGCGTCGCTCCCGGCACCGAGCGCGCGGCCAGCCGGTCGAGTTCGTCGAGGAAGTGGCCGCCGCGCTGGGCGCCGATCTGCTCGTAGCGCCGATGCAGCAGGGCGTGCACGGGGTCGATGCCGCTGACCGCGTGCAGCAGCTGAAGTAGTTCGCGCGGGCCCAGATTCGGCTCGTGGCGCAGGGCGGTCAGCGCGCACGACACCCCGTACAGGCCCCAGCGCTCCAGCACCGCCTGCCGCTCCGCGACGTCGGGTCCGGCGGCCGGGGCGGTGAACAGCTCCGGCGACAGGGTGAAGGTCGGATCGGCGTTGGTGGCGTGGCGGCGCAGCGTGCGCAGGTCGTCGTCGCTCGGGGTGCCGGCGCGGGTGCGCACGGCCAGCGCGGAGACCAGCGGCAGCACCGGAACGCCCAGGCCGTGGGCGACCTGCTCCGCGGCGGCGACGGCGTCGCCCCATCGGGAACCGATCGCGTCGGCCTTGTTGAGCACCACCACCGTCCGGTCCCGCGGCAGGTCGGCCAGGATGCGGCGATCGGCGGCCTGCAGCGATGCCGGTACGACATAGACCACCAGGTCGCCGTCGAGTACGGGGTCCGGGCGGCCGGGCTGGTCCACCGGCTCGGTCTCCACCGCGGACATCAGCGCCAGCGCCTGCAGCAGGGTGGACTTACCGGCGCCCGAGCGGCCCGCGACCTGGATGCGCAGCGGCCGCCGCCACACCCCCGCCGCGGTCACGAGCTGGTCGGCGATGCGCGGATCGTTGCCCGCGCCGACGCGCAGGGTGGCGATGAGCTGATCGAGTTCGGGTGCGGGACCGCCATGGTCGTTCATGAGCCCGGACGCGGTGACTGTCGACACGGGTATACCCCCTTCCGCCGCGCAATTCTGTCAGAAGCACGGCCCGTTGTCGGCACCGACCGCCAGGTTTTCCGGAGGTGGGCGCTGGGCCCGGCCACGGCCCGCTCACCCGCTCCGGGTAATGAACCGATTGGCCAGGCGCACGGCCCAGTTGGGCGCGTACTTCCCCGCGGTGGCCAGCAGTTTGGCCTGGGTGCCGATCGAGTAGTGGACCCGCCGCAGCGGTCCGCGCCGCGGCCTGGTCGCGTCCCAGATGCCCGCGGCGACGTCGTCGACGGTGAGCCGCACGCCCAGCGACCGGGTCGACCCCGTCTCCACTCCCGTCAGCATCCCCGTCGCGACGAACAGCGGCCAGACCGCCAGCACCCGGATGCCGTGGCGCCGCCATTCCAGGTCCAGCGCCTCGGTGAGGTTGCGGACCGCCGCCTTGGTGGCACCGTAGGACGCCAGCTCGGCCTGGCCGTAGATCGCCGAGGCCGAGCACAGGTTCACCACCTGGGCACCGGGGGTGTCGCGGAGATACTCGAAGGCCGCGTGCGTGCCCGCGAGAACCCCGCCGAGGTTCACCTCGACGATGCGGTGGTGCTCGGCCGGATCGATCTCCTCGAACGGGCCCGCGCGCAGGATCCCGGCGTTGTTGACCAGAATGTCGAGTCTTCCGGCGGCGGAATGGAATTCGGCCAGCCGCGCCCGCCACTGATCGAGCTGCCGGACATCCAGCACGCCGGTGTGCACCGTGCCCCCGGCGGCATTGATCTCGGCGGCAAGCCTTTCCAGGCCCGGCTCGTCGACATCGAAGGCGCCCACCCGGTATCCCCGGGCGGCGAACAGCAGCGCGACCGCCCGCCCGATCCCGGCGGCCGCCCCGGTCACGAAAATCGCCGGTTCACCCATGCGCGCAGCATAAGCGACCCCGCACCGACTGGCCCCCACCTCGGAACCGCCGCACCCCCTACCTGTCCCCGCACCCCCTGCCGGGGCTTGTAGGGGGTGCGGGGACGAACAGGGGGTGCGAGAAGGGCAGGACGTGAGGGTTTCTACTGTGGCACAGCACAATTCATGGTGGAGTCGGTGTCGGGGCGGGGCGGGTAGCCTAGTCTGGGACGATCGGCCGACGCCGATACGCGGCCGGGGTGGGGCTGGTCGGGGGGAGGTGGCCGCGCGAATCTGTGAGGAGGGCAGGATGACCGTCACCGACGTCATCGGGAAAGTCGGCGCCGCCGGGAGATTCGGCATCACCGGGGCGGCCGGTGTCATCGGCCGGACCACCGCGGCGCTCGGCCTGGTGGACACCCGCGGCGGCACCAGGCCGCTGCTGCCGTCGCAGGACCCGTTCCTGCGCGCTCCGGCCGGGTTCGCCGCGCACGCTCCCGGCACCGTATTGCGCAGCCGCCCGGTACAACTGGCCCTGTTCGGGATCGTTCCGCAGGATGTCACCGCGTGGCAGTTGCTGTATCGCAGCAACGATCTGCACGGACAGCCGGAGGTCGCGGTCACGACGGTGCTGCTCCCTGCCGGTGCCGATCCCGCCACCGAGCGCCCGCTGCTGGCCTTCCAGTCGGCGATCGACGCGGTCTCCGAGCGGTGCGCGCCGTCCTACGCCCTGCGCCGCGGCGCCTTCGTGCCGGGTTCGATCACCCAGCTGGAATACCTCCTGGTCGCCAACGCCCTGCGGCGCGGCTGGGCGGTGAGCATCGCCGACCACGAGGGGCCGCACGGCCACTTCGGAGCCCCGCGCGAACCCGGATACCGGGCCCTCGACGGCATCCGGGCCGCACTGCGTTTCGCGCCGCTGGGCCTGCACGCCCGCACCCCGGTCGCGGTGTGGGGCTATTCGGGTGGCGGCATGGCCGGTTCGTGGCTGGTGGAGATGGCCCCGACCTACGCCCCGGAACTCGAGATCGTCGGGGCCGCGCTGGGGGCACCGGTCGGCGATCCCGGTGAGGTCTTCGCGCGGCTCAACGGCGGCCGCTACGCCGGATTCCCGGCCATCGTCATCGCCGCGCTGCGCCCGCTCTATCCGGCACTGCGCCGAGTCCTCGACGAGCACCTCACGCCCGAGGGCCTGCGCCTGATGGAGCGGGCCGCGACGATGGCGCCGATCCTGGCGCTGCCGGTGCTGGCGCGCCGCAATGTCTCCGACTACCTGACCCGGCCGCTCGAGGAGATCCTGGACGATCCGGGCATGCGCGCCATGTTCGACGATCTGCGCCTGGGAACCGCCGCACCGGAGTGCCCGGTGCTGGTGGTGCAGCCGCTGCACGATCGGATCATCCACACCGAGCACGTCGACGCACAGGTCGAGCGCTACCGCCGCGCGGGAGCCGACGTCCTCTATATCCGCGACCGCTGGAGTGAACACTTCTCGCTCCTGCCGCTGTCCACACCGCTGAGCCTGGACTGGCTCGCCGACCGGATCGCCGGGCGCGCGGTGCGCGAGTTCAGCGAACCATCGGAGACCGCGCGCATGCGGGACACCACAACGCGGGATGTGCGGTCGGTGGCGGCCTCTCCGGCCCGCTGGCGGGGCCTGCTCGAAATGGCAGGCACCGCAACACGAGTCGTGCTCGGCCGCCCGCTGCGCCAGCGTTCCGAACCCGTCCTGCGCCCCGCGCCGACCCTGGCCGCCTGAGATCCCCAGCAGGACAGTCGATTACGCGGCCGACCACACGCCGGTCGCCGCCGCCCGGCGGGCGTACTCGGCGAAACCGCGCGGCTCCCGGCCGGTGGCGCGCAGTACCCCGTCACTGAGGAATCCGGTGTTTCCGCGGTGCAGCCACTGGAATGGACCCGCCTGCATTTCCGCCGCGGCACGGTCGTAACCCCGGTCCATGAGGTGCCGCACGTACTCGGGCAGCTCGACCGGTATGTAGCGGATCGGCCGACCGGTCGCCGCGGCGATCTCGGCCACCGCATCGGCGAAGGTCATCGGTCGCGGTCCGGACAGCTCGTAGATCTGTTCCCGATGGCCGTCCCCGGTCAGTGCGGCCACCGTCACCGCGGCGATGTCGGCGGCGTCGACGAAGGGCACCGTGCCGTCGCCGGCGGGTATCACCACCTCACCGTCGCGCACGTCGGACAGCTTCGGGTCCTCCTCGAAGGTCTGCGCGAACCAGCACGGCCGCACGATCGTCCACTCCGCACCGCTTTCGCGGGCGGCGCGCTCACCGTCCGCCACGGCCTGCGCCCACGGCCCGTACGGGGTTCTCAGGAGGTAGTCGTCGCCGCCGTCGCCCCGCCCGGACAATGCCACGATGCGCCGGACGCCCGATCGCACCGCCAGCGCGGTGAACTCCGCGGGATCCACCACCCCCACCACGCCCCAGACATTCAGGTACACCGTGTCCACATCGGCCAGCGCGGGCTGCCAGGTGGACCGGTCCGCCCAGTCGAAGCGATCGGGGCTGGACCGGGAGACGGCGCGCATGGGACGTCCCATTTCCCGCAGCTGAGCAACGATATGGCGGCCGACCTTACCGGTCGCGCCCATCACCAGGATGTTGTTCATGGCCAGCAATCTACGGCAATTACTTTGGTTAGGCTAGCCTAATTAATGCTCGCCTTCGCCCGTGGTCGAAGCACCTCAGCCCTGCCGTTTCCGGTCTTCGCGCAGCCGATCGACGGCGCGCAGGATCAATGTTGCCCGGTCGGCGTTCGGCATCTTCTTGCCCTCGTATGCGATCAGCCGTTCTGCCGTGGCGTGACTGCCCATCACCATGGTGCGCAGCAGGCGGTAGGAGTCCGGCTGAGCGGATTCGGGGCGTTCCCGGAATCGCGGTGTCGGCCGGGTGTTTTCGGCAACGGCCACCCGGCCCAGCCAATGGCGGGCCTCGGTGCCACGGCCCATTTTCCGCAGGAGTAGCCCCAGGCTCCTCGTCGCGCCGGGGGCGCCGCCGTCGACCGCGCGGCGCAGCCAGCGCTCCGCCTCGACGAGCTCACCGCGCTGGTACAGCAGCCACCCGAGGTTGTGTACCGCGACGACATTTCCCGCCGCTACCGCCTGCCTGTACCACTGTTCGGCTTCCAGGCTGTCGTGACGGTGCTGTCGCGGGAGGAACAACCGCCGCAATCGTGCGCGTGCGCCCGATCCGGCCGCCCGGCCGTGCAGCAACCGGCCCAGGTTGAACGCCGCGTCCGCGTGGCCGCGGAAAGCGGCCTTGCCGTACCAGTATTCGGCCTGGGTGAGATCCTCGGACTGCTCCAGCAGCGATCCCAGCTGGTTCATCGCGCGAGGGTTGCCGCCGTCGGCGGCCGAGCGGTACCACCGTCCCGCCTCGGGCAGGTTGCCGTAATCCTGCAGCAGCGATGCCAGATTGTATGCGGCATAAGCGTTGTCGGCGGCCGCCTTGCGATACCAGTGCTCGGCCTCGATGAGATCGCCGCGGTCCTGGGCCAGCACACCCATCTTGTTCTGCGTCGCGGCATTTCCGGTGTCGGCGGTCTTGCGATACCAGTATTCGGCCTGCGTCGGCTCGCCGCGCTTCTCCCACAGCAGCCCCAACGCGACTGTGGCGTCGAGGTTGTCGGCATCGATGGCCCGGCGAAGCCAGCGTTCGGCTTCGACGAACTCGTCGCGTTCGACGAGCAGTCGCCCCAGACTCGCCATGGCGGCGACGTCGCCGCCCGTGGCGGCTTCGCGATACCGGTGCTCGGCGCCGCTGCCCTGACCATCGAGTTGCGCCATGGCCGTCATCTCGGCGGTGTCGCCTGTCCGACTGGCTGTCATCTGTTCCTCCCGGGGGATCCGAACCGATCCATGTCGGTGTAGACCCGCCGGGTGGCCGGAAGGTTGGGTCGGGCGGCGAACTCACTTCCGGCACGGCGGTGTGTCGTCGGCGCCGACCGGCAGCTGGGCGCGTTCGGCGGCGGTGTAGTCGCGGTTGTGGATTGCGCACAGTCGGTCGAATATATTCTCTCGATCCAAATTCATGCGCAGGACGCCGCCGCTGTAGAGAATATGGACCATGTTTTTGTCCACGCCCACATCGTAGATATATCCCGGCAACTGCAGCGTGGCTATTCGACCACGATTTCGATCCCACAGATCGAGATTTTTCGGAGCGGCCCCGTCCGTCGCCACCCATAGACCCCCAGGAGTGGTGCCGTGTATATACGGCAGGGAGGGCATGGGCTGCGACAGCTGGGTGACTTCGCCGGTCGCCGGATTCCAGATCTGCACGGAATCGGTGGCCACATAGACGACAGGGTCGATCGGATCGAAGTACGCTCCTTTGTATTCCCACGAATCCCGATAATCGTAGGTTCTGACGCGCTGCCGGTCCGAAAGATTCCATATGGCGGCCGATCCCGAGGAAGTGACCAATATCTCGCCGGGGGCGGCGGGCCGCCCGAGGGCGCCCTCGGCGCTCAGCAGCACGAGGTCATCCCGGTCGCGCCAGAGTCGCAGCGGTTCGGACAACGGCCGGGCGTCGCCGATTCTCCAGCGGGTGAGTGTGCCGCCGTACATCGCGAGGACCTCGTCCGGACCGGCAAAGATGATATCGCCCTGCCACCCCTCGGGGTTGCCGAGTTCCGCCGGGACCGGTAACGGGATTCGGTGGACGACCTCGAGGGTCCGGGCGTCGAAGACCACCAGGAGCGGCCGGTTGCCGACAGCGACCAGATAGCGGTCGTCGGGAGTGAATGCCATGACCGGTCTGTCGCCGAGGTCGATGTCGTCGGCCGGGCCACCCGGAGAGGTCTGGGCAAGACGCCGCAGCCGCGGCCGCACCTGGTCGATCTCGAGCCTGCCGGTGGCCGCGGCAGCGTCGCGGGTATAGGTGGCGACGGTCTCCGCATTCCCCGACCATGCCGTTACCGCGGGCTCCTCCGTGAACGGATCGGCGTCGACGGGCGTGGCGGGAGAGAAACGCAGCAGGCCCTGGTCGGCGAATATATTGACAACCGGGCCCTGGTCGCTGTCGGTGATGATCGTGCTGTCCTGTCCGGTGCTGCGACCCACCTCCGCCCGATATGTTCTGCCCGTTCTCAGGCTCATCAAGGTGAGGCTGAAGACAGCGTCGTGCTGGTGGTTGTCGGCATCGATGAAGTACTGCTCGGAGCTGTCCAGCTTCGCCCTTGTGCAGAAGTCGCGGTCCACATCGAATCGGAACCGCTCGACTCCCGTTCGGACGTCGTAGACCGCGAGATTTCGCCGTGGCCGATTCGGCTCCGGCGGTAGGCAAGAATATATGCTCCCACGGACGGGAAATCCGTCGGGAAGCATACGAATTATATTTCCGCCGAGGTCACGGACCACGTTGAAGATTTCGACACCATCGGTTTCCTCGAAGACGACCTCCGTACCGCCGGTGCCGACGTATCTCGGAACTTGATCGCGCCGATCTGCTGCCGGTGGAAGCACCGCGATGCGAGTCGGGTGCGGGGTCGACATGTCGTACACCTCGATCAGATCGGGAGCGGACGCCTTTCCGGGTCCTCGCTCCGGATCGATCGACAACACCAGCACTCCGCCATCGGCCGAGAGTCTGGCTTTTATCGCGAAGTCCGTCAGCTCCCGTGCGGTGCTCGCATTTACGTGCACCGGCCCGGTGCGGCTGCGCACATCCCACACCGACACATGTCCGCGGCGCTCGATCACGGCGATTTTCCCGCCGTCGTCGGACATCGCCACCGCGACGACGCGTTCATCGACAGGCACCCGCCAGAGCGCCGGATTTCCGTCATGAAGACCGATCTGGACCCGGACCGCGCCATCGGTGCCGACCGCTGCCAGCGCATCGCCGTCCGCACTGGCCGCCGCCGCGATACGACCCCGGCCGGTCGGCAGCTCACCCGGTATGAAATCGGCGATCGCACCGAAGCTGGCCTGCTGGTGCAGCAGGGCGTCCTCGACCTCCGGATGCCCGGGAGCATGCCGCTGCGCGGCCTGGGCGAACTGCAGGGCCGTCAGCGGCTGCAGGTCGGCCAGGCGCATCGACTCCTTGGCTAGGTTGATCCCGGCCGCCAGCCGCAGTTGCTCCGCGCGTTCCTGGCCGGTGCGGTACGCCACCACCGCCGTGGTGGCGGCCACCAGGGCCAGCACGGCCGTCACGGCGGTAACGATCCGCCAGCGGCGCACCTCCCGGCGCCGCACCCGCCGGCTCGCCTGAACGAAGCGGTGCTGTGCCGCGGACAGATCCGAGGCACGAGCGGCCGACCATTCCTCGGCGGTAGCCAGCGCACTGCCGCGCAGCAGTGCCCCGCTGTCGTGTTGCGCGGCTTCCCATTCGAGTCGCCGGTTGTCGAATTCCTGCTGCCAGGAACGGAAGTCGCGATCGTATTCGAGCCAGCCTCGCAGGGTGGGCCAGTTGTCGATCAGGGCCTGATGGGCCAGCTCGACGATCACGACGCCGTCGGACCGGCGATCGACGGCCACCAGTCGCTCGCGGGCCAAATGCCCTGCGGGACCGTGCAGATCCGGGTGGTCGGCCAAGGCCACCGCCGACCGGACGAACCCGGTGCCGGTCTTGATCGGTACCGCGATCATCGTCAGCAGCCGCCGCGCCGCGGCCGCCTCGGGCTCGGTGAACCGGGCGAGCGCGCGATCGGCGCGACGGGTGATCGCTCCCGCGACACCGCCGGAACGCTGGTAGTCGGCCAGGGTCAGTCGCCCGCTGCCGCGTTGCTCCCACAGTTCGGTCAGCGTCGACTCGAGCAACGGCAGACCACCGGGCTGGTGCACCGTATCGTCGACGAGCCGTTCGACGAGATCGGCATCGATACCGACACCCGGCGCATGGGCCAGCGGGCCGCGAATCACATCCCGCAGCTGCTCACGCTCCATGGCCGCCAGCGCCACGGTGGCGCCGTCGAGCAGGTTCGCGATCTCGGTGTCGACGAGTTCACCGACGGCCTCCCAGCGCAGCGTCATCACCACCCGCAGCGTCTTGCCGCTGTCGCGGGCGGCGGCGACGAGTTCGATGAGCCGGTGCACCAGATCCTGCGCCTGCGCGGGTGCCGTCGCCGCGAGATCCTCGAACTGGTCGGAGAACACCAGCAGCCCTTCGTCCGGGATGCGGTCCACCAGCTCGGCCGCACGGTCGCGGTCGGCCGTCTGCCACACGACATCCATGACGAGGTCCACCGGATCACCGTCGTGCACCCGCGAATTCGAGGTCACCGACAGGCCGGTGAGACGAATCGCGGCGACCGCCATGCCACGCGCACGCACCCGGGGCACCACGCCCGCGCTCACCAACGACGACTTCCCCGTGCCCGAACCGCCGACGACCGCCACGAACGAGCGCTGTTCCAACGCCGTCAGCACCCGTTCGATATCGGCGTCGCGGCCGTGGAACAGGGGCGCGTCACTCTCCTCGAATCGTTCCAGCCCGCGATACGGATTCGGCAGCATCGCCGGATCGATCCCGAGCACCTCGGCGATCGGAATCATGAACGCGGTCCGCGTATATCGGCGACGGTCCGCGGCCACCGCCATGCCGACCACGGCACCGGAGGCCGCGTCCCACACCGCCGCCCCGCTGAACCCGCCCGTGATCGGCTGCCCGCCGGTCGCCGCCTGCAGCTGCAGCCAGCCCACCCCCTGCGCCGCCCGGAACTCCCCCGAAACCCAGACGCCCGTATCGAATTCGGCCGGGAACCCCAGCATTCGAAATTCCCGGCCCCATGGTTCATCGGCACGCCAGAACGGCGGCGCCACCACAGGTTCCGGCAGGGCGTCGACGATCTCCAGCACCGCGATATCGCCGCCGCCGTCGGCCGTGATCGGCGCCCATCGGCGCACCCGCGCGGCGACCCGGACGGCCCCGGGCAGCAGCGGAAAGTCGACCCACACCGCGGTGCTCGGCGGCTGAGTCTCCTGCGCATCGGACCCGGCCGCCTCGGAGACCACGTGCGCACAGGTCGCGATCAACCGCGGGCCCACGACGAACCCGGCACCGATCACCGCGCCCGACTCGGTCACCACCCGCACGGCAGGCGAGGCGAAACCCGCGCTGCCCCCGTCCGTTACGTCTGCCCTCATCCCGTGGCTCCTCCCACCGCTCGCACCGAAACGCAGGGTCGGTGCCACGGTGGCGCGAACGATACCCGGAATGCCCCAACCCTTTTGCCGCCCGCCGGGTCTGTACCCGCGAGAGCACCCGGCTCGGGTCGAGGCGTGACACACCAGGAGGGAACATGGAGAACACCGGCATGACCGTGGGCCTGCCGCTGCATCCGACCGCGGCAACCGCACTGCGGCAAGCAGGATCCGATGCCGGGCCGCGACCGGTCGACACCCGGGACCTGCTCGTCGCGCTGATGCGGATCGATTCGTCCGGCCATTGGAACCGGATCTCGCTGCACTGCGGCGATTCCGAGATCCTCGCCGGAAAGGTCGCGCGGGATCCGCTCACCGACAGCTCGTCACACTGGGAAGGCGTCCGGCTCACCGACACCTGCGCCGCCGCCCTGCGAACCGCCGTGGATCTGGCTCGCCGCCACAACATGCCGGAGGTTCCGGCCGGGATGGTGGCGCTCGGGCTGGTCGACGACGATTCCACCGCCGCGGCGCTGGTCCTGCACGACGGACTGCGCCGCAACGAACTTCTCGATCTCCTGCAAGCCGATGTCCTGGGCACCATGCTGACCGGGCTGGAGTCCCGGCAGTCCTCGGCCCCACCCGCGATGTCGACTCCCGCAATGCCGTCGGGTTACGCGGATCAGCGCCTGTACTGCCTGCACTGCGGCGCGACGCCCGCGGCCGCGGTGACGATCCGCAGCCATCGCGGATTCATCCTGATGATGCAGTTCGTACGGATGCCCGGCCCGTTCTGCCGCGACTGCGGCCTGGCCACCCTCCGCCGGATGACGATCGAGAGCGTGTGGTTCGGCTGGTGGGGCCCCTTGTCGCTGATCATCAACGCCATCACGATCCTGTCCAACATGTCCGCTCATTCGCGGATAGCTCAACTCCCCCCGCCGATTCCGGGCATGCCGGGACAGCCGATGGATCCCGGCCGACCGCTGTTCCGCAGGCCCGGGGCCATCGGGTTCGCGATACCGCTGGGAATTCTCCTGTGGTTCCTCGTCGTGCTCCCCCTGCTGTCGAGCTGAACCTCTCGGATCCGTTTCCGAACCGCCCCAACCATTTCGCCTCGGCCGCTGTCGTACCCGGTAGCCGATGATCACATCGCACAGTCGAAGTCACCGAGAGGAAATCCTATGTCTTTGTCGCGCAAGGTATCCGGCGCATTCGCGCTGTTGGCCGCCACGGCACTCGTCGGAGCGGGGGCAGGCACGGCACACGCGAGCGCGGATATGCACGGCGCCATCGCCATATCGTTCCGCACCGGCAACGTGGCCTCGGCCGTGAACTACCCGAGCCCGGCCGAGGCGGGCAGGGCGGCGGACGCGCGCTGCGGCGGCGGACGGGACTGCTCCGCCTACGTCTACTTCGTCAACGGCTGCGGCGCGGTGGCCCAGGCCCCCGACGACAGCCTCGCCTGGGCGTGGGGCGTGAACCGGGAAGACGCCGAACAGAGCGCGATCAACGCGCTGGGCCTGCGCGCACCGAAGTTCCCGAGCCTGGGATCGGCCTCTCCCGGGGCCGCGCACATCGTGCTCAGCGATTGCACCAAGTCCGGTGGGCCCTCGGCACCGGGCGGCCGCACGCTGCCCAAGCCCTGATCTGTTCGAACAACCATGCACGGAGGAACTCGATGAAGACGATCATAAAGATGGTGGCGGGGGTGCTGCTCGGGATCGGACTCCTGATCGGCGGGGTCGTCGCCCTCACACAGCACGAAGTCACCTGCGGCACATCCGTTATGAGCTCGGGCGACCAGTGCGAGGTGACCTCGCGGGGCGGACATGTCGCCACGCGTGACTACGAGGAGCAGCAGTCCGGCGCCAAGACCGGCGGCTGGGTCATGATCGGCATCGGCTCGGTCGTCGTCCTGGTGTTCGGTCTCGGCCTGCTGGGCGCGCTGACCCCCGACAAGACATCGAGCCCGGCGCCGGGCAGTGCCCCGGCGCTGCCGCGACGGCTCGGATGACCCGACTCGGCGAATGGTCCACCATCCCCGAACCCCGCACCCCGCGGCGGTGGTCGGGATGGTGGATCGCACTGTATATCTTCGCCGGAATCGTCGCGGCTGTGCTGACCTACCAGAAAACAATGGCGTCCTGGGGCCGGTGCGCGGTGGGCCTCGACGCAGGCGGGGGCTTCGGTGTCATGTTCCTCTTCGTCACCGCCCTGTTCGTCATGCCGCTCGTGGGCGCCGTGACCGGGACGATGGCCGTGGTCGCCAGCGCCCTTTTGCATCGAACCCCGCGCTTCCCGAGGCTCAGTAGTCGCGTTCCCCTCGCGATCACGATCGCGGGCGCGGGCGTCATGGCGTACCTGATAAAGATCTGGACGGCCGAGGGAGTACCGCCGGAAGGCTACTGCCAGATGCTCTGACGACCGAGCCCGTTCCCGTTGTTCGCGGGTCGTTCGCCGGTATTGTGTTCGGGTATCCGACGATTCCGCCGCCCGGCGGCCGCGAACAGCATGGCGAGATCGAATGAACAGACTCCCCGAGTCCGGCCTGCCCGCCGAGACCGCACTGACGGCACTACTGGGAGCTGTGCTCGCGGACTGCGCCCGAGATCCGCTGTCCTGGCTCGCCCAACCCGCCCCCGGCCCGGCCCTCATCCGGATCGGCCGCGGCAGCGGTGGCGCCGAACGGGCAGATCAGTTCGACGAGCTGTTGCTCGAGGCATTCGATTCGGCCAGCGACATGCTGCTCGCCTGGGCCACCCGGCAGGTCGGCAGCCGCACCGACGCCGAGGACATCGTGCAGACCGCGCTGATGCGGGTGTACGCCGCCAGGCCCGACATCACCACGGCCGACCAGCTGCGCGCCTACCTGTGGACGGTCGCCAAGAATCTCGTTCGCGACGCGTGGCGTAGGGCGGCAACCGATCGCGAACGGTTCGACTCCGACGGTGACGAGCGGATCGCACTGCTCGCCGACCGGGCGGGCCTGAACATGGACGACATCGTGGTCTTGCGCCAGGCGTTGATCGGCGCGCTGGACACCCTGCCGCCGCGCGAGCGCGAAGCGGTCGTCCTGCGAGCCTACGAGGGCAACACCTACGCGGAAACCGCCCGCATCATGGGCGTCGCCACCGGCACGGCGAAGGGCTACGTGCACGACGCCCTGCAGCGGGTTCGAGCGCAGCTCGAGCTGATCGCCTGACATATGCGACAACGGGTCAGGACCCCTGACTGCAGCGCATGCCCCGCGCGACGGCACCGCCGGGGTCGCTTCGGGTCCGGCGCGCGGCCTCTTGCAGAATCTCGAACCTCCTCGGCGCCGGGACGAATCCGGCGATGTCGCGACGCGAGCTGATCATCAATTTGTGCAGGGTCGCGGCGATCTGCGCGTGCACCGTGCGGACCGATGTTCCGCGCCGCGCCGCGATCGCCGTATTCGTCCATCCGGCGGCCGCCAGCAGGGCCACGTGTTGCTCGGACTTCGACAGCTCGTCCCATCGCGAATCCGCCGCGCCGCCGAGACGATCCTGCCGCCGCTCACCCTCGAAGGTGCCCGACAGCATCCGCTCCAGCCCGTCCCGTTTCAGGTCCAGTCGCGCGCCTCGGGCGTGCGCGAGGCCGAATGCCTCGGCCCCGAGGAGATCTCGGGCTATCTCGACGGCGGCGGCGGTCCGCTCGGCGAGGTCCGCGGACGTTCCGAGATCGATGCCGAGACCGGCACGAACCGCATCCATGACACCGGCCAGCCGAGCTACCTCCGCGGCAGCGGACGCGCGGAGGGATCCGGGACCGCCGGAGCCCGCGATGCTCAGGGCGAGCGCCCAGATACGAAGCATCACGGCCCACGCGGCGCCCCAGAGGTCGCCGGCTGATACCAGGTGCGTTGCCGCCCGGGCGATGAGATCGGTTGCGCGAGCCGCATTCCCGCGGTGAATCAGCACGACGGCCTCGATGAGATCGGCCCACGCCATCGCCCAACGCGACGCCGCCGCACCGGCGCGGGCGCGCAGCGGGCCGATGCGGCGATCGGCATCCTCGGGTCCGCACAGCAGCGCCGCCGCGGCGGCCTCCGTCACCGCGCACCGGGCGGCCATGCCCGGCTCGCCGTCGCGCTCGAACTCGTCTCGGGCGCGGGCCAATACGCCGACCGCCGCCCCATCCTGCCGAATCATCCACAGCGCATATCCCGACACGAACTCGGCGATGGCGGGCGGCCCGGCAGCGGCCGTCGCGGTGTCGCGCCGGTGCCGTAACTCTCGCAGCCACCGCTCGGCATCGTCGTGCGAACCCTGTCGTAGCGCGATCCACGCCAGCGCCGCCGTTGCCTGCGACCGCAGCCTCGCGGTCGGCCCTGCCGACGATCCGGCCGCGGCCGCCGCGCGCTCGGTCCACTGCCGCAGCTCCCACAGCGAGGGCGTGGCCGATGCGGGAAATGCCTGCAGGCCAACACATATCTCCAGGCCGAGAACGGCGTGCGCGGGTGTGTCGAGGCCGGTACGAATCGCCGTCCGCAGATTCGGCCACGCCGACCGCATCCATCTCATCAGCTCGTCCTCGCGGGGGCCGAACCAGTGTGCCGCGGCATCGATGACCCTGTTGCGGTAATACTCCAGATGCCGCCGTGCGGGATCGCCCGCGGCGGCCGCGGTCCGTTCGCGCAGCCGCTCACCCGCGAACAGCCGGAGGCTTTCCAGCAGCGAATAGCGCGGCCCGGTCGGCGAGGGGTGTACCGATACCAGCGATCGGCGCACCAGCCGCTGCAGCAGGTGTTCGATCCGGCCGCGAGGCAATCGCGTTGCGGCAGCGCCGAGCCCGTCGTCGGGGCCCGGGTCATCGGCACAGACGGCCTCGATCGCGGCCAGTTCACATTCGGGTGCGAATACCGACATCCGATCGAACAGCAGACGTTCCTCGTCGTCGCACAATTCGTACGACCACGCGATCGCATCGCCGATCCCGCGATGTCTTTCCTCCACGCCGGCGTGCGGTGTCGGCGGCCACCGCAGCCGCTCGTCGACGCCGGTTTCGCCGTTCAATCCGCGCAGCAGGACCCGCAGTGGCCGACGCTGGAGGTACGCCGCCGCCAGCCGTATATAGAGCGGATTGTCGTGCAGGCGTTCGCAAATGGCGCTCGCCGTCTCGAGCTGTTCTTCGGTGAGGGAGCGGCCGACGAGTTCGGCGCGCCGCCGGAACAGATCCAGCGCGTAGTGCCCCGGGAAACGGGGGCCGCCGGTCGCTGTAGCACACCAGCACACTGTGGCGGTCAGTGCTCGCCTCTTGATGCCAGTCGATCTGCGGCGGACAATTCCCGGTAGCCGCAAGCTCGCCCG
>NZ_JARWQD010000271.1 GCF_029869545.1 Nocardia wallacei | reverse complement strand
CCCCGGCCGCCGTGGCGCCCCCCCCCGCGGGGGGGGGCGGGCGGGCCTCCGCGCGCCCCCCCCCCCCCGCCGGCGGTGGGGGCGCCTATTCCGGCGGGTTAGCTGGCAGCGGGACGCACGCGAGCGTCCGGGTCCGGGGTGTGGTGGACGCTGTCGAGCCGCCAGGTCGGCAGGTCCGTGACTCCGGCGACGTGCTGGGCGAGGGGATGGTGGGTAACCACCGCCCAGGCCGCGCTGTCGAAATCGCGGTAGGTGGTACCGGCCAGTTGCCCGCTGGTGATTTCCACCCGGCCGGTGCCCGGGTGGAGGAGCGCTTCGGTGCGCAGTTTGCGGTACATGGTGAACACCGGAAGCCATTGCGGCGGCGCGGTATTGGCGGCGAGTTGCCGTGCGGCCTCGTCGGCGATGACAACCCATAGCTCGAAGCTGTCGGGACCGTGCACGGAGGAGTCGAATGTCTGGTGCAAGGCGACCGCGACGGCGGCGAGGCTGGTGGAGCTGATCTCGTTCATGACGATCACAACCTTTCTCGAAATGGAATTCTGGACAGAACAGGGCCGAGTCGGGTGGTGGGCGATCATTCGCCGGTCGCGAGGGTGAATTTCTTGGGCCGCGCGCACGTCTGGCGGGCGGTGCCCAGGTCGGTGAGTTTGACCAGGGCGTTGTGTACGGCGCCGCTGCTGCGCCCCAACGCCTTCCCGATATCGTGCGGCGTGAATTCCTTCCCGGCGGGGGCCTCGCGCAGGTGATCTTCGACCTGCCCCCGCAGCGCACCCGGTGCCAGCCGCTCGGGTGACTCCTGCTGCCCCACTGCCGCATCCGGCCCGCCGTCGGGGGTGTCGGTCGCCGGGGCCGTGGTTTCGCCGCCCGTAGGGCCCGCTGCGGGCGGTTCCGGCGGTGCCTGCGTACCGGGCGCGGGTTCGGGCGTGGGCGCGTCGTCGGCGGATTCGGTGGCAGTGCTGGCGGTGTCGCTGCCCGGTTCCGCGTCCGGTTCCGGATGTGGCTCAGCAGCCGGGACTGCCGGGTCGGGCGGGGCGGTCGGTGTCCAGCGTTGGGCGGCGCGAGGGTTGTCGGGGTCGCGGTCGCGATGCGCGGCACCGGTTTTGGCCCAGCCGGTCAGGATGTGCCGGGCGGTGGAAGCAGCGATCCCGGCCGCGTCTGCCAGTTCGGCGGCGGTGGATCCGGGATGGTTTTCCAGCGCGGCCCACAATTCTTTCTCGTTGTCGGTGGTCAGCTCCGGCGCACTGGCGGCCGGTTCGGGGGTGGTTTCGGTGGCGCGGGTTTCCGCGCGTTTTGTGGTGTTCTTCTTTCGTGTGGACATGACGGTTCCTCCCTGATAGGTGGGGAATTGGTGGGTATTCGGTCATGTCCCGGCCGGGACGGAAACCACGCCGTATCACCCGAAATCGGATGGTGTGGCGGTGTTCCCATGTCTATGAACGCTCGATACGGGTATTGATGTCAAGCGGTGCGTGGAGAAAATATGTGACCGGATTTTCTTCTCGTCGTCGCCATTCTCGATCTCGGAAATCCGCAGTTCGAGTCGAATTCGACTCGACTTTCGTTATTTACCGGCGGAATGACCTAATCCGAGGCTGCGACCGCCACCACGCAGGGAAGCTGCGCGGCCGAGGTGTCCGTTCGGGCGGTCGGCCCGGGTCCGGGCGCACTGGGGCGGGTCACTGGTGGGTGTGCTCCGGGGTCGGGCCGTGGATCGGGTAGCCGAGTTCGTGGAGCCGGTCGAGATCGATGTGTGGGGCCGCCTGTGCCCAGGTGACACGCCACCACCACGTGCCGCCGCAGTAGCGCGAGGCCATGCCGGGTAGCGAGCTGCCGGTGCGGGACGAGTCGCTGTCATCGGTCGTTATGGTTGCGGTGCAGCAGCATTCGTGCCCGCTGAGGACGAGGACGTCGTCGGCGCGGGGGTGGGGTCCGGTCGCGTGGTTGCGGGCGGCCGTCCACGACGGGACGGTGCCGTCGGCGGCGACGAGGCCGTGTTCGGATGCCTCGACCCACAGGTGGACCAGCCACGCGCGGCGTGCGGCGTCGGCGAGGGTGTCGGCGTCGATGAGATAGCCGTGCGGCCGTTCGCCGTCGTGGCGTCCCGGACCGGCGATCTCGATCGCCCATACCCGCGCCGCACCCGCCTGCCCGGCGGTCATGCGCGGCCCCGTGTCCACGCGGTGGGCAGCGGTCCGCCCGCCTCGATCAGATCGATCAGTTGCCCAGCGGCGCTCGCGATTTCACCGTTCAGGTCGTCGCGCTGCCGGAGGTAGGCGACGTCGAAGTCGGGGTCGTTGTCTCGATGGCCGGGATCTCCGCCGTCGAGGCCGTATTTGGCGCACAGCGTCGCGTACAGCTGCTCATGCTCGGCCTCGTGCCGCCGGTCGCGGATGTCGCCGTGCAACCGGTCGGCCTCGGCAATCCCGTCCGCGGGTGGTGGCGAGGTCCGCGAGACCTCAGCGGCCGCCGACTGTAGCGGCGCTGGTATCGGCACGGTGGCCTCGATCGCGAGCTGGACCTCGAGGTCGTCGGGAGTGAAGAGGCCGGCCTCGATGACGATCTCGCGGTAGGCCGCCATCCGGCGTAGTTTCTCGTCGAGGTCGGCAGCGGCGAACCCCATCGGTGAATAGCCCGTCGGGCCGGGGATGCGGCCCGCGGACAACTCGTAGGTGATCGCTGTGGCCTTTTTGGTGAGTGCGATGACCCGGTGCAGGATGTCGCGTTGCTGTTCGCGCATCCGGAATCTCACGCGGTCACGTTGCACGGTCACGAAGTGCTGCATGCGCAGGTCCCAGTCGACCGGATCGACGGCGGTATCGGCGGTCGCCAGCTCCCACGGGTAGACATACCGGCTGACGGTGCCGCCGCGAATATGCACCTGGCACACGGTGAGCGCGTTCTCGATGTAGACGCGCACCACCCTGCCGGTTGTGTCCGGGTCATCGCGGGATACCACCTCGTCACCAGCGCGGATCGGGCATTCGGTGTCCTCGGGCCACGTCGCCGGGTCCGCTGTCGTGTCGTTCGTCATGGCAGAGATGTCCTCTCGAATTTGGGCGCGGGGTGGTGGTGGCCGCTCGCCGCGCCCGGGGGGTGGGTTCGGATTCAGTTGGTGTGTGGGTCGGTGGGCGGGTAGGTGATGGTGGGTGCGGTGGCGCGTATCGAGCCGGGGTCGAGGTTGGTGCTGGTAATCAGCACGATGTCCATGTCGGCGGCGAGGTCGGGACTGGTGAACTCGACGCTGGTGTCGGCGTGCGCCCACGCCCACTCGGCCACTACCTCCACCTGCTTGGAACGGGTATCGGACGGTGCGTCCGGTCCGACCGGCCGGGCTGTGCGCCCGCTGTCGAGTGCCTCCCAGTAGGCGCGCAGGTAGACCTCGGCGTGGGTGGCCAGTACCCCCGCGCGGTCGCAGTGCCGCACGAACGCGGCGCGAGTGACCGGGTCGTGCGGGTAGAACTCGTCGGCGCGGCGGGCGCGGGCGGCCAAGATGTCGGCAGCAGTGGGCGGTGTTTCCGGGGCAGTGTTGTCGGTCATTATCGGTGTCTCCTAACGTGTTTCGAGTACGGCAAGCCCAGGGGGATGCGGGGTTACCGGTTCCGGGTCGGGTGCGGGTGTGGGCGGTCGGTGCAGTCGTCGCAGAGGCCGGTCAGCCGGTTGCGCGTCAGGTTGTGCGGTGTGATGGTGACGGTCTTGACTTTTCGGCAGCGTTCGCCATAGCCGATGACGCGCATGACAGGTAAATCCTTTCTGTCGGAGTGTGTTTCACCGCGATGACTCGAACGGGGCGCGTGCGGGTTCGGGGATGGTGTGCAGGTCGAGGTGGAAGGGCCCGTCGCCGGAGGCGCGAGTCATGCCGGCGAGGTCCGGGGAGCGTAGATCCGAGGCCCACGGGATGAGGTCGACGGCGAGGTCCTCGTCGTGGACCTCGGCGCCGTCCTCGCCGCGGAACGCGACAATGTGGAGGCCGCCGTAGGGTGCCCAGTCGAACTCGACCGACCGCACGCTCGGCGCGCGACTGGCGATCTCGGCGACGATCGCCGCCAGGACCAGGTCGGTGATGGCCTGCTCGCGGGCCGCGCCGCCGGGCATCGCGTACGCGGCAGCAAGCCGGGCATTCAGTGCGGATCGAGGCACGGGGCCGGTGAACGGGTTCGGGGTCATGAGGGCGGGTTCCTTTCCGTGGGTGGGGTGAGTTCCGGTCCCGCCCCCGCCCCCCCCCGGGGCGGGGCGGGGGGGCGGGGGGGGGGGGGGGGGGGGGGGCCGACGGCAGCAGGCAGGTGCGCACCTCGCCGAGCACTACCAGGGGCGCGGCCATGTCACGGCCCGTCGAGCAGCAGGTGGGACAGGCGGTCACTCACCTTGCGCGACACCGTGACCGGGACCTCGTCGGCCGCCCCGGCCGCGATGACCTGCGCGACCACGTCGTCGTCGAGATCGAGATGATCGAGCACCAGGCGCACCGCGTGTTCGATGCCGATATACCGTTTCGGCAGCATCGACAGCGTCTGATACGCGGCGAACGGGGCGGCCCGCGGATTGAGCCGCACCACCGGCGGCACCTCGTGCCAGCGCCGCGGCCACGGTTCACCGTGCCACGGTTGCGGATCCACCACGGCGGCACCGTGATAACGCAGCATCCCCAGCCGCAGCAGATGCCAGACCGCGGCCAGGAACGGGCACGACCACCGCGTCGTCGTGCCCGACTCGTCGGTGTGCGTGCTCCACAGCTGCACGTCGAGGAAGATGGAGTGCTCGCGGCGGCCGAACTCCTCCGGCGGCTGGTAGCTGCGCCCCCGCATGGCCTGTGCCGGTTCGTGTTCCGACGATCGGCGGCCGTTGCACAGCCAGCCGGACTGTGCCGTCGGCGGGCGGCGCCCGGTGTCCGGCGGCGCCGGTTCGGCGACGATCCGCGCGGCCACCATCTCCGCCACCGGGATCGGATCGCCCAGCGGCACACCGTCGACGAACGTCGAGGTCTGCCAGCACCCGGACTCGCGGGCGAGATAGTCGATGGTCAGACCGGATTCGTCGGCGGCGTCCAGCAACCGGCCGAGAATGTCGGCGGGATCGGTATCGGGCTGGAAGTAGTCGTCGATCAGATAGCAGGTGCTGACCCGCGCCCCGGGGCCGAACTGCACCCGGGCCGATTCGATGAAGGCCGACACCAGCGGGACGATGCGGCGGAACTCCGCCCGCACCCGCCCGATATCGCCGGTGATGTCGTTGAGATAGAAGTGCCCGACCTCGATCGACAAGTGCGACAACGGAACCCGAGCGATCCGCGGCTGCTCCCTCGCCTCGCTGTACCCCCGCATGTCCATCTAGAGCTTCTCCCAGGTGGCGATGTCGACCAGGCGGCGGGCCAGTTCGGTATAGGCCAGCGCGGTCTCGGCGTTGGCGATATGGGCGTTGACGTCGCTGTCGAGGATGAGCTGCTCGCGCCATTGCAGCACCGGCTCCATCGGGGTGGCGCCCAGGACCGCGGTCGCGCCGAGCCGGTTGGCGGTGGCGAGCCGCCGCAGTGCGGCATCCTGTTCCTGCAGCCACGCCGCCTGGGCGGCGCGCTGGGCGGTCAGATGGGAATTGGCCGCGGGCACGGCGGTGCGCACGTACCGGATCGAGCCGAGCAGATCGTCGGGATCGTGGCCGCACTGGGCGCCGGTCTGCAGTAGTCCGTGCGGGCCGTACACCAGGCCGGAGGCGGCCAGGATGTGCTGGCGGGTCCAGCGGTGGAAGATCAGCCAGCGGGCGGTGCGCCGCCGCAGCTGCGGGAGAGCCGTTGCCTGGAGGGCGATTTCGAGCGCGACCGACCGGCCCGCGCTGAGATCGACCACCACGACCCGGAATTCCTGCTCCAGCGCGACCAGCAGTTCGGCGCAGCGGTTCACGATGGCGTCGTCGCAGGTGAGGAACTCGGCGCCGCCCTCGTCGCCCGGGAGCAGCACCAGCCGGCCCGAGCGCGGCCCGAGGCGTTTGAGCTCCGTGCGGTCGGTCGCGGTGCCGACGTCGATCCGCACCGCGGTGCCGCTCTCGCCGAGCAGATACGAATGCACGCCGCCGCCCGCGGGCGCGCCCCGCTCCACCGCGCTGATCTCCAGCAGCGCGCCGGCGGTGGGGGAGCCGAAATCGAAGTCGACATAGGCGACGTTGCGCCCGGACATGCACAGCCGGTAGGCGATATTGCAACTGGTCACCGACCGTCCGGTGCCGCCCTTGTCGGAGGTGGAGAACACCAGCACCATGCCGCCCCTACCGCGTCGCGTCCTGGCGCGCGTACGCCAGTTCGTCCAGCTGGATCAGCGCCTGCGTGGACAGGCTGTACGCGGTGCCGGGACGCTCGCGCAGCACGTGGCGGGCGCGGTCCAGGGATTGCCGGATGCGATCGACCGCGACCTGCCTGGGGGACAGGTCGTCGCCCTCCACCTCGAGCTCCTCCTGATTGAGCAGGTGCTCGGCCTCGCTGAGCAGGTCGACCGCGCGGGCCACCATGGAGTCCGGCGCCAGCGGCGGCTCGCTGAAGGTGCCGTACGCGATCACCAGCGATTCCATCATCCGCTCGGTGACGAACCAGGACGGGCCCTCGGGGCCGTTGCCGCGATCGCCGAAGATCCAGCCGGTGTCGTCCCACAGCCCCGGCGCGGGACCGTCGCGCAGGACGCAGCGGTCGAGGTGGTCCATGGCCGATTCGATCAGTCCCATCAGCCGGTCCCGCGTGCCGACGTCGGTGCGCATGCGGGCGGCCTCCAGGCAGCGCTTCAGCATCAGGGTGGCGAAATCGGGCACGTGCCATTGCAAGAGGGGCCCGCCGCCGATGCCCGCGCTGCCCGACAGGCGCAGCCGCACACCCGGATGATGCAGGCCCGCGGCCGGATCGTCGGAGGTCAGCCTGCTCGTGATGCGCCCGCGCCGGGCCAGCCGATCGAAGATCGCGACGGTGCGCGCCAGATCCTCGGTGCTCTCGCGGTAGACCAGGTCCTGGATCAGCATGGCGGTGACCGCGAGGCTGAAGTAGTCCGACTCCTCGCCGTCGGAGGTGCGCCACGGGATGTCCTCCAGCGGCCAGTTGCCGCCGAAGCGGGCCACCGTCGACCAGTAGGTCCGGGTCAGCTCGAAGCGCAGCTGCAGGGCGTCGGCGAGTTTGCGCTGCTCATCTGTCAGCAGGTCCAGCTCCCGGATGCGCTGTGACGATAGGTCGATGATGCCGTCCAGGGCGACGGCCGTGAAGTACAGGTACGGGCGGGATTCGGCGTGGCCGGGCGCGGCGCCGATATGGCCCGGCACGAAGTCGATCGGCTCCGCCGTGGCGACTACGCCCCAGCCCCAACCACATTCGAACAGCCGCTCGTCGTCGGCGATGTCGACATCGCTGGTCTGGCTCAGCTTGACCTCGTTGGCGGCCTGGACCCGCAGTTGCTCGAGCCGGGCCGACAGCTGTCCGATGATCTCCTCCGGCGGTGCGTGGTTCTGATTGAGCATCCGCAGAATGGACTGTCCCGCATCGGATTTCGGCTCCGGGGTATGGATGACGAAGCTGCGCACCAGGCCCGCCATGGCGGCGGTGAGCCGCGCGCCCGCCCGGTCGATCGCCACGGGAATCCGTTCGCGCAGCTGCCGCGCCTCCATCCGCACCTCGCCGCTGACGAACCGCTCGAACCCGCGCAGGAAGCGCAGCGCCGCGATGCACAGGCTCAGCGACATCGAGTAGGAGTCGACGACCTCGAGCGCCAATTGCGCCTCGGTGGGCGGGGTGTCGTCGCTGGAGTGCAGATAGCTGCCCGCGGCGAAGACGGGCTGGCCGTCGGGGCCGGTGTAGCGCGCGAAGTAGTCCTCGAGCAGGCCGACGAGCACGCCGCCGATGCGGGTCTCCTCGCCGAACGGGGACAGGGCGGCCTTGGCGTCGGCGGCCATCTCGTTGGGCTGGTCCAGCGCGAACGCCGCGATCGCGGTCGCCGGATACAGCAGGCACAGCAATTGCTCGGCGTCGCTGATCGAGTTGGAGCCGTCGCGCCCGCCCCACACCCATTTCTCGTCTCGGTAGGAGTAGGCGAGCACCGCCCGCCACAGGTCCAGCAGCTGTTGCCGCGGCCGAATTCTCATAGTCCTGCCCTCGCCCCCGCGCTCGGCCGTGCGCGCCGAACGTCGTCACATCAAGTGTGCCCCGGCGATGTGTGCCAGTCCATGCGAATGGGTGAGGTTGCCGCGCGCTGTGAGATATTCTGCGCGACAGCTACTTCCGCTCCCGGCCGGACGGGAGCGGTTACAATCCCGCCGCGTCGCGCACGGCGGCCTCGCAGACGGCGCGCGAGCGGTCCACCGCCTCGGCCGATGCCCGCGGATCGGGACGCAGGTCGGTGACGAGGCGATCGATCTCGGTGAGTCCCGCGCGGGCCAGCAGCATCTTCTCGTTGGTCGGCCATTCGCCCCGGGCCGCCAGGACGGCATGGGCGCTCTGGGCGGCGGCCTGCGCGATCAGTCCGGCGCACAGCGTCGTCCGGCCGTGCGGCGCGTGGTTGGCGCGCGCGTAGGTGAACACCAGCTGGGCCGCGCCCCACCAGACACCGGGTGCGTTGGCGCGCAGGGGTTTCGGGTAGTCCGGCCGCGGCAGCTCGCCGCGCAGCACCCGGTTGATCGCGAGCTCGCCCACCACGAGATAGGACGGAATCCCCGCCAGGTGGAACAGCAGTGGCTCGATGTGGAACCGGCCCTGCTCCGCCTCCCGCAGCTCCCGCTCCACGACCTCGAGATCCCGGTAGTGCACGTCTACCGGCCGCCCCTCGATCCGCAGCCACGCACCCCCGTTGAACACCCCGCCGCCCCAGGCGCCGATCTCGGAAACCTCTCCGTCCCAGCCGATCTCGCGCAGCGCCTGCGGCCGGAAGTCGCCGCGATAGTAGATCGCCAGATCCCAGTCGCTGTCGGGCCGGTGCGTCCCCTGCGCCCGCGATCCGCCGAGCGTCACCGCCGCCACCGCGGGCAAGGCCGCCAGCCGGTCCGCCACCCCGTCGAGAAAGTCGTCGTCCACGCCAGGATCGTCGCACGCCGTCGCGCGGGCGTACGGGATGGGTGATGATCGCCGGATGACATCCGAGCCCACGAGCGTACCGCAGCGTTTCCCGCAGATCGAACCCTATGCGCAGGGTCTGCTCGATGCGCAGCGCCATCCGGAGCGCGTCCGCGCGATCGTGCTGGCCGGGGTGACGATGACCCGCCGGGCGGAGATCGACTGGCTCTACCACGGTCTGGCGCGCCTGCTGCCGCGGGAGTGGGAGGCCTTCCGCGACGGGGTCCCGCCCGCGGAGCGCGACGGCGACCTGGTGCGGGCCTACGCGCGGCTGGTCGATCATCCCGACGCCGAGGTGCGGATGCGCGCCGCCCGCGACTGGTGTGCCTGGGAGGACGCGGTCATCGCGCACGAAAAGCTCGGCAGCCCAGGGCAATACAGCGCGAAAGCGGATGCCGACATGCTGGCGTTCGTGCGGATCTGCACGCACTACTTCGCCCACGCCGCCTGGCTCGCCGACGACCAGCTGCTGCGCGGCGCGGACAGGCTGGCGGGCATCCCGGCGGTCCTGGTCCACGGGCGGCTCGACCTGTCCGGGCCGCTGGATACCGCCTGGGAGCTGGCGCGGGTGTGGCCCGACGCCCGGCTGGAGATCATCGAGGATTCCGGACATACCGGTAGTCCCGCCATGGAGCAGGCGATCTTGCGCGCCGTCGCCGATTTCGGAACTCGGTAGGCGGCCGCCGCGCACTAGAGTTGCGGATGTTCGCGAGGATCCGGGTACCGACCGGGAGGAACCATGGAATCGAAGTCGCTGCTGGGCCGGGCCGTCCGGGGATTCAACGCCGGGGTGGTCGCGCTGACCGAGGCACCCGTGGTGGGGCCGCTCATGGGCAAGAGCTTCGTGCGGATCACCTACGTGGGACGCAGGTCCGGCAAGACCTTCAGCACGCCGGTGAACTACCGGCGGGTGAACGGCGAGCTGGTCATCGGCGTGGCCATGCCGGACAAGAAGTCCTGGTGGCGCAATTTCCTCGGTGCGGGCGGCCCGATCACGCTGCATCTCGAGGGCGCCGACCGGACCGGCCACGCCGTCGCGCTGCGCGAGTAACGCGGCCGGGTCACGGTGCGGGTGCGCCTGGACGACGCGAGCTGAGCGTGGCCGAGGTGCGACGCGCGATGCGCTTGTGACGGCGCCCCAAAGGCGTTGTGCACCGTTGGTGAGTTGTCCACGCGGTGCTGCGACGCACCGGGTTCGGGCTTAAAGTTGTCGGTGCGCAAGGTTGTTGCATCGACGGTCGAGGGGGACCGGGCACAGTGCCCGCGCGGGGCGGACACCTGCCGTGGACATGGTTTGTTCCCTATTCGGTCGTGGTGGGCTGAATTTCGGTTGCGTCAGGCGTGGTCGAATTCGTGATTGCGCACCCCATGGTGAAAGGCGTCGAGTTCGCCCTGGTCGAAGACGAGCTCGACGCCCATCACGGGCTGCGGTGTGACGGCGCGGAAGACGTAGCGGCCGTCGGCGCGGCGGGTGACCGTGAGCGGCGAGCGCTGTGGGTCGGCGCCGCGCACACCGGCCTGGAACGTGTCGAACTGTTCATCGGTGAACAGCAGCAACTCGTCCGCCGGTAGCGGGGTGGCGGGGGTGGTGCGGTCGGTGGCGCGCTTGTCGTCCCAGACCGCGGTCCAGCCGTCCCTGCGCGCGACGCGCACGCAGTTCTGGTTGGGCGAGCTGTAACTCGCCTTGCGGAATTCACCCGCGGTGAAGGTAGGTAGCAGCGTCATTGGTGGTGCCTTTCTACAGAGTAAAGCTGCGGCCGTGCGGACGCGGGGGTCCGCGCGACTGCGGTGTACCTATGGCTTGTAGCCAACCGCGGCGAAATTACACGGCCGTGCCGGATCTCGCGGATCCACCGGGCGTTCCGGACGCCAGTCCGGGGCGTACACGAGCCCCGGCGCGACCAGCTCGAGACCGTCGTAGAAGGCCGCGAAATCGTCGCGGCTGCGCACGTTCACCGGGTCGGAGGTCTCCTTGTACAGGTCGGCGGCCGCGGCGATGCGCTGTTTGAGCTCGTCCGGGGCGTCGTCGAGCGAGACGTGGCTCATGGCCACGTAGCTGCCCGAGGGCAGCCGGTCACGCAGCTGCGCCATCAGCTGATAGGGCCGGTCGCTGTCGGCGACGAACGGCCAGACGCTGACGATCAGCAGCCCGATCGGCTGGTCGAAGTCGATCAGCCGCCGGGTCTCGGGATGGTCGAGGATCAGCTCGGGCACGCGCAGGTCGGCCTCGACGATGGCGGTGCTCCCGAGCGCGAACTGCTGGCGCAGCAATTCGTGTGCCCGGTCGACCGCCTCCATATCGTTGTCGACGTACACCACCCGCGCATCGGCGGCCATGGACCGGCTCACCTCGTGGGTGTTGCCGACCGTGGGCAGCCCGGAGCCGATGTCGAGGAACTGCCGAATCCCCTGTGCCACCATGTATCTGACGGCGCGCTGCAGGAACTCGCGGTTGTGATGGGCCCAGGTGTCGGCGTACGGGAAGATCTGGAAGATGCGCTCGCCGAAGACCTTGTCGACATCGAATACCGCCTCACCGGACAGGTAGTAGTGATACATCCGGGCCGCCGACGGCCGGCTGGCGTCGATCTCGCGGGACTCGAAGTCGTTGGCACTCATGGGGACCCCCATCCATCCTGGTTGAATTGCGAATGACCCGTCAGGTGAATGTCTTGCGGCGGAACGAGCGCGCGATGTGCTCGATGAATCGCCGGGAATCCTCGACCCCCAGCGCCGCGGCCGACAATCGCGACCACACCGCCTCGCGCGCGGTGACGGCGGGCTTGTCGTCGATGTAGCGAATATCGCCCTGGCTCTCCACGATCGCCATGTCCAGATCACCGGCCGCACCCGGTGACGGGACCCGGATCAGCGTGAACCGGTCCTCCATGCCGGCGCCGTGGGTGGTCACGGTGAACGGCAGCACCTGCAGCAGAATGTTGGGCCGTCGCGACAGTGTCAGCAGATGTTCGAGCTGCTCGACCATGACCGTCTTACCGCCGTACTCGCGGCGCAGGCACGATTCGGACAGGATCGCGCGGAATTCCGGTGACTGCGGCTCGGTCAGGATCTGCTGCCGGGCCAGCCGCGCCTGCACCGAATCCTCGACGGTGACCTGGTCGGGATCGGGTTCGGTGGGATGTTCGGGTTCGTGCAGGGCGCGAATGTAGGACTCGCACTGGATGAGTCCGGGCATGATCTCGGCCTCCGCCACGCGCAGCAGGCTGGCGTGCGCCTCGAGGTCGACCAGCAGGCGCAGGTCCTCGATGTAGGCGCGGCGGTAGCCGGTGTTCCAGAAGCCGCGCTTGTGGTTGTCGCGGCGCAATTCCTTGAGGGTGTCGAGATAGCCGGTGTCGGTGAAGCCGAGCTCGGTGGCCAGCCGCTCGAGATCGCCGACGGTGATGGAGCTGGCGCCGTTGGTGAGCATGGCGATGCGGCTCTGACTGGTCTCGATGATCTTGGCTGCCTCGCTCTGGCTGAGGCCCGCGGTGTTGATCATGTGCTCGATCTCGCGGCCCAGCAGCAGTTTTCGCGCCGTGCGTAATCGCGTACCCATGATGGTCGGCGTGCGGCGGGAGCCGGTACGCCCTGAACCCCTTCCGCCCCAACCTCTTTCATTAACGTGATAATCACGCTAACATCTATCACGTTAAGAGTATCACATTTTCAGTATGTAGCGGGCGTCGTCGGCAGCACTCGGCAGCGTCTCGGCGGAGGGGAGTCGCATGACGACTACCACGCGAAGGTGTTCGGCGCCTTGCCGTTTGGGCCAGGAGCACGGATGCCGCGACCTGGACGGAGAGCTGACCGATGCGCTCGCGCGCCGGATCCTCGGCGCCGAGCACACGGTGTCGTGCGGCCGGTGGCTGGCGGCGGTGGCCTACCTGTCCGCCGGGCTGGACGACGACTGATGCTGCCCGCAGGCCGGAGTGCGTTGTGACGGGGTTGGTGGCGGTCGCCGCGGTGTGTGGTGCGGTGATCGCGCTGTCGATGGCCGCGCTGTGGCAGGGTGTCCTTCCGCCGCAGCGCAATCCGGTCGAGTCCGACGACAGGCCACCGGCGCCCGTCCCCGGAGGAGACACCATGGACGTGTCCGTATGGCCGATCGGCTGGCCGCACGAGGCCCCGGACGAGCCGATGTCGGTGAGCGATGCGCATCTGGCGATGCAGCGCCACCGCGGTTGCCGTCGCGAGGAGTGCCCGCGCAAGCGCGCCGCGTATCAGACGCTGGTGGACGAGGGGCGGCTCAAACCCGATTCCGGACGGGTGCACTAGGTTCCGCCTTGGGATCGGTCACAAACCCGGCGCGTCGTCGTTCGGAGGTTTGTGTCAACCGGAGAGGGGTGCTCGTATTCGGCGCGCGTCCCCGATACTTTCGGTGCTGCGAAGGGACTCGGCGGACGGAGGAGCGCCATGCGAAGCAACGATTCCGGCAACGCCGAGTCCCCGGACGACCCCGGCGAATCCGGGCACGAGCATCGGTCGATGCCGCAAAGTGATTGGGATACAGGCGATTCCGATCCGACCGCGGTGATGCGGCTGGGTTTCGAGCTGGCGATCGTGCTGCTCGATGCCACCGAGGCGGCGGCGACGCAGGCATTGCACCGGCTCGAGGACGCGGCCGCCGGGTGGGCGCGCGACGGGGTGCCGATCGACACGGTCCAGCACGCGATTCACTGCGGCGTCAAGGTGAGCCTGGATCGCATGGATCCGGCGGGGGCGCACGGTCGTTCGGATCCGCGCGCCGACCGGGCCTTTCTCGTCGACGTCCTGGACGTGCTCACCTCGACGGTCTCGCGCGCCTACGTCGCGGCGATCCGGCCCGGCTGGTGAGCCTCAGTCGCCGTAGCTGCGGGCGACGAGGGCGGAGCGCAGGTACCACAGGCCGCTGGCTTGGGTGGGGTCGAAGCCGGTGAGTTGGCCGATGCGTTTGAGGCGGTAGTCGACGGTGTTGGTGTGGACGTGCAGGAGTCGGGCGGTGCGTTGGCGGT
>NZ_JARWQD010000270.1 GCF_029869545.1 Nocardia wallacei | reverse complement strand
CCCCCCCCCCCCCCCCGCCCCGCGCCCCCCCCCCCCCCCCCCCCGCCCGCCGGCCCCCCCGCCGCCCCCCCCCCCCCCGGGGGGGGGGGCGCGGTTGCGCCACGGCGTACCGGCGCCGCACTGGCCAGCCCGTTTCCGCGTCGCACGCGTGACCGCCGACCGCGCCAGCACAACACCGGGCCCGGAACCTCACCCGGCCCACCACCAGCGTTTCCCGAAGTAATCAGCAAAGGAATGAAACCCGTGACCAGCACCAACCGCCCCAGCCCAACCCGCCGACTCCGCCGCCCCACGACCGACATCGGCCGCTGGCTGTCCGACATGCGCATCGCCACATTCATGCCCCTGAACCACCCGCACAACGACCCTTGGGCCAGCGCCAAGGTCGCCGCCGCCATCCACACCGCCAGCACCGACTGGCACCACCACGACACCGACGAATACACCGGCGTCCGCGCCGGCCTCACCAGCCAGCGCGACACCTGGGCACAGCTCGCGCACTCCCCACGCGCCCTGCTCGACCACGCCGCCCCAACCCTGACCACCACCTGGAGCGACGCCCACGACGAGGCATCCGTCTACAACCACGCCACCATCCTGCTCACGTTCATCCTGCGCCTGTTCGACCTCCGATTCGGCCCACCGCAAACGACCTCGCGAACCTCCGAAACCGCAGAGCGGCAACAGAATCCGACCGCTCCCCAAGTGCCGGACGATCGCGAACTACAGCAAGTCATCGCTGCTTGCGCCGACGGCGACCACGAACTCACCGACGACGAATCCCGCATCGTCGCCGACGCCTACGGCCACACCGAACGACTCCACAACTGGGCCCGCGGGGTACCCGTCGCGCACCTCGCCCAGCTGGCGGCCGACGTCGCCGAACTCCAGGACTTCGCTGCCATCGTCCGCGCCGACCACGACCGCCATCACGGCTACCCGCCGGGCGCCCCGAATGTGCTGTGCGCGCTGCGCCGCTACTTCGAACACCGCGCCCAGCACACCCAGCAACCACCCACCCGCGACGCCTACGCCCGCGAACTCACCGCCCTCTACCACGACGAACTCATCCATCTGTCCCGCATCGGAACCGACCCCCGCATCACCTACACCAGCCCCACCGACACCGCACTCGGCGCCGACCTCACCGGCGGCCGCCACCTCCTCGCCGTCAACACCGACGGCACCCTCATCGGCAGCCACACCACCGCCGACCCCAGCCCCTGGACCGTCGGAATCTACGACAACCTCACCGGCCACAGCCACGGCCACGGCACCGGCCCCCAACTCCCCGACGCCCTCGGCGCCGCCTTCGCCTCCCTCGCTCGCGGCACCGACACCCAATAACCCGCCACCCCAACACCATCCGCCGTGCCCCAGCCGACAAAGCCGGAGCACAACCACATTCACGACAGGAACGAAACACCATGCAGTACCGCAGCTACCCCGCGCACGACCACATGAGCCTCCACCGCCGCTACCAACGCGCCCTCGACACCCACCCCGACCTCGCCGACCACTATTTCTGCGCCCAGGGCTACGTCTGGGGCTGGCAAGACGCCCAGGGACCCGACCACCGCGACACCCACACCTCGATCGGATTCGCCTGCGCCTACGCCACACACGTCAACGAATTCCGCACCGGCACACGACAATCCATCACACCGGTGACCGCGTGCTGGCAGCACTGGCTCACCCACGGCACCCTCACCGGCGCCAACGCCACCGCCACCCCGGCCGGTCCGCCACCCCTCGAACCACCCCGCCACCGCCACCCCGAAGCCGTCGCCGCCTACCACCGCGCCCACGGCTACGCCCGCGGCTGGCACGACGCCACCGGCGAACACGGCCGACCCACCCCGGCCGAGGCAGCCGCTTTCGCCGCCGCCTACGCCACCGTCGTCGCCGAGTTCCACGCCGAACACCGGCACTCCTACAGCCCCCTCGACACCAGCTGGCAATCCTGGCTCAACCACCACGACCTCACCGCCCACGAACGCGCCACCCCGCCGCCCACCACCTGACCAGCAGCACCATTACCGGCTGGATACGACGGGGGGGGGGGGGCGGCGCCGCCCCCCCGCGCCGCCCCCCCCCCCCCCCCCCCCCCCCCCCCCCCCCCCCCCCCCCCGCGCCGCCGCCAGGCCCCCGCCGCGCACACGACGCGCACCGAACACCCGTATTCCGAAGCTTTGCAGCGGATTTCGTCGACACACCGCCGCAATCCCGGAGCCAGGGCCACCGGTTCGAGCCCGGTGCCGATTC
>NZ_JARWQD010000269.1 GCF_029869545.1 Nocardia wallacei | reverse complement strand
CCGCGGACCGAACGGGCAAGAGCCGCACGGCTTTTCGGTCGCCGTATATCGAGTCGCATGGGGGATTCGATAGGCGGCGAAGCCGAAAAGCCGCGCGGCTCTTCCGTGTTCGGCCTATTCCGCCTTCTTCTTGCCCGCCAGGCCGCGCCAGGCCAGGTTGTCGAGGAGATCGACGGCCTCGCCGACCTCCACCTCGCCGTCGGCGATGCGGTCGGCGATGGCTTCCCCCGCACCGATGACCGCGACCGCCACGATGTCGAAATTCGTTCCGGGCTCGGCGTATTTGGCGCTGGACTCGAGGAGCTTGGCGGTCAGCTCGATCACCCGTTCGCGGCTGTTGGCGATCTCGGAGGCGAACGGTTGCTGGCCCAATGCCTGCCGATAGAGCACCTGCCAGGACAGCCGGTTGTTGTCGACGTAGGACAGGAAGGCCTCGAGGCCCGCGCGCAGCTGTTCGTGCGGGGTCAGCTTCGGGTTGCCGGCTACCGCGACGGATTCGATGAAGCGCGCGGCCTCGCGCTGGATGCTGGCCCGGAACAGCTCGTCCTTGGAGCCGTAGTACAGATAGAGCATCGGCTTGGAGATCTTGGCCTCCGCGGCGATCGCATCCATCGAGGTGTCGTGGTATCCCTTGCGCGAGAACACCTCCACGGCGGCGTCCAGCATCTGCTGTTCACGAACCGCCCGGGGAAGCCGTTTCGTACCGCCTGCCATCCGCTCTCCTAGACCATGGTGAAACCCTTATCTTACTCCAAGGTAAGTTCGAGGGAAGGCACTTGCCCGCGATTCGCTCAGCAGTGCATCGGGATGCCCTTGTAGCGTGCCATCCGCAACACCGAATCATCGACCTGCCGCATCGGCAGCCGCCCCTCGGCCACCTCCTGCTCGAGCCGGTCCAGCACCCGGGTGACGGCGTCGCTGTTGATCCACAGCGCGTTGTCGGCCCCGGCCTCCAGGGCCGCCGCGACCGCCTCCTCGATCCCCATCCGGCTGGTGATCGCGGCCATGCCGCTCAGGTCGTCGGTGAAGATCGGACCGTCGAACGGCGCCGCGCCGTAGCCGGTGCCCTGCCGCAGCAGCGACATCACCTGCGGGCTGATGCTGGCGGGCGTGCCCGGCTCGGTCAGCCCGGGGACGTCGAGGTGGCCCACCATCACGCCCGCGCCCGAGCCGATCAGCTTGCGGTACGGCACCAGGTCCACCTGCTGCAGCTGATCGAGTGGCGGCGTGCGCACGGCACCGGTGTGGGAGTCGCCCGAGCCCGAGCCGTGGCCGGGGAAGTGCTTCATCACCGCACCCAGCCCGGCGTCGCGCATCGCGCGGATGAAGGCGTCGCCGTAGCGGGTGACGACCTCGGGATCGTCGGAGTAGGAGCGGTCGCCGATCACGCTGTCGTCGGGCTGGCTCGAGACGTCGACATCCGGGGCGAAGTCGACGGTGATGCCGAGGTCCTTCATGGCCTGCCCGCGCGCCAGGCTCTCGCGGTAGTAGTCCTCCGCGGAGACGGTCTGGGCACTGACCCGGGCCGACGGCGCGGTGCCGATGAGGTTGCTCAGCCGCGACACCCGGCCGCCCTCCTCGTCGATGGTCACCATCAGCGGGGTGCGGGCGGCCGCCTTGACCCGGTCGATCTGCTTGTCGGCCAGCAGCGACTGATCGGTCCAGCTGCCGAGGAAGATCCCGCCGATCTGCTCCGATCGCACCAGATTCTCCGCGTCCGCGAGGCCGTTGACGCCGACGGTCAGCAGCTGGGCGAGTTTCTGGCGGGTGGTGAACTGCGCGAGAAACCCTGCGGTGCAGTCGGGTTGCGCGCTGGTGGTCGCCGCCGTGGTCGAGCTCGGTGGCGGCGCGGTGGCGCTGGAGGTGTCGGTGGTCCGGTTGCCGCCGGAGCAGGCGGTCACGGTGACCGCGAGTACCGCGAGAACGATCCCGGGAACGGTGCGCATGGCATCCGACGGTAGCCGCCCGCGCGGCGGCCCGACAGCCCGGGACCGGTGTGCGGCGGCGTCGGCGTCCGGCCCTGGCGCGAATGTGACCCCGACCGCACCTGGCCATATCAAACGTTATCTATCTGTGATATGCATCATTGATACCTGTCGCGCGAAAGGTCTCGGCGGGCATTCGCCGAATCGGCAAAACGCGCTACTGGCAGGCAATTTGAGCGGTCGGACCGCTCGGTAATGGGCCCAAGTCATCCCATGACTGTGGTAAACGGCTGTAACGGGCGTTGGTAATCTTTCGTTAACCAAGTAGTCGACCCCCGGACGACATCGACCGTCGGCGCGGCACTGGCGCATGACGGCGCGAGCCGGTTATCGACCGAATATCAGCTATTCGATGGCAAATAGCCACGGTCATCACTTTTTCGACTCTCACACCGTAAGCGGAAGGCTGAAAACAACCATGCGGATCGGCGCAATGATGCGCGGCGCGGGGCTCGCCCTCGCGGCACTGGTAGGACTCGGACTCGTCGCCGCGGCACCGGCGTCAGCGAGCAGCGAGGTGGATCGCTACCTCGATCTGCCGCTGGTCAATCGCAACGCCGCGCAGGGCCCGGGCGGTGTCAACCCCGAACTGCCCTATGACCACGCCGAACTCGCCCGCCTGCTGGACCGGGCCCGGGCCGAGGGCGTGGCCCCCACCCGCTACGCGGCGCTGCTGTACCAGTACTGGCTGGTCGATGCGACCGGTAAGGCCGGGATCGACCTGAAGTCCTGGAATCCGCGCGCCGGTGTGCAGGCCAATCGCGACAACCTGATCAAGTCCTACCGCTACTACGAGGACCTGCAGCTCGGTCATCGCGAGCTGCAGTGGGCCGGGATGGGTGGCCAGGTGGGCGCCGACTTCGGCGGCGGGCTGGTCGATTTCGAGCTGATGGGCACGGTCTACGACCTGCCGGGTATCGCCGACGCCGCCAACCGGGTGCTCGGCGCGGTGCAGCAGGCCGCGGGCCCGCAGGCGGTGGCCATGCTGCCGGACGGACTGAAGGCGCTGGCCCAGGCCGGTCCGCAGATCACGCCGGAGGATCTGCACTGGATCCTCGGGATGATCCTGGTGATGCAGAAGAACATCTTCTCCGACCTGATGCCCATGCACGACGCCTACGTCACCGGCGGGCTGCCCGCGGTGGAGGAGTTCCAGCGGGCGGGACTGTTCGGCGACGACATCATGAACGCGTGGCGCGATGTCGCCTCGGGCGACCGGGCCCGGATCGCCGCGGGGAACGGCACGCTGCTGCGGCGCGAGCAGCAGTGGGCGATCGGCGCGCAGTGGGACGAGGTGCGCGCCTACAAGGGCCCCGTCGGCGAGGCCATCACCTACCTCAGCGGCGCGGTCGGTTCGCCCTCGGTCGCCGGTGTGGTGCCGCCGCGCGAATTCCGCCCGGTGCGCGTGCCTTTCACCGGATCCGACGGCCGCGCGATGCAGCTGACCCTGCCGCTGCCGGACTGGAACTGGTCGGTCCTGGACCAGCGGTGGGACTACATCACCGGACAACTGCTGCCGAAATACAAGGACCAGGTCGAAAACAACTGGCCCGCACTGGAAGCCACCATGCGCACCCCGTACGAGCAGCAGCTGGAATCACATCGCCCGCTGCTCAACATCCCGCAGCTGCTGATCTCGGCGGCGAACGAACTACAGGTCGCCCCGGCCACATCGGGACAGGAGGGCTGAGATGCGTAGACGAACCCTGGTCGCGGTGACCGCGAGCCTGGCGATGCTGTGTACCGGCGCGGGAACCGTTGCCGCACAACCGGCTCCGGCCCCGGCGGCGCCCGAGGTGGAGCCGCGGACACCCGCTCCGGAACAGGTCTTCAACGGCTTCGTGGTCGGGTCGCTGAACGGAGCGACCGCCGCCTCGCCGCAGGAGAACTTCCAGGCACTGATGGCCGACGACCCGTTCTATCAGGAGCCGACGCTGACCGGTTCCGAGAAACCGGGCCAGGTGCTGAAGGCCAAGAAGGTCGACGTCATGTTCCTCGGGGTGAAGCCCGCGAACCTCGACGCCTGGAAGCTGATGTACGTCACCACCGGCCTCGACGGCAAGGCCCCGGTGATCAGCACGGGCATCCTGATGGTCCCGCGCGACGGCAGGCCCGCCGCCGAGAAGAAGCTCGTCTCCTACCAGGAGGCCAACGACAGCGTCGGCTGGAGCTGTCATCCGAGCACCCAGTGGACCGGCGGCGACCCGCTCGACGGCTCGTCCTGGTCGGCCCTGGGCCCGCTGGGGATGATGTTCGACAAGGGTTACGCGGTGATGATCTCCGACGTCGGCAACGACGGTGATCGCAAGCCGCACGGCGTCTTCGCGGGCAAATCCGCCGCGCACGCGCAGCTGGACGGTGCCCGCGCCGCGCTGAGCCACGGCGAGGCGGGCCTGAATCCGAAGGCGCAGGTCTCGCTGTTCGGCATCGCCGGTGGCGGTGTCGGCGCGGCGGTCTCCAGCGAGATCCAGCCCGACTACGCCCCCGAGCTGGACGTGAAATCGACTGTGCTGGAAGGGATGGTCGTCAACCAGCGCAACTTCATGCGGATCGCCGACGGCTCGATCGGCTCGGGCTTCGCCTTCGCGACGCTGCTCGGGCTCGAGCCGTACTACCCGGAGATGAAGCTGGACGAGAAGCTGAACCCGCTGGGCAAGCAGGTCGCGGACGTGTTCCGCACGCAGTGCCAGACCCCGGCCTACTTCGGGATGCCGATGGTTCCGCTGAAGGCGCTGTTCAAGTCCGGGCAGAGCCCGGCCGACGAGCCCGCCTTCCAGCGCGTATTCGACGACAACGAGCTCGGCAGGTCCGGCACGCCGAAGTCGAAGGTGCTGATCAGCTCGTGCGCCGCCGACGATTCGCCGATGTCGCTGGTGCCCGCCGCCGACGCCCGCCACCTCGCCGACACCTACCGGTCGAGGGGCACCGACGTCACCTACCGGCCGACCGACTGCAGCATGCCCAGGATGCTGGGCGACCTGTACGGCTGGGGCACAGACCTTTTCGGTATGCAGACCATCGACTGGATGGACAGTAAGTTCGACTGAGGGAGGCCATCATGGCGATCGTGGATGCCGCGATCTATCTGCTCACCTTCGGGCCGTTAGCGGTGGCGAAGCAGATCCTGCAGGCAATGCATCTGAGCTGAGACGGTTTTCGGACCGAGACGGCGCGTGAGCTGACCGAACGCGAAGGGCGGTGGCGTGATCCACCGCCCTTTCGCATGTCCGTGCCCGATTGCGCCCGCGTCGCTGGGTGAGTCGCTATTGTTCGGCAATTTGTCCGGATAGTCCCGGTGGCTTAGCATTCGACGGGATTGGCATCGGACGCGCCGGGTGGGTAATCGCTGGTGTCCCTCGTGTTGGCGGTAATCTCTCAGCCCCGGGCACGGGTGGGCGTCGGAGCGGGATTCCGCGCCACCTCCGGTGTGTAGCTATTGATTGGTAATCGCAACGGCGCAGTTGCGATCGTGTGCGCGACCCGAACGACGGCGGAAGGTTGGTTCACGATGCGGATCGGCGCTCTGATGCGCGGTGCGGGCTTGGCTCTCGCGGCGGTGGTGGGGATGGGCCTGCTGACCGCCGGTCCGGTGGCGGCCGCCGAGGTGGATCGCTATCTGGATCTGCCGCTGGTCAACCGGAAGGCGGCGCAGGGACCGGGCGGGGTGAACCCCGAACTGCCCTACGACCCCGCGGAACTCGGGCGGTTGCTGGACCAGGCGCGGTCCGCGGGCGTGGCACCGACGCGCTACGCCGCACTGCTGTATCAGTATTGGCTGGTCGATGCGACAGCTAAGGCCGGAATCGATCTCCGGTCGTGGGATCCGCGCGCGGGTGTGCAGGCCAATCGCGACAACCTGATCAAGTCCTACCGCTACTACGAGGATCTGCAGTTGGCGCACCGCGAGCTGCAGTGGGCCGGGATGGGTGGCCAGGTGGGCGCCGACTTCGGCGGCGGGCTCATCGATTTCGAGCTCATGACCGACCTCTACGACCTGCCCGGTATCTCCGAGGCGGCGCGGGGGGTGCTCGGTTCGGTCGCACAGGCCGCGGGCCCGCAGGCGGTGGCCATGCTGCCGAGCGGCCTGCAGGCGCTGGCCGCCGCCGGACCGCTGATGACTCCCGAGGACCTGCGCTGGATCCTCGGGATGATCCTGGTGATGCAGAAGAACATCTTCTCCGACCTGATGCCGATGCACGATGCCTATGTCACCGAGGGGATTTCGGCGCTGGAGGAATTTCAGGCGGCGGGGCTGTTCGGTAGCGACATCATGGACGCCTGGCGCGATATCGCCTCCGGTGAGCACGACCGGATCGCCGCGGGCAACGGCACGCTGCTGCGGCGCGAGCAGCAGTGGGCGATCGGTGCGCAGTGGGACGAGGTGCGCGCCTACAAGGGCCCCGTCGGCGAGGCCATCACCTATCTGAGCGGTGCGGCCGGTTCGCCGTCGGTGGCGGGTGTCGTGCCGCCGCGCGAATTCCGCCCGGTGCGAATCCCTTTCACCGGGTCCGACGGCCGCGCGATGCTGCTGACCCTGCCGCTGCCGGACTGGAACTGGTCGGTGCTCGACGCGCGCTGGGACTACATCACCACCGAACTGCTCCCGAAGTACAAGTATCAGGTCGAAAACAATTGGCCCGCACTGGAAGCCACCATGCGTACGCCTTATGAGGTGCAGCTGGAATCGCATCGCCCGTTGCTGAACATCCCGCAGTTGCTCGGGTCGGCGGCGAGCGAGCTGAAGGTGACCCCGGCGGAGCAGGCAGGGTGAGGTCCGTGCGACGGTGGCGGAAGGTCGAGATGCGCAAGAGGACTCTCGTCGCGGCGGTCGCGGCGCTGGCGATGGTGTACGGGGGAGCGGGAACCGTTGCGGCAGATCCGGTTCCGCCGCAGACGCCCGGATTGGACAAGGTCTTCAACGGGTTCGTCGTCGGATCCCTGCGGGGCGCGACCCCGGCGTCGCCGCAGGAGATCTTCCAGGGCTTGCGTGCCGACGACCCGTTCTATCGAGAGCCGCCACTCACCGGCTCCGAGCGGCCGGGCACCGTGCTGAAGGCCAAGAAGGTCGACGTGCTGTTCACGGGACTGAAGCCCGCGAACCTCGACGCCTGGAAGCTGATGTACGTCAGCACCGAACTCGACGGCGTCACCCCGGCCATCAGCACCGGCATCCTGATGATTCCGCGAGATGGCAAGCCCGCCGACGAGAAGAAGCTGATCTCGTATCAGGAGGCCAACGACAGTGTGGGCGCGAGCTGCCATCCGAGCACGCAGTGGACCGGTGGCGATCCGCTCGACGGCGCCTCGTGGTCGGCGCTCGGCCCGCTGGCGCTGATCTTCGGCAAGGGCCACGCGGTGATGATCTCCGACGTCGGCAACGACGCCGATCGCCGCCCGCACGGGGTTTTCGCGGGCAAGTTCGCCGCGCATACGCAGCTCGACGGTGCCCGGGCCGCACTGGGTTACGCCGAGGCGGGGCTGGACCCGAACGCGCAGCTGGCGCTGTTCGGCATCGCGGGCGGCGGCGTCGGCGCGGCGTTCTCCGCCGAACTCCAGCCCGAGTACGCGCCCGAACTGAATGTGAAATCGACTGTGCTGGAAGGGATGGTCGTCAACCAGCGCAACTTCATGCGGGTGGCCGACGGCTCGATCGGGTCCGGCTTCGGCTTCGCGACCCTGCTCGGACTGGAGCCGAAGTATCCGGAGATGAAGCTGGACGAGAAGCTGAACCCCGCCGGACGCGCGGTGGCGGACTTCTTCCGGACCCAGTGCCAGGACACGTATTTCGGGATGCCGTTCGTGCCCTTGAACGCGATGTTCAACTCGGGTGTCAGCCCGGCCGACGAGCCCGCCTTCCAGCACGTGTTCGACGACAACGAGCTCGGGAAGTCCGGCACGCCGGGCGGCAAGGTGCTCATCGCGTCCTGCGCCAAGGACGACTCGTTCATGTCGCTGGTCCCGGCCGCCGACGCCCGCCACCTCGCCGACACCTACCGCGCCCGGGGCAGCGACGCCACCTACCACCCCACCGACTGCAGCATGCTCAAAATGCTCACCGACATGTACGGCTGGGGCACAGACCTTTTCGGCATGCAAACCATCGACTGGCTGGACAGCACCTTCGACTGAGCCCAGCACCGCCCCCGCCCCGGCCTCCCAACAACATCCCTGCACTCATCCCGGCACGATCCCTGCACTCATCCCGGCACGATCCTTGCACTCATCCCGGCACGCTTTTCGCCGGGATGAGTACAGGGCACCCCCTACTTCCCCGGAAGCTCGTTGTGCCCGCCGAAGGCCTTGCGCATCGCCGACAGCACCTTGTCCGCGTACAGCGACTCACCGCGCGAGGAGAAGCGCTGGTACAGCGCGGCCGACAGCACCGGCGCGGGCACGCCCTCATCGATCGCGGCGTGAATGGTCCAGCGGCCCTCACCGGAGTCGGAGACCCGGCCGCCGAACGTGCTCAGCTCCGGATCGGCGTGCAGCGCCTGCGCGGTCAGGTCCAGCAGCCAGGAGGCGACGACCGAACCGCGCCGCCACACCTCGGTGACCTCCGGGACGTCGATGTCGTACTGGTAGTACTCGGGATTCTCCAGCGGCGTCTCCTCGGCGGAGTGCTTACCGTCGAAGGCCTTGCCGATATTGGCCTTGTGCAGGATGTTCATGCCCTCGGCATAGGCCTGCATGGCGCCGTACTCGATGCCGTTGTGCACCATCTTCACGAAGTGCCCGGCACCGGCGGGACCGCAGTGCAGATAGCCCTGCTCGGCCGGGGACGGCTCGCCGGTGCGGCCGGGGGTGCGCTCGGCGGCCTCCACGCCCGGCGCGATGGCCTGCAGTAGCGGCTCGAGGTGCTTCACGGTCTCGGCCTCGCCGCCGATCATCAGGCAGTAGCCGCGCTCCAGGCCCCAAACGCCGCCGGAGGTCCCGATGTCCAGGTAGTGAATGCCCTTGGGGGTGAGGGCCTTCGCGCGCTTGATGTCCTCGTGGTAGCGGCTGTTCCCGCCGTCGATGATGATGTCGCCCGGTTCGAGCAGCTCGGCGACCTCGTCGATGACCGCGCCGGTGGCGCCGGCCGGGATCATCACCCACACGATGCGCGGCTTCTCCAGCAGCGCGACGAACGCCTTGTAATCGGTCGCGCCGGTGAACTTGTCGCCGAGCTCGGCGGTGAACTCCTTGATCTGGTCCTCGTGCCGCGAGTACCCGACCGCGGTGTGTCCGTCGCGGACGATGCGCCGCACGATGTTGGCGCCCATCCGGCCGAGCCCGATCATTCCAAGCTGCATACCCATCTCCTCGAGTCGTCCGAGCTCCGGCAGGTCCGAGCTCTGCTGGCTGTGCCTGGCCACGATTGTCCCCCGCTGCGTCGATCGGAAATTTCTCAGGTCCGTGTGTAACGCCTGGAGCGCAGGACCGATATTCAGATCGGCTCCGCGCTGTTGCCAGACCCCCGACCCGGCAACCGCGCGGGGCCTTTTTCATCGCGCTGCGATCATGAGGCCATGCTGCACGCCCTCTACCTGGTCGGAATCGCGGCCTTTGCCGCAAGCGGGGTGCTGGCCGCCTACCGGGCCGATATGGACCCGTTCGGCGGCCTGGCGCTCGCGTTCGCGGCCTCGATCTCCGGTGGCACGCTGCGCGACCTGATTCTCGATCGGCATCCGCTGTACTGGACCCACGACTGGGTGCTGCTGACGCTGATCTTCTGCGTGGGCGTGGGCACGATGATCTACCTGCGGTTCTGGCAGCTGCCGCGCCGGTCCCTGCTGGTGGTGGACGCCCTGGGGCTCGCGGTGGTGACGGTGATCGGTGCCCGGGCGGCCATCGAATCGGATGTCACGCCGCTGGCGGTCCTCATCCTGTCGGTGATGACCGGCGTGACGGGCGAGGTCGTGCGCGACGTGCTGTGCGGTGAGTTCCCGCCGCTGCTGCTGCGCGAGGAGGTGTACGCCGTCGCGGCCTTCGCCGGTGCCGGGTGTTATCTGGGCATGGACGCCGCGGGCATCGCCGAGGGTCCGGTCGCGATGGTGTCGGCGGGGCTGGTGTTCGTGCTGCGGATCGCGGCCATCTATTTCGGGGTGCATCTGCCGCGTCCGCACAAGCCTGGCGGCGCGGCTTGATCTCGCGGTCGGCGCATTGCGCACGATCGGAGCCCCACCAGCATTGGTAGCCGATAGGCATTGCGCGCGAATCGATTTCAAATGTGTCCTACATCACTTCGATTTGCACTAACGTGCGGTGCGGCGGCTACGATCGCAGCCGCACGTGGCCACCCGGCTACGGGGGGCCTCTCTATACGAGTACTGATGAGGGTGGTGTGACGACGTGCAGGGTCGGCATCGGAAACTGAACAGCACAACGCGGCGCGTGATATTGCCCGCGGTCGGCGTGATTCCGCTGGCTCTGCTGGTCGCCTGCGGGAATTCCGCCGACCAGGCCGTGAAGTCGTCCACGAGCGCCGCCTCCTCGACCACCGGCTCCCCCTCGAGCCAGCAGCCGACAACGCCGAAGCAGCCCGATTCCCCGACCACCCCGCCCCGCGGGGAGCAGGTGAAGCCGCCGTCGCGTCCCGCGGGCCCGACCACCTCCCAGCCCGGCGTGGGGGGGGGGGGGGGGGGGCCCCGCCGCCCCCCCCCCCCCCCCCCGCGGCCGCCCCGCCGCGCCCCCCCCCCCCCCCCCCCCCCCCCCCCCCCCCCCCCCCCCACCCCCCCCCCCCCCCCCAACAACCGCGGCCCCGGGCAGGTGTTACCCCAGCGCATTCCCTGCCCCGCCACCGCCCCCCTTCACCCGATCCCGAAGCCCACAGCCCCCCCCACAACAGGAATGCGGGACGTGCCTGCACCAACAGGAATGCAGGGTATGCGCCTAACAGGAAATGCAAGGCGTGCCTGCACCGACAGGAATGCAGGGCGTGCCTGCACCAACAGCAACACAAGGCGTGCGCCCAACGGGAATGTTAGGCGTGCCTGCGCCGACAGGAATGCGAGAGCCTCATAACGGAGATGGCCGCCACCTCACGCACGCTCATCTCCCGCCAAGCCCGCATACGCTCATTCACCGCTGGACTGATCCTGTCGTGGGGGGGGGGGGGGGGGGGGGGGGGGGGCCGGGGCGGGCGGGGGGGGGGGGGGGGGGGCGGCGCGGCGTGGCCCCCCCCCCCCCCCCCGCGCGGGGCCCCGCGCCCCGGCCCCCCCCGCCGCGGGTAACCGCGCCAGGCGCTGTTCGGCGGAAAGGTATGCGGTGACGGATCTTTCGAGCGCATCGAGCCCCGC
>NZ_JARWQD010000268.1 GCF_029869545.1 Nocardia wallacei | reverse complement strand
AAAGCGCTGCTCATGGGCGCGGTCGCGGGGCGGGGCGGCCCGGGTGCGGGGGTGTGGGGGGGGGCCTTAGCGCCACCCCAAACCTGCCACACGCGGCCCCCGGGCCCCCGCGACTCGGGGCCTTCGCGGTGCTGCGACCGGTCAGTCGCCCTGCTCCTGGTACCGCCGCAGCACCTGCAGCTGCTCGCTCTCCTGCTCGTGTTCGGCGGCGCGCAGCTGTTCCCGCTCGCCCGCCGGGTCCGGCCGCAGGAAACTGCCGCTGCCGGGCCGTCCGGACAGGCCGAGCCTGTTCATCTTCTTCGGCACCGGCGCGCCCTGGTACGGCAGCGGTATCGGATGGCCGTGCTCGTCGACCGGGCCCAGCGGCTGATGGATCTCGATGTACTCGCCGTGCGGCAGGCGCCGCACGATCCCGGTCTCGATGCCGTGCTCGAGCACCGCGCGATCGCCGCGCTGCAGGGCCAGGCACAGCCGGTAGGCCAGGAAGTATGCCAGCGGCGGCCCGAACAGCAGCGCGATCCGGAAGAACCAGGTCGTGGCGTTGAGCGAGATGTCGAATTGGAACGCGATGATGTCGTTCACGCAGGCCAGGGTGAGGATCACGTAGAACGCCAGCGACATGGCGCCGATCGCGGTGCGCACCGGCACGTCGCGTGGCCGCTGCAGCAGGTTGTGGTGCGCGTAGTCCTTGGTGAGCCGTTTCTCGATCCATGGATAGGCCGTCATCAGGCCGAAGATCAGCGGCATCAGCAGGGCGATCGAGAGCGAGCCCGGGATGGTGTGCCCGAAGATGTAGCCCTCCCACGCCGGGAACAGGCGCAGGAAGCCGTCGGTCCACATCATGTAGAAGTCGGGCTGGGTACCGGCCGAGACCTGAGAAGGGTTGTACGGGCCCAGGTTCCAGATCGGGTTGATCTGCAGGACACCGCCCATGATCGCCAGCACGCCGAGGGTGAACATGAAGAACGCGCCCTGATCGAGCGAGAACACCGGCACGATGCGGGTGCCGATCACGTTCTTCTCGGTGCGCGCCGGGCCGGGGTACTGGGTGTGTTTCTGATACCAGACCAGCGCGATATGCGCCGCGATCAGCGCCAGCATGATGCCGGGCAGCAGCAGGACGTGTGCGATGAACAGGCGCGGGATGATGATGTCGCCGGGGAAGTCGCCGCCGAACATCAGCCAGTGCAGCCACGTGCCGATCACCGGCATCCCCATGGTGATTCCCGAGAACGCGGCCCGCAGGCCCGTGCCGGAGAGCAGATCGTCGGGCAGCGAGTAG
>NZ_JARWQD010000267.1 GCF_029869545.1 Nocardia wallacei | reverse complement strand
CCCCCCGGGACCGGCCCACCGGCCTGGTGAAGGAGAAATATGTCCACCGACACCGACACGACGCCTAGTTCGGCGACCAGCTCACCGGAGAGACCCTGGTCCGATCGTCTGTCTTCGATCACACGCCATGATCTGCCTGCCTCGATCGTGGTCTTCCTCGTCGCCTTGCCGTTGTCGCTGGGCATTGCCATTGCCTCCGGCGCTCCCATCGCGGCGGGTCTGATCGCGGCCGCCGTGGGTGGCATCGTCGTGGGTATCCTCGGCGGGTCCCCGTTGCAGGTGAGCGGCCCGGCCGCGGGCCTGACCGTGGTGGTGGCCGAGACCATCAACCAGTTCGGCTGGAAGACAACCTGTTTCATCACGGTCGCGGCGGGCTTGCTGCAGATCCTGTTCGGTTTATCGCGGATCGCGCGTGCCGCGCTGGCGATCGCGCCGGTGGTGGTGCACGCGATGCTGGCCGGTATCGGTGTGACCATCGCGTTGCAGCAGGTGCATGTGCTGCTGGGCGGAACCTCGTTCAGCTCGGCGTTCGAGAACCTCACCGAACTGCCCGGACAGCTGCTGAACCTGCACGGTGACGATTTCGTCATCGGCCTGATCGTGATCGGCATCATCGTCGCGTGGCGGTGGGTGCCGGCGCGGGTGAAGCTGATCCCGGGTCCGCTGGTCGCGGTGCTCGTGGGCACGGTGCTGTCGCTGGTGCTGCCCGGCAATCCCGAGCGCATCAAGATCGACGGCTCGATCTTCGACGCGATCGGCCTGCCCGGTATGCCCAGCGGTGATTGGGCCGGTGTCGCGTTGGCGGTGTTGACGATCGCGTTGATCGCGAGCGTGGAGAGCCTGCTGTCGGCGGTCGCGGTGGACAAGCTGCACACCGGTGCGCGCACCAATTTCGACCGGGAGCTGATGGCCCAGGGCGCGGCGAACGCGACCTCGGGCATGCTCGGCGGCCTGCCGGTCACCGGTGTGATCGTGCGCAGCTCGACCAACGTCGCGGCGGGCGCGAAGTCCAAGGCGTCGGCGTTGCTGCACGGCATCTGGATCCTGGTGTTCTCGATCGCGCTGGTCGGTGTGGTGCAGCAGATCCCGAAGTCGGCGCTGGCCGGGCTGCTCATCGTGGTCGGTGTGCAGCTGGTCAAGCTGGCCCATATCCGCCTGGCCCGCCGCACCGGCGATCTGGCCGTGTACGCCGTCACGATGGCCTGCGTGGTGTTTTTGAACCTGCTCGAAGGCGTGTTGATCGGTCTCGCGCTGGCCTTCGCGCTGCTGCTGTGGCGGGTGGTGCGGGTGTCGGTGCAGGCCGCCCCGGTGGCCGGGACCGAGCGCTGGATCGTCAGCATCGACGGCACCTGCACGTTCCTGGCGCTGCCGAAGCTGACCAAGGAGTTCGCCAAGGTGCCCACCGGCACCGACGTGCTGGTCGAGCTGACCGTCGACTTCCTCGATCACGCCGCCTACGAGGCCATCCACGACTGGGCGCGGCAGCACGAATCCACCGGCGGCAACGTGGAATTCGTCGAGATCGGTACCGCGCGCATGGAACACGCCACGGCCGGGCCGCCCAAGCGCGGCCGCGCCCGCGGCATGCTCGACGAGGTGCTCGGCCCGTGGCGCGAGCGCAGCGAGAACCCGGTCGGCGACGGTGTGGCCGCCTACCACCGCAGCCATGCCCACGTGGTGCGCCCGCACCTCGACGAGCTGCGCGACAAGCAGGACCCGCACTCGCTGTTCCTGACGTGTGCCGATTCGCGGATCGTGCCGAACGTGATCACCAACAGCGGCCCCGGTGACCTGTTCACCGTCCGCAACGTCGGCAACCTGGTCCCCGCCGACGGCTCGGACAGCTCGGCCGAGGCCGCCCTGGCGTTCGCGGTGGACAACCTGAAGGTCCGCAATGTCGTGGTGTGCGGGCACTCGTCGTGCGGCGCCATGAAGGCGCTCCTCGCCGGTACCTCGGCGGGGCCGGGCCTCGACGGCTGGCTGGCCCACGGCCGCCCCAGCCTCGACGCCTACACCGCCGGGCACCCGGTGCGCGCCGCCGCGGCGGCCGCGGGCTACGACGACGCCGCCCAGCTCGCCATGGTCAACGTCGCCGTGCAGCTGGAAACGCTGCAGCGCCACCCGGTGGTCAGCCGCGCCGTCGCCGAACGCGGCCTGACGGTGTCGGGCCTGTTCTTCGACATCGCGACCGCCTGTGTCCTCGAGGTGACCGCCGACGGCATCAGCGAAATCACCGACCAGGTCGTCGCCCCGGCCTCGGTCTGACGCACAGGGACGCGAGTCCGGCTGCCCACCACCCGAACTCGCGCCCGGGCCAGGTTCTCGCCGTCCGCTGAGTGCGCGTCGCGTCGGACGCCTCTCCACCGGCCGCGCGTTGGAGGCAATCGGGCTGCGCGCCGTAATATCACAGTTCGCTGTGACAGATCCCAATAGTTACGCAAGTAATTGGTTCCAGGAATTTAATACATCAGAATGGCGTGCGGCGGTCCGCGTGGTCGTGATCTGATTGGAGTTCCAGGAATAGCCGAGAACGCGAAATTCTCGCATCTCATGGGTGTTCCGCATCGAAAGGGTGAGAAGATGGGATATCCTCTGCATTGGCCATTCGAGGAGATAGCTACCTGTCAAGGGCTGGAGAATGGCTAGCCGCTCTCCACTCCCGAGTTACATTTCCAGCGTGTTCGCGGAGCGTCTCTGGGTTGAATCGCAAGGAGTACGGTGCTGCGATCGATTGGTCTATTCGACTCCGTTGGCAGGTGTCGTAGGTGAGCGTTGACTCCGCGGACGCTACGGCATTGTCCGCTACCGCGGCGCGCCTGCGCATCGCGTTGACCGTCATTTTGCGCCGGGCGCGTAGGGCTCCTGACGCGCGTCAATTGTCCCCGACGCAGTGGGCGGTGCTCGGGCGGCTGCATCGGCGTGGAGCCATGGCCGCCGTCGATCTGGCTCGGCTCGAGATGGTGCGTCCGCAGACGATGCGCAACGTTGTGGACGGGTTACGCGATCAGGGGCTGATCACCGGTGTGCGGGACCCAAGCGACGGACGCCGCGTGAACCTGATGCTCACCGACGAAGGCTTGGCCTGGGTGCGCGGGCAGCGGGAGCCCTTGAATAACGCTCTCGCACTGGCTTTGTCGGAGAGCTTGCCACCCGGCGAACTGCGCAAGATAGACGAAGTGCTGGATTTGCTGGAGCAGATCGCATACGGATGATAAGGCCCCGCGCAGTCGGGGCCCGGCCCGCACGCCTGCCGCGCGGGCCACGATAATGGGCGACCCTGAATGTGGAACGCTCAGCTGATGTCGGTATGTTCGTCGCTGTCGTCGCGGCCGTGTATTCGGATCGGAATTTCCGTGCCGTCGCGGAAGATATCTCCAGTGGGTCGCTGGAATGCAGAAGGCTCCGAGATCCGCTCGATCCGTACCAACAGGGTGCGGTAGCGGCTGCGGCGCAGTCGAATACACGAAGGCGGTCATGGCGAGGGGTGTTCTCGGCCGGTGGCTTCCGGGCGTAGGAGTTCCGGTACAACTCTCACTCTGCGTCGACGCGTTCACGGACCGCCGAGAACACGGTCGCGCAGGCCTCGATGAGGTCGCTCGGTTCTTGCTGCTGCCCGTTCATCAGCCAATCGACGAGCAGGTGGTTGACCCCGCCGGCCAGCACGACTGCCATCGACCGGATGTGTGGCGTTACCGGCCTTCCTCGAGAGGCTGCCCACGTCGCGATGATGATTTCGGTGAAGTCGCCGAATACCGCATGGCGCCGCTGCTCCATCGCCTCGGACACACCGACGACCTCGATCAGATCTACTCTCGCCCGGCGGGGGTCGTCGGTGAGGTATCGGACGAATGCCGCCAAACCCGCCTGCGTCACGGCGTTGAGGTCGGGCAGCGCATCGTGCACCGCCGCCAGGACCGCCGCACGCATCTCCTCGACGACCCCGGCGTACACCGCGGCGAGGCAGTCCTCGCGATCGGCGAAGGACTCGTAGAAGTACCGCTCGGTCAGACCCGCCTCCCGGCAGATCTGCTTGACCGGGGTGCTCGCATACCCAGCCGTGCCGAAAAGCTGCAACGCAGCGGCCAGTATGGCTGCCCGCCGCTGATCGACGCGCTCAGCAGGGGTGAGCCCGGCGTATCTCCGGCCAGTCGACGCCGTGCTGGAATCCCGGTTCATCGGACCTTTCCATCGTCGTTACATCCGTGCGATACTAAGCGACACATTTGACATGATCTCATGTCAAATACCGTGAAAGAATGTCCGACCTGCAATGACAGTACGTACTAGCGGTCCAGTGGTGGTGACCGGCGGCGCCCGTGGCATCGGCCTGAGGCCGCACGGTGCCGGGCGGGTACGTGCCGCTTTCGGCCAACCCGCGAAGCCGAGCCCGGCGCCACGCGGGCCGAGCCGCCCGCAGATCTGTTGGTTCGGACTGGACACCGACCGATGCGTGCGCTCCTGGCCGATCTCGAGCCGCACCACGAAACCAGCAACCCGCCCACCCGACTTCTCGAAAGGCCGCCCATGACCGCACGTGAATCACTCGCCGGACCGCGGCCGACCCCAGAAGGCGGCATGTACTTCATCGGCCCGCGCAGATACCGCCCCGAGGTCGTGCCGCGAAAGATCCTGTGGGAGCAGCGGTATCGCGCCGTCATGGAGGTCCGTGGCGGGCAGACTCCGGACGAGGTCGCCGCCCGGCACGGAGTGACGCGGCAGACGGTGATCAAATGGCTCGGACGGTACAACAGCGACGGTCCGGACGGTTTGCGTGATCAATCCCGGCGACCGCATCGCAGCCCCACCCGGATCGCGTCCGATATCGAAGCCACGATTTGCGAGCTGCGGCGCACCCATCGCCGGTGGAGCGCTCGGCGGATCCGCGAGGAACTCGACCACCGCGGTGTCGTGCCGGTGCCGTCGCAGATCACCGTGCACCGGATCCTGGTCCGCAACGGGCTGATCCGCCACCGTCGGCGCGACCTCGCGAACTCCCTCCGCCGATGAACTCCCCGAACCTGACCGCCGCGCGGGCCGTTCTTCACCACCGGCCGGTAGTGCGCGGCAATAATTCATGCGTGCCGATAGGCACGGGTAACGGTGCGGCGCAGCGTATCTCGCAGCCAAGTCGGCGCATCACCATCACCGGGCTCCGGCTGGGCAGGGCCGCAGCCGACATCATCGCCGAGCCCCGCGCGCAGCCCTTCGGCGACCACGGCGTGCACGTCATCGATCGGAATCCCGAGCCGCGCACACCGCGCCGCGGCATCCTCGAGCCACCTCAGGGTCACCCCGCCGGCGTCCTCGACTGCATCGACCAGGGTGAGCGCGAGGCGGAACCCTGCAGCCATCGCCGAATCGGATGCCGCTGCGGAGTCGCGCGGACTCGACCGGCACAGATCCGGGTCCATGCTCACCTGCACCACCTCCCGCCGCAGCTCCGCCCTCTTGCCACCACGGTAAGCGTTACTGGTCAGTCGCCCATTCCGGGCCAGGGGTTTTGTGCCGTGTCACATCCGACTGTGCAGCCACTTCCACCTGGTCCCAATCACTGTCGAGAATCCTAAACACCTGAACCCCGCATTGTTACGTTAAATCCTCCCGTGGCCGGATGACACGGGCGCTGGAAAGGAGTGCCGACCATGACGGAAACCACTCGCACGGCGGAGCGACCCATGCTGGCATCGGGAAGACCGGTCACCTCGCCACTGAGCGACGTCCGCAGCCTGTCCCGGAAGATGGTGGGGCACTTCGTCGATACCGTCGTGGCATGCCGGACCATGCCCACCGACGCCGTGTCCGGCGACTTCACCTCCGCCACCCGCCTGTGCCTGGAACTGGCGGTCGCAATGTATGAGGGCACCGACGTCCCGGAGAAGATCCGGCGCCTCGAAGACGCCGCCGCCTGCTGGGCACGCGAAGGCATCCCGCTGGGCACCATCCACCGCGCCGTGCACGAAGGATTCCGGCTCGGCACCGACCTCGTCTACGCCCACGCCACCCCCGCCGACCTCGACGGCGTCAAACACACCGCCCGCCGCGTCCTCGACGTACTGGAAACCATCACCGTCGCCATCTCCGACGCCTACGTCAAAGAACAGCGCGCCGCGGTCGCCGAACATCATCACGCCGTCCACACCCTCACCACCGCCCTGCTCTCCGGTCACCCCACCTCCACCATGGCCCGCGAATGCGGCATCGACATCGCCGACTCGTATCACGTTGTGGCCCTATCTATCCCGCCCCACCCCGACGAACGCAACCCCGCACTGGATCGCGACGTCGTCGCCCGCCGCAAACTGCGGCGCGTCCAGACCGCGCTGGCGACCCGCTGCGGGAACGGCGTGCTCTCCTTGCTGAGCGTCGACGGCGGCACCGTCCTCATCCCCGCGACCACGATCGCCGATACCGACCTCGACACCCTCATCGACACCCTCTCGGCCGCCGCACTGATCCCCCTTACCGCGACGGTCGTCCACGCCGACCCCGAACAGGTCCCGAACGCTGCCACCGAAGCCCATCAACTGCTCGACACCGTGCAACACCTCCACGCCCGCCCCGGCCTGCACCGCATGAGCAACCTCGCCGCCGAATACCAGATCACCCGGCCCGGACCCGGCCGCGAAGCCCTCGGTGCCCTGCTCACCCCACTCGACAACCACCCCGAACTAATCCAAACCCTGCGCACCCACCTCGCCAACGACCTCAACCGGCAACGCACCGCCCGCGATCTCCACCTGCACGCCAACACCGTCGACTACCGGCTCAAACGCATCAAACAACTCACCGGCTGCGACCCCACCAACCCCACCGGCCAGTGGTACCTGCAATCCGCACTCGTCGCCCACGCCTACACCAACCCAACCCGCCGCCCCGCCAACACTCCATCTCCAACCCGGCGCACCCAGCAATAACGCCCCGCAGCCAGAATCCACGATGGCCCGACTCCCCGACTGCCACCACGGCGACCAACCCGGCCCCATCGCCCCACCGTGCACGACACCGAAGACAACACGGTCGCAATCCCAACCGCAGCCACTCACAACTGATACGCACCCACGATAACCAGGCGTTTCCCAGTTGCCCATGTTTCGTGTGTCCTGCCGGGGGCACTTACCTGTGACAGCGTTTTCGCAGGTCAACTGGATTTTGTAATCAGTGTGTCCCTTGCGAGGACCACCAACGGGACCGAAATGTGCAGGTCAAATGGTTGCCCCGGTTCGAGCCCTCCAGGAAACACAAAACATGGGCAACTGGACCACAAGCCGCCGGATTCAGGGGCAGCCATCTCTGGAGCGGTCCGCCTGCCACTTCAATAGTGCGGCAAGAGCTTTCGCCTGCGCGGCAGCGATGCGCTCTCCTTCCGCACCACCGACGTAGCGAACCTCGAACGACACCGTCAGCCCATCACATACCGCGTCTACGTCCCGATGGACAGGCATTCCGACCTGACGATCGTCCGATCCGGATGTCGCCTGGTCGCTGCCACCACCCTGGTCGCCCATCGCGACCCGGTTCCCCGGCACGTCCGACTCCGGTATCACCGAATCGACAGCTTCGCCCCTGTTGTACGCAGCCACGCACGACATTCTTGACCACAGCACACTCCAACTAGGGACAGGCACGCGGACGAGTGCCGCTGTGCCCGAGAGTTCACGGCCGCGGTCGAACTCGCTTCACTCGCCGACGCGATATCTCGCCGCCGGCCGTACGGTGATGGGACCCTGGAGGTCGAGCTCCAGCGTGTTTGATCAATTAGGTTGAAAGTGTCGACGGCGCGTGAATACTGGATCTGGCACAATTTTGGTGACTCACCTGGGTGAATCGGTCACTCGCTCAACAGGATTCACTTCCGAAGTAGGTCGGTTTTCGCGCGGCCGCACATTTTGGAGTTTGAGCATCTTGATGCGGTTGACGTGGCCTTCGACTGTTCCGCTGCTCCAGGACATGGTCAGGCCGGCGGTGACCGCGTCCTGGTCCCGGCGCAAGCCGCGCACGAACGAGTGGAGCGCGGGCTGGTCGTCGGCATCGACCGCAGCCATCCACCGTTCGAGATCGCGACCGCGCCGCTGGCCCATGATGTCGGCAAACGCACGGATGTGCCCGGTCAGCGCGGCCAGTTCCGGGCTGACTGCCAGGATCGCGTCGAGGCTCGTCCGGTGCTCGGCAGCGAGGGTGTCGGGGTTGACCATGATCCAGCTGACGACTTTGCGGACGGTCGGTGGCTTGGGGGGTGCGCTCGGGGCGTGTGTGAGGGCGCGGAAGGGCTGCAGGTAGTTGCGCACCAGCTTTTCGCTGCCTTGGTAGCCGCGGGCCTTGATCTCCTCGAACAGCTGAGTCGCGTTGGTGCATCCCTCGTTCCACCGCCGATGCAGCTCGGGCTTGTAGGCCTCGAGAATGCTGACTCGGTATCCGAGGCGATTGTTGACCAGCAGCTCGTCGGCCGACTCGGCGCGGGCAAAGCGGCGTGTGGTGCCGCGGGACAGGCCCAGCTCGCGGCCGATCGCCAGGATGCTCGTGCCCTGGGCCAGCAAGGCATGAACCTCGGTCCAGCGCTGCCGGGTGCGCACTGCGGTGCGGTCCTGCCGTTCGCCGGGCGTGACCGGCCCTGGGAGAGTTTCGGCGGCAACTGCGGCGATGTCAGGCCGGTCCTGCGGTGCGGGGGCGGGGATCGCGGCGGGCAGGCTGGCTCGGTGGCGTGCCACGGTGCGTTCGACCGCCTCGCCGAGGTTGTGCCAGATGTGCCAGCGATCGGCGACCTGCACCACGTTGGGTGCTCCCGCCGCGGCGCCTTCGGCGTAAGCGCCAGCGCGGTCACGACAGACGATCTCCACGCCCGGATGGGCCCGCAACCAGGCCGTCAGAGTGTCGGCGGTCCGGTCGCCGAGGACCTCGACCGGGCGGTGGGTTTGCATGTCGATCAGGATCGTTCCGTAATGGTGCCCGCGGCACAGGGCAAAGTCGTCCACGCCCAATACCCGCGGGATCGGGTGTTGCGGATCGGGCAGCGCCCGGATCGGGCGCAGCAATGTCATCCGGCTCACCGTGGCGGCCAGCTGCCGGGTCAGCCGCGCTCCCGCGCGGCCGCCCCGTGCCAACCGGGCAGCCCACCACGCACGCGGGAGGATGAGT
>NZ_JARWQD010000266.1 GCF_029869545.1 Nocardia wallacei | reverse complement strand
GCGGGCGCGGGGGTGCCGGGGGGGGGGGCCGGGTATCGCGGGGGGGTCTGCGCTTCGCGGGCGGGGGGTCCGGGCTTTGCGGCGGGGGGTTAGTGGTGTGCGGCCGGGGCATAGGAGTGTGTGGCCAGGGCGTGGGAGTGTGTGGCCGGGGCGTGGGCGTATCGGGCCGGGGCTGGATCGTGGGGAGCGCGCTGTGGGGCGCTCAGCCCTCCAGCTCGCCTGCGAGTTCTATGCCCGCCTCGCGCATCTGGTCGAGTGCCTTCTCCGTGGTGTCCGGGGCGACGTTGGCGGTGAGGCCCAGCAGCACCCGGGTGTCGAATCCGGCGGCGCGGGCGTCGAGCGCGGTGGCGCGCACGCAGTGATCGGTGGCGATACCGCAGATGTCGACGGTATCGATCTCGTTGGCGCGCAACCAGTCCGCGAGGGAGGTGCCGTCGTCGGCGGCGCCCTCGAAACCGGAGTATCCGGCGCTGTACTGCCCCTTCGAGAAGATCTGCTCGATCGGCGCGATATTCAGATTCGGATGGAATTCGGCGCCGGGCGTACCCGCCCGGCAGTGCGGCGGCCAGGTGCCCACGTAGTCCGGATCGTCGGAGAAGTGCGAGCCCGGATCGATGTGGTGATCGCGGGTCGCCACGATCGCGTCGTAGTCGGCGACGCTCAGATACTCCGAGATCCGCTCGGCCGCGGCGGCGCCACCCGCGACGGCGAGCGAGCCGCCCTCGCAGAAGTCGTTCTGCACGTCGACGACGATGAGTGCTCTGGTCATCTGCTGCACCTCGGTCTCGAACGGGGCGTTCGCGGTGCCCTCATTGTAGGAAAGTGGTGGCGATCGCGGGCTCTCCGGCCGACAGCTTCAGCCCCTCCCACGGCAGGCTCACCAGGCCGCGCGCCACCAGGTCGCGGGACTCGGCCAGCGTCGGCAGATCGTCCACGACGCGCCCCTCGCGCACGAGCGGAACCAGCAGGTCCCGGACCTGATGACCGTTCCCCGGGCGGGCCGCGCGGGCCGGATACACGATCTCCTCCACGATCGTGCCGGTCCGCCGCGCCAGCCGCACCGCCTTCTTGGTGCCGCCGCGCGATTCCTTGTGGCTGCTGCGCTTGGCCACCGGCACGCCGTCGACCTCCACCAGTTTGTAGACCATCCCGGCGGTCGGCGCGCCCGAGCCCGTGACCAGCGAGGTGCCGACACCGTACGCGTCGACCGGTTCGGCGCGCAGCCCGGCGATCGAGTATTCGTCCAGATCCCCCGACACGACGATGCGGGTCCCGGTCGCTCCGAGCGAGTCCAGCTGATCGCGCACCTGCCGCGCCAGCACGCCGAGATCGCCGGAATCGATACGCACCCCGCCCAATCCGGTCCCCGCCACCTCGATGGCGGTGGCCACGCCCTGCGTGATGTCGAAGGTGTCGACCAGCAGGGTGGTGCCGACGCCCAGCGCCTCGACCTGACTGCGGAACGCCGCCGCCTCGTGCTGGCCGTCGGGACCGCTGTGCAGCAGGGTGAACGCGTGCGCGCTGGTGCCGGCGCCGGGAACTCCGAAGCGCCGCACGGCCTCCAGGTTCGAGGTGGCGTCGAAACCGGCCAGGTAGGCGGCGCGGGCGCTGGCCGGGGCGGCCAGCTCGTGGGTGCGCCGCGATCCCATCTCGATCATCCGGCGCCCGGCCGCGGCGCTGACCATGCGCGCGGCGGCGGACGCGATCGCGCTGTCGTGGTTGAGGATCGACAGCACCAGCGTCTCCAGCACCACGCATTCGGCGAAGGTGCCCCGCACCGACAGGATCGGCGAGCCGGGGAAGTAGAGGTCGCCCTCGCGGTAGCCGTCGATCTCACCGGTGAAGCGGTATGTGCGCAGCCATTCCAGGGTGTTCCGGTCCAGGAATTCCGCGGCAATCGCGAGTTCCGGTTCGCCGAAACGGAACTCGGCCAGCGCCTCGAGCAACCGACCGGTACCGGCGACCACCCCGTACCGCCGCCCGTGTGGCAAGCGCCTGGCGAATACCTCGAAGGTGCAGTGGCGCCGGGCCGATCCGTCGGCCAGCGCGGCCGCCAGCATGGTCAGTTCGTACTGGTCGGTCAGCAGCGCGGTACTGGAAACTCCCGGTGTGGTGTCCACGTGGTCACTGTAGACAGCGTGGACGTCCGGCCTGGTGCGGGACGCCGCCGGGAACTGGACAAAACGGCTAGCTGCGGGTGTTGTGTATTCGGAGTCGAGTCGTACCCTGAAGGTTATGGGTCTGTGCATAGGAGACGCTGTCCGGGTGGCCGCCGGTCCGGTCGGCGTCAACCCGACACTCTCGGCGGCGCAGGCTACCCCGGAGGCAATCGAGGCCACCGAGATTCTCGAGGCCGAGGACCGGCCCTGGGTCACGGTGGTCTGGGACGATCCGGTCAACCTGATGCATTACGTGACCTACATTTTCCAGAAGCTGTTCGGCTACAGCAAAGCCAAGGCAACCGAGCTGATGCTGAAGGTTCACAACGAGGGCAAGGCGGTGGTGTCGTCCGGATCGCGGGACAAGATGGAACACGACGTGCAGCGCCTGCACGCGGCCGGACTATGGGCGACCATGCAGCGTGACGACTGACCGGGGCGACTACCGTAGCCCCGTGCGCAAGTGGAGCAGGAAGAACTCGCTGAGCGGGCTCAAGCTGCGGTCGGAGATGGATGCGCGGGAGGCGGAGGTGTTGCGCTCGCTCGTGGGCGCGGTCACCGGGCTGCTGAACGACCGGGCACAGTCGGCGCCCGAGGACGATCTGACCGCGTTGACCGGGCTACGCAGCGGCAACACCACCCCGCCCGACGACCCCCGGCTGGCCCGATTACTCCCGGAGTTCCACCGGTCCGAGCCCGGATCCCCCGATGCCGACCGCGCCGATCTCAACAGCGCCCTGCGCGGGCTGCACGAGCCCGACATCATCGAGGCCAAGGTGGCCGCGGGTTCGGTGGTGCTCGAGACCCTGCCGTCCGAGGGCGGCAAGATCGTGCTCACCCCGGAGCAGGCCGACGCCTGGCTGACCGCGCTCAACGACGTGCGCCTGGCCCTGGGCACCGCCCTCGGCATCGATGCCGACACACCCGACCAGCTGGACCCGAACGATCCGCGCGCCCCGCACCTGGACGTCTATCACTGGCTCACCTGGATGCAGGACTCCCTGCTGCAGGCGCTCGCCCCGTGAGTTTCCACGTCCCGATATGAATCTCACTGCACATAACTATTGACAGTCACCGCGACTAGCACATTTTCCGTTCCCGCGCGGGAAATTCGGGGGCTGCGCCCGTCGGGCCGGGAATAGGTGCATATTCTGGGCCGTTGACGGACGGCGAGCGGAAGGAATTCGACTGTGCTGGTGATCAGGGCCGACCTCGTGGACGCGATGGTGGCGCACGCGCGTGCCGATCATCCGGACGAGGCGTGCGGGATCATCGCCGGGCCCGAGGGTTCCGATCGTCCCGAGCGGTTCGTCGCGATGATCAATGCCGAGCGCTCGCCCACGTTCTATCGGTTCGACTCGGGTGAGCAGCTGCGGGTGTGGCGCGAGATGGACGACCGGGACGAGGAACCGGTGGTCGTCTACCACTCGCACACCGCGACCGAGGCCTATCCGAGCCGCACCGACATCTCCTACGCCGCCGAGCCGAACGCGCACTACGTGCTGGTCTCCACCCGGGATCCGCAAGACCACGAGCTGCGCAGCTACCGGATCGTCGACGGCGTGGTCACCGAGGAGCCGGTGCAGATCGTGCCCGCATATTCGAGCAGCGCCACCGCCGAGGCTCGAGCCGACCAGTAACAGCGTAAGGAGCAAATATGTCGGTCACCGTGTCCATTCCGACCATCATGCGCACCCTCACCGGGGGTGAGAAGCGGGTGCAGGCCAGCGGCGCCACCCTCGCCGCCGTCATCGACGACCTCGACGGCAACTACGCGGGCCTGAAGGAGCGGCTGCTGTCGGACGGCAAGCTGAACCGCTACGTCAACATCTACGTCGACGACGAGGACGTGCGCTTCGCGGGCGGCCTGGAGGCCGAGGTGCCCGAGGGCGGCACCGTGACGATTCTTCCCGCCGTCGCCGGCGGCGCTCGCTGATCCCGTGGCGCGCTACGAATCGCTGATCGACACCCTCGGCAATACGCCGCTGGTGGGCCTGCGCCGGTTGTCGCCGCAATGGGAGGGCGACGACCACGTCCGGCTGTGGGCCAAGCTCGAGGACCGCAATCCGACCGGGTCGATCAAGGATCGCCCGGCGTTGCGGATGATCGAGCAGGCCGAGGCGGCCGGGACGCTGCGGCCCGGCTGCACGATCCTGGAGCCGACCAGCGGCAATACCGGTATCTCGCTGGCCATGGCGGCCAAGCTGAAGGGGTATCGCCTGATCTGCGTGATGCCGGAGAACACCTCGGTGGAGCGCCGCCAGCTGTTGACCATGTTCGGCGCCGAGATCATCGACTCCCCGGCGGCGGGCGGCTCCAATCAGGCGGTGGCGCAGGCGAAGCAGCTCGCGGCGGCCAATCCCGACTGGGTGATGCTGTACCAGTACGGCAATCCCGCGAACGCGCTGGCGCACTACGAGGGCACCGGTCCGGAGATCCTCGCCGATCTGCCGGAGATCACGCATTTCGTGGCGGGCCTGGGGACCACCGGCACGCTCATGGGCACGGGGCGCTTCCTGCGCGAGAAGGTGCCCGGCATCGATATCGTGGCGGCCGAGCCGCGCTACGGCGAACTCGTCTACGGGTTGCGCAATCTCGAAGAGGGCTTCGTCCCCGAGCTGTACGACGAATCGGTGCTGACATCGCGGTTCTCGGTGGGGCCCTACGACGCGGTGCGCCGCACCCGCGAGCTGGTGTCGGAGGAGGGGATCTTCGCGGGCATCTCGACCGGCGCGATCCTGCATGCCGCGCTGGGAGTGGGGAAGAAGGCATTGAAGGCCGGTCAGCGGGCCGATATCGCCTTCGTGGTCGCCGACGGTGGCTGGAAATACCTGTCCACCGGGGCATACGAGGGCACGCTGGAGGAAGCGGAAGACAAGCTCGACGGCCAGCTCTGGGCGTAGGGCGGGCGCTGCTCTGTTTCCGGCGGGGACCGGGGTGGTGCACATCTCGGTACGCTCGGTATGTGGAGCCCGGTTTCGTAGTCCCCGCCGCCGCGCGGGCCGCGCTCCCCGCGAGGAGGCGATTGCGATGACCAGTGGCATGGGTTCGTCGTTCGATCCCGACCGGATCGCGGCATTGCGGGGGCAGCAGGGGAAATCCGCAGTCCCGCAGCGGGGTAGCGCGCCGGGGGCCGTGAAGCTGTTGTGGCAGCGCGCGATCGGGATGACCCTGGCTTTCGTCGCGCTGCTGTACGCCGTCGAGGGCGTCGATACCGCGATGGACGGTCGGCTGGAGCAGGAGGGCGTGCAGCCCCGCACCGCCGACGGGCTGAGCGGTATCGCGTTCGGGCCGCTGCTGCATGCGGACTGGGCGCACCTGATGGGCAACACCCTGCCGGTCATCGTGCTGGGTTCGCTGACGCTGCTGACCGGGATCGGCCGGGGACTGGCGGCGACCGCGATCGTCTGGCTGGTGGGCGAAACGGGAACGTGGCTCACTGGTGCCACGGGCACCGTGCACGTCGGTGCCTCCGTGCTCGTGTTCGGGTGGCTGACGTATCTGATCTCCCGCGGCTTATTCGCCCGAAACCTCTGGCAGATACTGATCGGCCTGGTCGTGGGGTTGCTGTACGGATCGATCCTGTGGGGCGTGCTGCCCGGACAGCCCGGAATCTCTTGGCAAGGGCATCTTTTCGGGGCGGTGGGTGGACTGATTGCCGGTTGGGTACTCTCCGGGGATGAACGTCGTCGTCGCCGCGGGGGTAGTGTCGGCCGCCCCGCGTCGCCGGGGTGATCGCGGAGCCCGGCCGGTGGTTTGGGGGATCCCCTCGTGAGTGAAAATGCAGCGTGGCAGCATGGGGGAATGCGCCTCACCGTCCTCGGGTGTTCGGGCAGTGTGTCCGGCCCGGATTCCCCAGCGTCGGGTTATCTGCTCACCGGACCGGATATGACGCCGACGGTCATCGACTTCGGACCTGGCGTGCTGGGGGCACTGCAGCGCTACCAGGATCCCGGCGAGGTCGACATCTTCCTCACCCACCTGCACGCCGACCACTGCCTGGATCTGCCGGGTCTGCTGGTGTGGCGGCGCTATCATCCGAATCCGCCGAGCGGGCGCGCGATCGTCTACGGACCGTCGGATACCTCGCTGCGGATCGGCAACGCCTCGGCGGAGATCGGCGGCGAATGCGACGACTGGTCCGACGTGATCGATATGCGGCCGTGGTCCGAGGGCGACAAGATCAGCTTCGGGCCGGGGCACACCGTGCTGGCGCGCCGCATGTACCACCCGCCGGAGTCCTACGGCCTGCGGCTCACCACGGCCGCGGGGCGCACCCTGGTCTACACCGGTGACACCGCGCTGTGCCCGGCGGTCTTCGAGCTGGCGCAGGGCGCCGACATCCTGCTGTCGGAGGCGTCGTGGACGCACGATCCGGACAACCGCCCGCCGGGCATCCACCTGTCGGGGACCGAGGCGGGCATGATCGCCGCCCGGGCCGGTGTCGGCGAACTGCTGCTCACCCACATTCCGCCGTGGACCTCGCGCGAGGACGTGATCGCCGAGGCCAAGCAGCAGTTCAGCGGGCCGGTGCACGCGGTGTCACCGGGCGAGGTCATCGACATCTAGACCCCGCCCGAGGTCCCTGCCTGCTCGTCGGGGGCTCCCACTAGGCTGCTGCGTGTGTCTAGACGAGCCGATGGCAGGGCGGACGACGAACTCCGCGAGGTAAAGATCACCCGGGGGTTCACCACGCATCCGGCGGGTTCGGTGCTGGTGGAATTCGGGCAGACGCGGGTGATGTGCACCGCGAGCGTGACCGAGGGCGTACCACCCTGGCGGCGCGACTCCGGATTGGGCTGGCTGACAGCGGAATACGCGATGCTCCCGGCGGCCACGCACACCCGCAGCGGCCGCGAATCGGTGAAGGGCAAGGTCGGCGGGCGCACCCAGGAGATCAGCCGGTTGGTCGGCCGCTCGCTGCGCGCCTGCATCGACCTGGCGGCGATCGGTGAGAACACCATCGCCCTGGACTGCGATGTGCTGCAGGCCGACGGCGGCACCCGCACCGCCGCGATCACCGGCGCGTATGTGGCCCTTGCCGATGCCGTCACCTACCTCGGCGCGGCCGGACAGCTCGCGGATCCGCAGCCCATCTCGTGCATGATCGCCGCGGTCAGCGTGGGCGTGGTCGACGGCCGGGTGCGGCTGGACCTGCCCTATGAGGAGGATTCGCGCGCCGAGGTCGACATGAACGTCGTCGCCACCGACACCGGCACGCTGGTGGAGATCCAGGGCACCGGCGAGGGCGCCACCTTCCCGCGCTCCACCCTGGACAAGCTGCTCGATTCCGCCCTGGCCGGGTGCGATCAGCTGTTCGCGGTGCAGAAGGAGGCGCTGGCGCAGCCGTATCCGGGCGTGCTGCCGGAGCCGGAGAAGAAGAAGTGAGCGGGCGGCGGGTGCTGGTCGCCAGCCGCAACGCCAAGAAGCTCGACGAATTGCGCCGCATCCTCGCCGAGGCCGGGATCGAGGGACTGGAGATCGTGGGGCTGAACGAGGTGCCGCCCTACGACGAGGCGCCGGAAACCGGCGCGACCTTCGAGGAGAACGCGCTGGCCAAGGCCCGCGACGGCGCCGCGGCCACCGGATTGGCCTGTGTCGCGGACGATTCCGGCCTGGCCGTGGACGCGCTCAACGGAATGCCGGGCGTGTTGTCGGCGCGCTGGTCCGGCCGTCACGGCGACGACGCGGCCAATAACGAACTGCTGCTCGGCCAGCTGACCGACGTCCCCGACGCCCGCCGCGGCGCCCGGTTCGTCTCCGCGTGCGCCCTGGTCGCCGACGGCCACGAGGTCGTCGCGGTCGGCGAGTGGCCCGGGTCCATCGCCCGAAAGCCGGTCGGCGACAACGGTTTCGGCTACGACCCCCTGTTCGTTCCCGACGGCGGCACCGCCACCTCGGCCCAGCTCACCCCGGCCGAGAAGGACGCCGCCTCCCACCGCGGCCGCGCCCTGCGCGCCCTCCTCCCCGCCCTGGCCGAACTGACAAAGGGCTGAGCCGGGAGCCTCAGAGGTCGTAGGTCTGCTTGACCTGTTTGGCGTTGACGTGCTCGACGAAGAACGACAGCAGGGGGATGGTGCCTGCGAGGAGGGTGCCGATGGTGCGGCCGATGGGCCAGCGCACCTTGATCGCGAGGTCGGCGGTGACGATCAGGTAGATGAAGTAGACCCAGCCGTGCACGACCGCGATCCAGCTCGGGGTCTCGACGTCGAACCCGTACTTGGCGATCATCTCCGCGGTCAGCAGCAGCAGCCACAGGCCGGTGGTCCAGGCCAGCGCCCGATACCGCAGCAGCGCGGGCCTCACCTTCGTCGCGTCGGCCGCGGCGGTCGGCCTCGATGCCCGCGCATCCGCCCCCGCGGTATCGGTCGAGTTCTCGGTCGCGCTCACCCGGCGCTCCTCTCGGTGGTCATGAGTGTTCGTTCGCGCACGCCTTGCGTGGGGTGTCAACGGGTGCTCCGCTCGGTGGTGCGGGCGTCTAGTCCTGCGGTGCGCATCTGCTGGTCCAGGTCCTGCGCGTGCAGGTCGGCGAGGTATCGGTTGTATTCGGCCAGCACCGGATCGTCGTCGCGCGGGGCGGTCGGCCGTTCGGGCAGCAGGCCCGCCGGGATCTCGCGCGGCGCAACGGGTTTCGCGCTGCTGCGTGGCGGTGGTGCAGACGTTTCCGCATCGGCTGCCGTCGGCTCGTCGGCGTTGCTGTCGCGCTCGAGGCGCACGAAACGGAAATAGGCGAACACCACGAATCCGGCGAACAGCGGCCACTGCAGCGCGTAGCCCAGATTCTGGGCGGAGCCGGTCGCCGACTCGAACCGCCCCCACTGCCACCAGCCGAGGGCCAGGCAGGCCAGTGCGGCAGCGACCACCAGAATGATCAGAGCCGGGCGACGGTGTGGAGCGGACACGCCTACCACGGTACTCGTCTACTACACGATACGTAGTGGCAGGCCCGGCTAGAACTTGTAGGTGACGCCGGTCAGGCGCTCCGACTCCTCCCACAGGCGCGACCACAGCTCGCGGTTCTGCGACAGCTTGCTCGACGGCGAGGGCTTCACCGGCCCCTGCGCGCCGAACAACCGTGTCGGCCCCCAGTAGATGTTCGGATCGGCATCGGGCATGGTGGCGGCGAACTCGCTGGACTGCGCGGCCTTGGCGGGGGAGTGGCCGACCATGGCGATGAACGGCTTGGCGATCCGGTCGATCGGCGTCTCGGTCCGGGTGAACAGGTCGGTCGCCGAGACGCCGGGGTGTACCGCGTAGGAGCGCTTGGCCGAGCCGGATTCGGCCAGTCGTCGCTGCAACTCGCGCGCGAACATCAGATTCGACAGCTTGGCCTGGGCATAGGCCAGGTTGCGCTGATACTTGCGATGCTCGTAGTTGAGGTCGTCGACCCACAGCTTCGGCGTCTGCCGGTGCGCGATGCTGGCCAGCGAGACGACCCGGTCGCGGATGCGGTCCAGCAGCAGGCCGGTCAGCGCGAAGTGGCCGAGATGATTGACGCCCCACTGGGTTTCGAAGCCGTCCTTGGTGCGCGAGAACGGGATGTTCATCAGGCCCGCGTTGTTGATCAGCACGTCGAACTCGCCGGACTGCTCGGCGAATTCGCGGACCGACGCGAGATCGGCCAGGTCCAGCGCGGCCACCCGGACATCGCCGTCGATGCGGTCGGCGATCTCCTGCGCCTTGGTGGTGTTGCGGCAGGCCATGATCACCGTGCCGCCCTTACCGGCCAGCACCCGGCTGGTGTGCTTGCCGATACCGCCGTTGGCACCGGTGATCACGAACGTCCGCCCGGTCAGATCGGGAATTTCGCTGGGATTCCACGCCATGGTGCGACCTCACTACCTACCGTGTACGAGAAGCGTCGGTGCATTCTCTCACGGCGACCTTACTCCAGAGTAAGTTCTGGCGAAAGTGTCTGAGTCGGCAGCCGTGTCCTCCGGCCTGAATCGGCCTGGCAGCACATACTGAGCTAATGACCGCAGCTCCCGCAGCTCCCGCAGTCACCGATTCCCCCGCGCCCGTCAGCCACGCCCGGGCCAATGTCGTGTTCGGCACGGTCGTGCTGGGCATGCTCATGGCCGCGCTCGACCAGACCATCGTGTCCACCGCCCTGCCGACGATCGTCGCGGACCTGGGTGGGGCGGGGCATATGGCCTGGGTGGTCACCTCCTATCTGCTCGCGGAGGCGGTGGCGACCGCGCTGGCGGGCAAGTTCGGCGACCTGTTCGGCCGCAAGCGCGTGTTCCAGCTCAGCGGTTTGATCTTCATCGTCGGGTCGATGATCGCCGGGCTGGCGCACGGGATGACGCTGCTGGTGGTCGCCCGCGGTATTCAGGGCGTCGGCGCGGGCGGTCTGATGGTGACCGCGATGGCCCTGATCGCCGACGTCATCCCGCTGCGCGAGCGCGGCAAGTATCAGGGCGCGCTCGGCGCGGTCTTCGGTATCACCACGGTGATCGGCCCGACACTCGGTGGGCTGTTCACCGACCACGCCAGCTGGCGCTGGTGCTTCTACGTGAACGTGCCCCTCGCGATCCTGATGATCGCCGTTGCGGCGCGGGCGATTCCGTCGATTCGCGCGGCGGTGCGCCCGGCGGTCGACTACGCCGGTATCGCGCTGGTCGCCGTCGGCGTGAGCTGCCTGATCCTGGCCTTGGAATGGGGCGGGCAGGAGTACCCGTGGGGCTCGGCGATGATCATCGGCCTGTTCGTGGCCGCGGTAATCCTGTTGGCGGCCTTCGTCTTCGCGGAACTGCGCGCGAAGGAACCGATGTTGCCGATGCATCTGTTCCGCAGCAATGTCTTCACCGTCTGTTCGATCCTGAGCTTCATCGTCGGCTTCGCGATGCTGGGGGCGATGACCTACCTCCCGGCGTATCTCCAATACGTGAACGGGGTTTCGGCGACCGCCTCCGGGGTGCGCACGCTGCCACTGGTGGTGGGTCTGTTCACCACCTCGATCATCTCCGGCCAGGTGGTCGGAAAGACCGGGCACTACAAGTACTTTCCGATCGCGGGCACCGCCGTGATGGCGCTCGGGTTGTATCTGATGTCGACCATGGACCGCACCACCGGCATCTGGCTGGAGTCGCTCTACATGCTCATCCTGGGCCTCGGCATCGGTCTGGCCATGCAGGTGCTCACGATCGTGGTGCAGAACACGGTTCCCTACGCCGACCTCGGCACCGCAACCTCCGGTGTGACGTTCTTCCGGACCGTCGGAAGTACCTTCGGCACAGCTATTTTCGGAACGCTGTACACCAATCAGATCGGCAAGGATCTGGCCGGGGCGCTCGCTCAGGACCCGGGCATTCCACCGGCCGCCGCGGGCAATCCGCAACTGCTGCGGGAACTTCCGCAGGAGCAGAGGATTCCGATCATCGACGCCTACGCCCACACCATCGACCACGTGTTCCGCTGGGTGGTTCCGGTGGCGGTGGTCGGATTCCTGGTGGCCTGGTTCCTGCGGCAGGTGCCGCTGCGCGACAGCGCGCGTGCCGAGGCCACCGATGTGGGCGGTGGGTTCGCGGTGCCGGATTCGGTGGATCGCGCTGTGCGGCTGGAGCATTCGCTGGCCACCGTGATGCGCAGGCTGCGCGACGACGAGCTGCCCGACCCGCGCATTCTGGCGGCCGCGGACAGTTCCCTGACCCGCGATCAGGCCTGGGCGATCGGGCAGGTGGAGATGCTGAACCGCGTGCGCGGCGGCGCCACGCTGGCGGCGATCGCCCGGGCTCACTGGATGCCGCCCGAGGTGCTGGAGCCGGTGTACGACAGGGCCGTTCGCAACGGCTATGTCGAATTCGACGGTGACCTCATCGATCTCACCGACGCGGGCCAGGGCGAGTTCGATCGGATCTTCGCCGCGTGGCGCCGATGGCTGTGCGGCTACCTCGACGACTGGGACTGCTCGGACCCCGAGGACCGGCTGCTGCTGGACCGGGCGCTGGACAATATCGCCGCGAAGCTGCTCGACGAGGCGGACCGGCCGGGGGCCGGGGCATCCCAGTTGATGACGTAGCTCTGCTCGCGGGTCATCGTCTCCTCCAGCTTCATCAGCTTGGCCATGGCGGGCATCATGACCGGCATCATGCGCCGCATGACCGGGCCCATGGTCTTGCTGTGGCTGAGCTTGGCGCCGCGGGCGGCGATCTTCTCGACCCGCGGTCGCCGGATCCGCTCGTAGGTGGCGAAAGCCGTTGCCGGATCATCGAAGTCGCGCAGGCAGCGCGCCAGCTCGATGGCGCTCTCGATGGCCAGCGACGCACCCTGGCCGGTGCTGTTCGACGGCGCGTGCACCGCGTCGCCGACCAGCACCATCCGGCCGCGGTACCAGGTCGGCACCGGCGGCATGATGTGCAGGGCGCCCACCGGCACCAGTTCCTCAGGTGTGGTGTTGCGGGCCAGTTCGCCGCCGGGGACGTCGTCGCCGTAGGTCTCCCGCAGGATGCGCAGCCATCGCTCGGCCGGTACCTGCCGGGCCTCGGTCAGCGACATGTACTGCTTGTGCGGCAGGTTCACACCCCACCCGATGCGGCCGTCCGGCAGCGACCAGTACAGGTAGTAGGCGTTCTTGCCGTACGCGAAAACCATTGTCTGCGGCGGGATTTCGACCGAGCATCGGATGTAGGCGCCGAAACCGAGCATCCCGAGATAGTCCGCGGCCGGTGCCTTCGGATCGATGAGCGTGCGCACCTGCGACTTGATGCCGTCCGCCCCGATCAGCAGATCGGCGGTGGCCGCGGAGCCGTCGGCGAAGTGGGCGGTGACGCCGTCGGTGTGCTCGTCGACGCGCACGAGCCGCTTCCCGTACTCGAACGGCACGCCCGCCGCGACGGCCCCGCCGTGCAGCACCTCGTGCAGGGCGCTGCGGTCGACCACGTGCAGCGGCTCGAGCCCGGCGGGCGCGGGCAGAGCGATCTGCTTGTGCCCCAGCGACATCACGGTATCGGTCATCGGCAGCGCGACCTTGCGCATCGCGTCGCCGATGCCGAGGACGTCCAGGGCGGCCAGACCGTTCGGGGCGAAGCCGAGCGCGCTGCCGATGTTGTAGGCGGGCCCCGGATACGCCTCGAAGACGCGGGCCTCGATGCCCGCCTTGCGCAGTGCCGTGGCGGCCACCGGGCCGGCGATGCCGCCGCCGATGACCAGGGCGGTCCGAATGGACATGAGTGTTACTCCCTCGTGGGTTCGGATGTCCGCACCGATCCACGGCAGGGGAGCCCGGTTATCCTGTAGTCGCCAAACTCGGTCCGGGTTCGCCTGCGTGGATGCGGTTCGAGACGGTGATTCGATCGGGCTCGGTGAGGTGTTGCCGCACCTCTCCGGGCCCGGTTGCGGTTACGTGAATTCCCCCCTTTCGACCCTTTCGACGACCTCGGCGGGCGCCATACCCTCGGCGTGCCACTGCCGCCACAGGTCCACGCCGGGGAAGGTTGCGGACGTCAGTTCCTCGCGCAGCGAGCGCACCCAGGCGGCCTCGGCCTGCAGCATCGCGATGTCGTATTCGCTTTCGATGAGAAACAGCCGCGGCACCGCGGCGGCCTTCTCCAGTTCGCGGCGGAGGTCGGCGATCGTCCGCTCCAGGCCGTCGAGCCGCTGGCTCAGCAGGGAGACCACCTCGTCGGGCGGGAGCAGGGCGAGGATGGACAGGCCCGCCATGAACCGGTGGGGTTCGGGCTCGGGCGTCGAGAGCAGCTCCCGCGTCCAGTCCTCCAGCTCGGCGCGGCCCGCCGGGGTGATGGTGTAGATCGTCCGCTCCGGGCGCGCGCCCTCCCGCTCGCTGCCGACGACCTCGAGGAAGCCGTGCTTGTCCAGGTTCTGCACCACGGTGTACAGCGAGCCCCACTTGATATCCATATCGCGCTCTTTGCCGCGCTGCTTGAGCACGGCGGCGATCTCGTAGCGATGCATCGGCCGCTCGACCAGCGCCGCGAGCACGGCCAGGGCCAGCAGATTGCCGACCTTGCGTTTCTTGGCCACCGCACCTCCTTACTCGCCTACGAATATACGTCTACGAGTATCTGGCGGCAAGGCCCGGGCCGACCAGCGACTCGAAGCGGCGGAACGCCGTATCCGGCGGTGTCGGATGCGCGGGATCGATGACCGAGCGGATGAGCCCGACCAGGCCCCAGGACAGGAAGGCGATGGTGTCGGCGAATTCGTCGTCCGGCATATCGAGCCGGTCGCGGAGGTGATCGGCCAGCATTCCGGCGACCATCTGCGGGGCGGCGCGCAACGGCACCGGCCCACTCTTCGGGCCGATGAGCGCGCGGTAGAGGTCGGGGTGCTCGGCGGCGAGCCGGAGCAGCGTGCGGGCGGGAGCCAGGGGCGGGGCCGTGCGCGGAACCGTGTGGGCCACCGCCTCGCGCAGGTATTCGGTGCTGCTCACGACCAGCAGGTCGTCCTTGTTGCGGAAATGCGCGTAGAAGGTGGAGCGGCCGACGTCGGCCCGGTCGAGGATGTCCTGCACCGTGATGCGGGCGTAGCCGCGCTCGAGCATCAGCCCGATCAGCGCCTGATGCAGGGCGAGGTGGGTGCGGCGCACCCGGCGGTCGGTCGGCTGGGGCAACGGTGGCTCCTGTTTCCGGACACTCTGCGGGGATCCGTTCCGATCCGGACGGATCGGCCCGCTTCGGTTCTGGTCGGGCGGTGACTCCGCTCCGATGATGAACATATGTCCCGAAACGTACAAGTATTTCCCGTTACCGTTCCCGACGAGGCCGGGCTGCTGATCACCAGCCCGCGCCGATACAACGCGCTCAATGCCCTGATCTTCGGTGGCGGGCATCGCCGCCTGATGGCCGAGCTGGCCGCCGCCAGCGGCGCCGGACCGGGCGATCGGGTGCTCGACATCGGTTCCGGCCCAGGCAAATTGGCCGCGGCCCTCGCGGCGAGGGTCGGGCCGGGCGGCGTGCTCGGCGTCGATCCGTCCGGTCCGATGGTCGACTTCGCCCGCGCGCACGTGCCGGACTGTCGCTTCGAAATCGGTGTGGCGCAGTCACTTCCGGTGGGTGCTGCCGAAATAGACGTGGTCACCTGCACATTCGTCATGCATCACGTGGCGGCGGGGCATCGCGAGGCCGCGCTGGCCGAGATGTGGCGGGTGCTGCGGCCGGGCGGTCGGCTGCTGCTCGCCGATGCCCACCCGAGCGGTCTGATGCGAGCCGTCGCCGGTGTCATGGGCCGGATCTCGCGTCGCCACACGCACGGCCACGCGCCGAGCGGCGTGGAAAGTCCTGCGGCGCAGCGGGACCCGTTCGCCGAGGTGGACGTCCGGCGTTACGCCGACACGCTACGAGCCATAGGTTTCGAGCCACCGGAGTTCATCGTGAGCCGCCACGCCACCGGCTTCCTGACGACGCACAAGCCCCTGTAAAACGCAAGGCCAAATCCGATCCGCTTGCGTTGTGCCTGCGCGGGGCAGGTCCCGTCCTCACCGCTGGGACGCGCGCTTGCGCAGGATCTCCGCGGTGGGTTCGTCGGCGGGCAGGAATGCCTCCAGATGTAGTTCCGCCAGGGAGATGTCGGTGGCGGTGGCGAAGGAGGTGAGGGTGGTGATCAGGCGCAGCTCGCCCGCCTCGGTGCGCAGCTGTAGTGGCACCGCGAAGCCGAGGTATCCGGGTCCGGGCTCGACCGGCGGGAGGTATCCCTCCAGTTCGGCGATCAGGTCGTCGAGTTCGGGGCTGATCCGGGCCCGGGTGCGCAGCGACTCGGTGACGTGGCGGCCCCATTCGGGCAGGTTGAGGACCCGCCGGGCCAGGCCGTCGGGGTGCAGCGTGAGCCTGCGGACGTTGATCGGCGGCCGCAGCAGCTCGGGTGCGCACTCGTCGAGGAAGACGTCGAAGGCGGCATTGGATTCGATCAGCGTGCTGTGCCGGTCCACGATCAACGCCGGATAGGGCATGTGCCCGTCGAGGATTCCGCGTAGGGCCTCCCGCACCGGCTCCAATTGCGGTGCGTCCAAACCGGATTCGCCGAAGGCGGGGGCGAACCCCGCCGCCAGCAGCAGCGAATTGCGTTCGCGCAGTGACAGTTCCAGCGATTCGGCCACCGGGAACATGCGACCGCCCCGGGATGCGGCGTGCCGGCGCCTGGCCCGGGGCGGTGCTCGTCACGAGCGTGGTGGACCGGCGTGCGGCGCGTGTTGTCCCCATGCGCCGCGCGATTCACCAGGGATGATGAGGGAAACCCCGGTGCCGCGCGCACGACCGGCCGACGGCTTCGTGACGATCGGCGGGCGCTGAGGGTGAACGACCGCCGAGGTCTGTTCTACTATCTACGTACGTAGACAGTAGATTACCCTGTCGGGATCGGTCAAGCGATTCTCGCTGCCGCTCCGCCTGACCTACTGTCTATGTACGTAGATAGTATGCACGTGGGCCGCCCGGTGATTCGGAGCGGTCGACGACGAGGAGGTGCTGTGCGTACGCGCGGATTCGGGGAACTCGAGACGGTGGTCATGGACCGTCTCTGGAACCGAGACGGCGTCCCGACCACCGTCCGGGAGCTGTTCGACGAGCTGACCGCCGAACGCGAGATCGCGTACACGACGGTCATGTCCACCATGGACAACCTGCACCGCAAGGGCTGGCTGGCGCGCCGCCGAGAGGGGAAGGCGTTCCGCTACTGGCCGACGCTGACCCGCGAGCAGCACAGCGCCAGGCTGATGCGGGAGGCATTGGACGGCGGCGGCCGCTCCGATCTGGTACTGGCGCATTTCATCGAGCAGATCGGCCCGGAGGAGTCCGAGCGGCTGCGCGCCGCGCTGCGCAGACTGGCGGACGGCACGTGAGTGTTGCGCTCGGCCTGTTCGTCTACGCGACGGCGGTGGCGGTGCTGGCGCCGCGCGTGCTGCCGCGGCTGACCCGGCACGGTGTCGTTCCCCACCTGGGCGTGGTGGCCTGGCTGACGCTGATCCTGAGCGTGCTCGGGTCCTGGAGTGCCGGACTGCTGCTGGCACTGGCCGATGTCACCCACACCTGGTTCCGCCCGGACCGGTTGGTGGCCTCGGGGCTGCACGAGGCGGAGGAGATCGCCACCGGCCATGCCGGGCTCGCCGCCCAGCTCGGGCTGATGGCCGTGACCTGCGTATTGACGGTGCTGGCGATCGTGCTCGGCATCCGGCTGGCCCGGTTGCAGCTGCGCATGCGGCTGCGGGCGCGCGAACACGCCGACGCGCTGCGCATGACGGGCCGCCGCGTGCGCCGCCACCGGACCGCCGACCTGGTGGTCCTCGATGCCGCCGAGCGCGCGGCCTACTGCGTGGCGGGCTCGCCGAATGTCGTGGTGGTCACCACCGGCGCCCTGGCCGCGTTGCGGGACGAGGAACTCGACGCGGTGCTGGCGCACGAGCACGCGCATCTCGAACGCCGCCATCCGCTGGTGCTGACGGTGATGCGCGGCCTGGCGACGACGTTTCCGCGATTGCGGCTGTGCACCGTCGGCGCGCGGGAGGTGGCGCGGCTGCTCGAGATGTGCGCCGACGACGCCGCGGTCCGCCGGCACGGCCGCGCGCCGCTGCTGTCGGGTCTGCTCACCCTCTCCGGCGCGGCGCCCGCCGGTGCGCTGGCCGCCAGCGGCGCCGATGTGCTCGCCCGCGCCGAGCGCCTGGCCGCGCCGCGCGCCGGATGGCACGTGCACACCCGTGCCGGGCTGCTCACCGGCATCGCGCTGGCCGTCGGCGGGCCGCTGCTGATCGGCGCCACCGCGGCCTCGGGAATTCTGATCTGTTTGATGTAGCGCTCTGTCCTCGATCCGGCCACGGGAATCTAGGCGCTCACCGACAACGGCCGGACGGATTTCGAACCCGTGCGGTGACGGCGCCGGTGTTACCGTCGGGCCATGGTGAATCGGCGCGATATCCAGCACCGGCTGGTGACGACGTTCCAGCGCAACATCGGCAATCCGCTGCTGCGCCGGCTGGGCGCGCAGACCCTGCTGGAGACCACGGGCCGCGTGAGCGGGCAGCCGCGCGTCACCCCGATCGGCGGGCGGCGCACCGGTAATTCGTTCTGGTTCGTCTCCGAATTCGGCGAGCGCTCCCAGTACATCCGCAATATCCGGGCCGACAATCGGGTGCGGCTGCGCCTGCACGGCCACTGGTACACCGGCACCGCGCATCCCGTGCCGGACGACGACGCGCGGGCGCGGCTGAGGGAGCTGCCGCGCGGCAACAGCACGGTCGTGGCCGCATTCGGCACCGATCTGCTGTCGGTGCGCATCGATCTGGACTGACGGATCGGCCGCGCGGGCGCGTCACAGCGCCCCCAGCGCCGCCCTTTTCGGTATCGTCCCAGGTGACCGGGCTTTTCGGGTCAGCGTCCGCGACGCTGGTGCAACGAAAGGGTTCCGACGATGGTGTCACCGGACAGGCCGCCGACCGGGGGGAACAATACCGCGCGCAATGTGGCCATCGCGGCCGTCGTCGTGGCCGTCATCGCGGTGGCGGCGCTGGTGGGGGTGCTGCTCGACCGATCGGACAAGGACACCGCCGCTCCGGCATCGACGACCGGCGGCGCAGAGCCCGCGTCGACCGGGGCCCGCGCGACATCCGCACCGCCGGTGCCCGAGCGCCGGATCGGCGGAGACTGCTCGGCGGGCGGGATCGCGGCGCAATGGCAGCCCGCACCCGACGGCACCCTGAACTGCACGCCGCTGTCACAGATCGCCGAACCGCACCGGATCGGCGACGACTGCTCGCACGACGGCATCATCGCGCAGTGGGGCCGCGGGCCCGACGGTGCCTGGATCTGCATTCCGCAGCCGCAGGGCGCTCCCGTCGAGGAGCCGGCGCCCGCCCCGCAGCCGTATGTGGCGCCCTACGTGCCGGAACCGGCGCCGATCCCCGACGAACCCGCGCCCGAGCCGGAGCCCGAGCCCGCACCGCCGCCCGCGCCAGAACCGCCCCCGCCACCCCCGCCGCCGCCCCCGCTCATTCCGCTGCCGCCGTTACCGCCGTTCCCCGGGATCGGCTAGTCGCGGTGTCGGTGCCCTCGCCTAGGGTGCAGGGGTGCCCCGCGAGTTGACCGATCTGCCCTATGCCCGGTTCCTGGAGCCCTTCGAGGGCGAGCCGGAGTCCGACACCGAATACGAGAGCGTGCACATGGACGGTGTCGCCTTCGAGGGGCTCGACGTCGGCGGCAGCAAGTTCGTCGAATCCGCGTTCACCGCAGCCGAATTCGCCGGTGGCATGCTGCGCTACGCCCGCTTCGACGATGTCTGGCTGCGCCACGTGCGGTGGATCGGCACCAATCTCGGCCAGACCGGTTGGCTGAACACCGAATTCGTCGATTGCGCGCTGTCCGGAGTCGAGGCTGTCGGGGCGCAGCTGCGGCGGGTCCGGTTCGAGGGCTGCAAATTCGATTCGGTGAACCTGCGCAACGCGGCGCTGCAGGACGTCACCTTCGCCGACTGCGTCCTGCGCGACGCCGACTTCGGCGAGGCGACCCTGACCCGGGTGAGCTTCCCCGGCACCCGGCTGGACCAGGTCGCACTGCACGGCGCCACCCTGCACGAGGTCGATCTGCGCGGCGCGGTCAACCTGGAGATCGCCGCCGGGATCGAGTCCCTGAAGGGCGCCACGATCAGCACGATGCAGCTGCTGGATCTGGCCCCGGCGTTCGCGCGCGCCGCGGGAATCATCGTGCGCGACAACTGAATCCCGTCAGGCGTGCGCGGTCTTGCCGCCGTCGATGACCAGCTGCGCGCCGGTGAGGTAGGGGTGTTCGGGCGAGGCCAGCGTGAGGGCGAATGCCGCCACCTCCTCCGGGGTGGCGAGGCGGCCGAGGCCGGGCACATTCGATTTCGCCCACTGCCGCATCGCCACCCGGTACGCATCGTCGGGCAGGCCGCCGATGGGGCTGAGGTCGCGGACCAGATCGGTGTCGGTGGTGCCGGGGACGAGCGCGTTGACCCGGATGCCGTCGCCCGCGTAGTCGAGCGCGGCCGACTGGACCAGTCCGACCAGCCCGCGCTTGCTCGCCGTGTATGCGGCGCGCCCGGCATCGGTGGCGAGGGCGTTCGACGAGGAGGTGACCACGATGGTGCCGCCGCCGGACCGGATCATGTGCGGCACTTGGTATTTCATGGCCAGGAAGGTGCCGCGCAAGTTGGTGTTCAGGACCCTGTCGAAGTCGTCGGCACTGTACTCGTGCAGCTTCTTCTGAATGGTGATACCGGCATTGTTGAACGCGACGTGCAGGCCACCGTACTTCGCGACCGCCGCGTCGACGAACGCCCGGATCTCGTTCTCCACCAGGACATCGGCGCGGAAATACGTGGCTTCCCCTCCGGCTCCGCGGATCTCGCGTTCCACCGCCTGCCCGCGCTCGGTGCGCCTGCCGCAGAAGGCGACTCGCGCGCCCTCGCCCGCGAACAGCCGGGCCGCCGCGGCGCCGATCCCCGAGGTGGCGCCGGTGATCAGCACGGTCCGGTTCTCGAAACGACTCCGGGCGGGCGGCGAGCCGGGCGCGTTGGAGTCCGCGCCCAGCGATACCCCGGCGGCCAGTCCCGCGGCGCCCGCGACCGCACCCGACGTCGCGATGGCGCCCAGCATCGCGCGCCGACTGGGCCGGGCCGGGCGGGTGGTGGGTGCGCTGTCCTCATCGGTCATGCCACCACCGTGCCCGGTGGCCGGGCCCGAGGAATCGGCCCCGGGGCCCGACCCGGCGACCGCCGGAACGAGCCGCCTCCTCCCGAGGTAGGAGACGCGCGGGGCCGCCGGGCGGCATGATGTGAGCGTGGAGGATGCTGCGGACCCGGCGAGTAGGCGGGCGCGACGGCGGCCGCAGGGCGGGCGGCGCGCGGTCCATCCCGATTCGACCGGCGTGCTGCGCGGCATCGAGTGGCTGCTGTCCCCGCGGTCGGTGCCGGTGCGGCTGGCCGTGCTGGTGGCGCTGGCCGCGGGCTGCCTGGCCTGGTTGAGCGATTCCGCGGCGGCCGTCGACTGGGCGATCGGCCTGGCGGCGGTGGCCGCGACGGCGGGCGGGGTGCGCTGGCCGCTGGCCGCCTCGCTGGCGACCACCGCGATCCTGGCGCTCGGATTCGAATTCGGGCACACCGGACCCGTCGTGGCCAAGGTGGCGGCGGCGGTGGCGCTCACCGAATTGGCTGCGCGACAGGGGAACTGGCGACCCTGGCTCGGGGCCGCGGCGCTCGCCGGTGCCTATCTGCTGCACCAGGCGGGCGGCGCGGGCGCGACCGGATACCGGGCCGTGGTGATGGCCGGACTGCCGCTGCTGCTCGGCGGACTGCTGCGGGGCGCGCTCGAGAGTGCGGACCGGGCCCGGCGCGCCGCCGACGAGATGGCGCAGCACCGGCTGGCGGAGGTCGCCGCCGCGCGCGCCGCCGAACGCACCGCGATCGCCCGGGAGCTGCACGACCTCATCGCGCACCACGTCTCGTCGGCGGTGCTGCGGGTGGGGGTGGCGCGACATGCGCTGCCCGAGGCGCCGCCCGCGGTGCGCGAGGTGCTCGACGATATCCACGCCAGCGGCAAGGAAACCCTGGACGATCTGCGGAAACTGGTGACGATCCTGCGTGATCCGGACGGCGCGGGGGAGTCGTTCGTCGCGCCGGGCGATCTGCCCGCGGCGATCGAGGCGGCCGTGGCCCGGACCCGGCGGCTCGGGCCGCGGGTGGACACCGAGATCGGTGACGTCACCGCGGTGGACCCGCTGTCGGCGCTGACCGTGCTGCGGCTGACCCAGGAGGGGCTGGCCAACGCGGTCAAGCACGGCGGCCGGAATGCGGTGGCGCGGTTGCGGATCGGCGTCGGCGACGGAGTGGACTTCCTGCTCACCAACGAGGGCGCACCCGGCCTCGTCACGGCGGGCGGTGTGGGGCTGATCGGCCTGTCCGAGCGGGTCCAGCTGCTCGGCGGCACGCTGACCGCCGGACCGACCGCCACGGGCTGGCGCCTCGCGGCACACCTGCCGGGCCGGGCGTCGTGACCGTCCGGGTGCTGCTGGTCGACGATCAGCAACTGGTGCGCGCCGGGCTGCGCATGCTGTGCGAGAACGCCGACGACCTGGAGGTGGTGGGGGAGGCGGCCACCGGCGCCGACGCGGTGCGCCTGGCCGAGCGGACCCGTCCCGACGTGGTGCTGATGGATCTGCGCATGCCCGGCATGGACGGAATCCGTGCCACTGCAACCATTCTCGCCGCCCGCCCGGCCACCCGGGTGCTGGTGCTGACCACCTTCGACGACGACGAGCATCTGTACCCGGCGCTGCGGGCGGGCGCCTGCGGATTCCTGGTCAAGGACGCCTCGCCGACCGACCTGCTCGACGGCATCCGCCGCGCGGCCGCGGGCGATCGGCCCTTCTCACCCGATGTCCTGGTCCGCGTGGTCGATTCGGCGGTGGCCGCGCACGGCACGCACGAAAAGCCCATGCCCGCAACGATTCCGGGTCTGACGTCGCGGGAAGCCGAAGTGCTGGATCTGGTTTCGCAAGGGCTGTCCAATGGCGAGATCGCCGACCGGCTGCACGTCGGCATCACCACCGTGAAGACCCATATCGCCAATCTGATGGCGAAAACCGGTGCCACCAACCGGGTCCGGCTCGCGGTCCTGGGCCTGCGGCGGCGCTGAGCGCGGTGGGTGTCAGGCGAGCGCGGGCTCGGGTTCGCGGCGGGTGCCGTGGAAGCCGGGGAGCCAGCGGTCGACCAGCGGGATCATCAGGTGGATCAGCGGGCCGATGCCGAAGGCGTAGACGAGGGTGCCGATGCCGACGCTGCCGCCGAGCAGCCATCCGGTCACCAGGACGGTCGCCTCGATGCCCGTGCGGATCGCCCAGACCGGGCGGCCGGTGCGCTGCACCAGGCCCGTCATCAGTCCGTCGCGCGGCCCCGGCCCCATCCCGGCGCCGATGTAGAGCACGGTGGCCACCGCGTTGAGGACCACGGCCGCGGCCATCGCGCCCACCCGCACGGGCAGCGCCTGCACCTGCGGCAGCAACCACAGCCCGACATCCACCGAGATCGCGATCACCACGACATTGCTCACCGTGCCCAGCCCCGGCTTCTGACGCAGCGGTATCCAGGCCAGCAGCACCGCCACCCCGGTCACCGCGGTCACGGTCCCGAAACTCAGTGGGACGTGCCGAACCACGCCCTGGTGGAACACATCCCAGGGATCCAGTCCGAGCGCCGCCCGGATCATCACGGCCACGGAGAATCCGTACAGCCACAAACCGACATAGAGCGCGCAGAGACGACGGAGCAACATTCGGCCAGCATGCACCATGACTGGACCCCTGATACAGGTCCAGTAGCCGATAACTGGACCCGCATACTCGGTTCCAGTCCGGATAATCCGTGGTGCGCTCCGCCCGGCCGGTGCTAGCGTCCGAGGTATGCGGATCAGCGCTCGTCTCGCGTGGTGGCTGCCCTAGGGCGGCCCGCAGCTCCCGCATGTCCTCGTTCCGCGGCCGCCCGTATGGGGCGGCCGTTTCCGAATACCGACGCGGTGGTCCGACCGGGTGGCGGTCACTCCCGGAAAGGAACCCACCATGCCGCGCAGGCTCACGGCCTTCACCCCCTCGGGCGAACTTCACCTCGGCAACTACTTCGGGGCCATCGCCCCGCTCACCGAGCGGCAGACGTCCTCGACCGACACCGTCGTCTTCGTCTCCGACCTCCACGCCCTGACCCTGGACCACGACCCGGCCGAAGTACGCAGGCGGACACTGGAATTCGCCACGCTGCTGCTGGCCGCCGGGGTGGATCCAGAGCGCTGCCTGTTCCTGGCGCAGTCGCATGTGCCCGAGCACACCGAGCTGCACTACCTGCTGGAATGCGTCGCCGGATACGGCCAGGCGCAGCGGATGATCCAGTTCAAGGAGAAGTCCCGGCGCCTGCGGCAGGTGCGGACGTCACTGCTGACCTATCCGATTCTGATGGCCGCCGACATCCTGCTCTACGACACCGACGAGGTGCCGGTCGGCGCGGATCAGCGCCAGCACGTCGAGCTGGCCCGTGATGTCGCGGTGCGGTTCAACGCGTCCTACGGGGCGGTCTTCACCGTCCCGCACGCGGTGAACCCGCCCGTCGCCGCCCGCATCATGGACCTGGCGGATCCGAGCCGCAAGATGAGCAAATCGGTCTCGGCCGCGGGGTCGCTCCGCCTGCTGGACACCCCGGACGTGCTGCGCCGCAAGGTGATGCGCGCGGTGACCGACGGTGGCACCGAGGTGATCCACGACCCCGAGGCGAAGCCGGGCATCGCCAATCTGCTGACGATTCTGGCCGCCTGCACCGGCACCCCGCCCGAGCTGCTGGCCGACAAGCTCGACGGCTACGGCGATCTGAAGCATGCGGTCGCCGATGCCGTGGTGGCGGTGACGGAGCCGATCCGACGGCGGTACGAGGCGCTTTCCGGTGACCCGGACCACGTGCGGGAACTGCTGCGGCGCGGCGCGAGCGTCGCCCGCGGGCCCGCGCGCAGGAAGATCGCGCTCGTGAAGGAGGCCATCGGGCTGTTGCCCCCGGTCGAATGAGATACCCACCCCGCTGTGACTCTCGGCCGCGGATCGAGGACTTTGGTCCCCAATTGGTCACCGATCCGCCGTAATCGTGCCCGCGGTACTGGCGCGAGATCGGCCCGCACCGTCACTATGACCTTGCGCGACGGTCTTCAGTCCGGGGGGGAGCCGCTCACTCGAGCCGTCATCGGGTCGCGCCGAATCTCGGTGTCCTGCAGGGGGTCACATCATGGAGAGAAGGCTCGCCGTGGCCTTGGTCGCGACGGCCGGTGTGCTGACCTTCGCGTTCGCTGTCGGCTTCGCATTACCCGCGGCGGCCTCGACCGGAGCGCTGAACTTCGTCGTCGGGGTCGTCTCCAGCGCACTGGTCGGCGCCGGGCTCGGAGCCGTGCTGCACGTCAGCAGTTCCCGGGCGGCACGCGCGCGGTCCGATGTCACACGGACCGACGGCGATCCATGAGTTCGTCACCGAACGCTGAACGGCTCCCTGCCGTGCGGACCGCTCATCCGCCGAGCGGGATCACCCTCGCCGTGGCCGTGGCGGTGCCGACGACCTCGTCGTCCGGATTACGCAATTCGCCTGCGAGGAACGCGATATCGCCGTCCCGGCGCACCACCCGGCCGGTACCGCGCAGCCGCCCGGTCCGCGCGGGACGCAGGAAACTCACCTGGAGATCGAGCGTGGACTGGAATTCGTCCGGGCCGAGCGTGGCCAGAAGCGCCGGGCCGACCGTGTCGTAGAGCATGGCGGCGACGAACGCGCCCAGCACCTCGCCCATCGGATTGGTGAACGCCTCCGTCGCGGTGAAGGCGAGTTCGATGGTCCCGCTGTCGATATCGGCCTCGAGGAATTCGAAGCCGAGCGTCTGCGCGGCGCGCGGCATCGGCGCGCGGCCCTGCACACCGTCCCAGAACGGTCCCCGTCGCTGATCGGTCATGCGTTCACTGTGTCAGGCGCGGGGCATCGGCGGCGGACTTTGCCTCAATGCTCGACGCCGGGGATCTGGCCGATGGCGAAGGTGACGGCCATGGCCAGAGCCCCGCCGATCACCACGCGGGCCGTGGCGCGGCGCGGGTTGCTGCCGCCGAGCCGGGCGCTGATCGATCCGGTGACGGCCAGCGCGACCAGCACGGCGGCGACGGTCACCGGGATCCGCCACGACACCGGCGGGAGCAGGATCGCCAGCAGCGGCAGCAGCGCACCGCAGGTGAACGACACCGCGGAGGAGAACGCGGCCTGCCACGGGTTGGTGAGTTCGTCGGGGTTCAGGCCCAATTCGGCCTCGGCGTGCGCGGCGAAGGCGTCGTGCGCGGACAACTCCTCGGCGACCCGGCGGGCCGTCTGCGGCGACAGGCCCTTGCGCTGATAGATCTCGGCGAGCTCGGCCAGCTCGTAGTCCGGTTCCTCGGCGAGCTCTCGCTTCTCCTTCGACAGCAGCGCCCGCTCCGAATCGCGCTGGGTGCTGACCGAGACGTACTCTCCGGCGGCCATCGAGATCGCCCCGGCCACCAGCCCGGCCACGCCCGCGGTCAGGATCGGGGTGGTGCTGGTGGTCGCCGCCGCCACGCCGACCACCAGACCGGCGGTCGACACGATGCCGTCGTTGGCGCCGAGCACGCCCGCGCGCAGCCAGTTCAGCTTGGCGGCCAGGCCCTGGGTGTGTGGTTCGTGCGGATGCGTCGCGCTGCCGGTCGTGTCGTCCACGACCAGCAGACTAAGCCCGGATCACCGCGGCCCTCGGGATCTGGCCGCGGTCATTTACCGGGCTCGTGGCTCGTCAGGCTGCGCAGCAGCGGACCGCCGCGCTGCGCGGGATCGCCGAGCAGGGGCAGGGCCCGCGCCAGCAGGTCGCGGAAGTGCGGGCAGGTCCGCATGTCGGCGGCCGCGCAGTCCTGCGCGTGCCCGATGGCCGCCAGCGCGGCCTGCGCCTGCGCGATCTGCTCCCGCAGCCGGGCCTGATGCGCCTGCAGCAGCCTGCGGCGACCGGCCCGGTCCGTCGCGGTGGAGAACAGATCGCGAATCTCCTCCAGCGAGAGCCCGATGCCCTTGGCGACCAGGATCAGCGCGACCGTCTCGACATCGCCCTGCCCGTAGCGGCGGCGTCCGCCCGAATCCCGGTGCGGCGCCAGCAGTCCCATATCCTCCCAGTGCCGCAGCACATGCGTGGCCAGCCCGAAACGCGCGGCCAGCTCGCCGATCGGCAGCTCCGCCGTCGCTCGGGCTCCGGCGTCGAGAGCACGGGTCATATCCCCATGATGCAGGTTCAGGTCGACATGAAGTCAAGGCGGTAGCATGCGTGGGGTGAACGCCGTTGCCGCACGCGTGATGTCCGCCCTCGCCGCCCAGCTCGGCAATCCGCACGGACTGCTGGGCAAGGGCGTGGCGGTCATGCTGAACCGCTCCAACCGCTTCGCGATCGACGGCGCCGTCGAGGCCGCCGCGGTGGCCCTGGGCGAGGCGGCGGCGGATATCGGCTTCGGTGGCGGCGTGGGGCTGTCGCTGCTGCTGGACCGGGTCGGTCCGGACGGCACGGTGCACGGCGTGGAGCTCTCGCCGGACATGCTGGCGCGGGCCAAGTCTCGGCTCGCGCGCCCGATCGGCGAGGGCAGGCTGCGGGTACTGCAGGGTTCGCTCACGGAGCTGCCGCTGGCCGAGTCGAGCCTGGACGCCGCGATCACGGTGAACACCGTGTATTTCGTGCCCGAACTCGACCGTGCCTGTGCGGAACTGGCGCGCGTGCTGCGCCCGCGGGGCCGTCTCGTGGTGGGCATCGGCGACCCGGACGCCATGGCGAAGATGCCGTTCACCGCCTACGGCTTCCGGCTGCGGCCGGTGGCGGAGGTGATCGGCGCGCTGGAGCGGGCGGGCCTGACCGTCGAGGACCGCCGCATCGACCGGCAACCGATCCCGGCGCACCTGCTCATCGCCCGCAGGGCCTGAGCGGCGATCCGTACGATGCACCCGTGGACATGAGTGCGAGCGTGCGGTTGCCGCGGGACTGGGAGGCACGGGTCCGGGATGCGCTCGCCGCCTCACCGGACCCGGATCTGGCCACGGGCACGCTGCGTTTGCTGGGTGCCGGGATGGACAGTGTGGCGCTGCTGCTCGAACGCCGCGAGACCTCGTATGTGCTGCGGCTGCCGCAGGATCCGCACGGGGCCGAGGGGATCGCGCACGAGGCGGCGCTGCTGCCCGAACTGGCCGAACGGCTGCCGGTGCCGATCCCGCGATTCTCGTTCACGGCACCGAATCCCTTGGGGCCCGGTGCGTTCTGTGTGTATCCGGCCGTGCCGGGCGAGTCGCTGCCGGATGAGCAGTGGAGGCGGCGAGGACTGCTGGAGCTGCCGGAGACGTCCCGGCGGATCGCGGAGCTGATCGACGGTATCCACGACTTCCCCGTGGCGCGTGCCCGCGAGCTCGGGATCGAGACCTGGGATCTGCGAGCCGATTTCACCGCCGACCTGAAAACCGTTCGCGCCGAGGTGCTTCCGCTGATTTCCGCGCGGGAGGCGACGATGCTGCTGCGGGCGTGGGAGGGCTATCTGGGCGACGACGGCAACTTCGACTATCGCCCGACCCTGCTGCACGCCGATGTGAGCCTGGACCATCTGCTGGTGACGGGGACGCAGATCACCGGACTGATCGACTTCGGGGACGTCGAGATCGGCGACCCGGACTACGACCTGTGCTACCTGTACCCCGACGCCGGTCGGGATCTGGTTCGCTGCGTACAGCGGTGCCGTGGAAGGGAACTCGACACGCGGCTGGAATCGAAGCTGCGCTTCTGGGCCTGCGCGGATCCCGCGCTCGACGTGCTGCACGCACTGGAGAACGATATGCCGCGGTTCCGGCAGGAGCGGCTGCGGGTGCTGAGCGAGGCGCTCGAGCGGTTCCAGGGGCGGTAGGGCCCGATCAGGCGGCCACCGACTCCCGCACCACATCGACGCTCAGGAAGTCTGGCGCCTTGATCACATATCGCAACATGAACCGGATGAACGCGGGCATATCGCTCGCGCTGTCGTCCCGGTATACCCGGGGATTGCCGACTTCGTAACGGCGGCCGCGGCTTTCGAGCTCGCACCCGTCGGCGGCGAGCACATTGCGCACCCAATCCGAGTGCGGCCCGTAGGTCAGCGCGATCACATACCCGCCGGGGCGGCGGAAGGCCCACAGCGGCGTCCGGAATGTCTTGCCGGACTTGCGTCCCCGGTGGATCACCACGGCCCAGCCCGGCGCGCGGGGCGCGATGAAGCGCGTGACCCTGTTCAACCCGAATTTGTTGGCGCGGGCGAGCCATCGCGGAGCCGGCATCGGAAACTCCTCACTTGTTGAATTTCTGGTCCCAGGCTAGCGCCGGGCGGCGGCGAAAGTCAACGACTGTAGAATTTCCGGCATCATGCCTCCGATCGGACGACGCCCAGGGAAGACCGACACCCGGCAGGTGCTGCTGGACACCGCGCGGCACAAGTTCGCCGAGTCGGGTTTCAAGCAGACCTCGGTGCGCGAGATCGCCGCCGCGGCGGGCGTCGACCCCGCGCTGATCAGGCACTATTTCGGCAGCAAGGCCGAGCTGTTCCGCGCCACCATGGGCTGGCCGTTCGATCCGGCCGATATCGCCAGCCGCATCGTCGACGGCGACCGGGACGCGCTGGGGACACGGCTGACGCACGTGTTCTTCGAGGCATGGGATCGGGCGCCCTCGCGCGCGCCGCTGCTGGCGATCCTGCGCGGGGCGGCGACGCACGAGGAATCCGCAACCCTGGTGCGCGAGTTCATCCAGAACCAGGTGTATTCGCAGCTGGCGGCGGCCCTGCCCGGCCCCGACGCCGAGCTGCGGATCGATCTCGCGATGGCGCAACTGCTGGGCATCGCCTACCTGCGCTACATCCTGAAGGTGGAACCGATCGCATCGGAGTCGCTGGAGGAACTCGTGGTCCGGGTGGCACCGGTGATCGACATCCACCTGGCCGCGGCCGGTGGATGACGCACCGAAATTCGTTTGCGCCCACCGGCAGGATGGTCCGGTGGACATTCCCGTTCTGGATTTCGATGGTCCGGGTCGGCCGGTCGTCGCGCTGCACGGAAGCTTCGGGCGGGGCGCCATCTTCGCCGAGCTGGCCCGGATGCTGTCCGGCAGCGCCCGGCACGTGGCGCCCCCCCAGCGCGGTCACGGCCGCCCCCGCCCGGCCGCCAGCTATTCGAGCGCCGATTTAGTGGCCCGCCCCGCGGCCCGGGT
>NZ_JARWQD010000265.1 GCF_029869545.1 Nocardia wallacei | reverse complement strand
GCGTGTATGACGTTGTGCTCGGTGGCCGATCCGGCCGTGGCGCTGGCGGAGCTGGCGCGGGTGGTGAAACCCGGTGGGCCGGGGGGCTTGGGGGGGGGGGGTTGGGGGGGGGGGGGGGGGTTCCCCCGGGGGGGGGGGGGGCGGGCCTATACCCCGGCCCCCGGGCCTCGCGAGTGCGATCTACCGCCGGATCAGGGGAGGACCTGCGGGACCACGTCCGGGTTGGTCGCGCCGACCAGCGCGCCGATCAGGCCGCCGAGGATCGGGCCGCCGGACCCGGTCCAGAAGCCCACGGCGGAACCGATTCCCGCGCCGAGGGCCGCGCCGTTCAGCACCGGATCCGGATACTGGGCGTTGGGGTTGGTGGTGATGTCCTCGGACTCCAGCGGGACACCGGCCACCGGGGCGGCCTGCGGCGCCGCGGCCTGTCCGGTGTCGGCGCTCGCGCCTCCGGCGAACACGACCGCGGCAGCGAGCGGCGCAGCGGCGACAGCGACTGCCTTGACCAGGGTTTTACGTACCATTCTCTCCATAACCTTTCCAGCCCTCGCCGCGTGCGAGGGCACCACATGTGCTGCGACGGCTTCTGTCGCCCACGAGACGACAGGCCCACAAAACACCCCCGAGCACCGTCCGTGACGGTAGTGCGGGACAGCCGAATTCGCCTCTCGTGGGAACAATTCCCAGCCGACGAGCCCCGCGGTTCAGTCCAGCGCGGCCAGTGCCATGCGGCGCAGGATCGGGCGCGCACGGCTGGCGAGGGCGGCGGAGGCGCTGTGCGGAGTCGAGTTGATCAGCCCGAAGGTGGCGTGCGCCTGGACGCGAGCGGTGGCCTCCGGGAGGTCGGGGTGCAGTCGGCACAGCACCGACACCCACGCCTCGACGTACTGCCGCTGCGTGCGACGGACCTGACGCCGGGCGGCCTCGGGGAGATTCTCCAGGTCGCGGTCCTGGATGCGGATGAGTTCCGGCTCGCCGAGGGCGAAGTCGAGGTGGAAGTCGACCAGCCCGGACAGGGCCGCGCGCGGCGAATCGGCATGCGCGACAACGGCTCTGCCGCCCTCCAGCAGTCGCTGACTGACCCCCACCAGCAGCTCGACCAGCAGGGCCTCCTTGCTGGGGAAGTGCCGGTAGACCGCCGGACCGCTGATCCCGGCCGCCGCACCCAGATCGTCGAGTCGCACGCCGGGGAAGCCGCGGTCGGCAATCAGCCGCGCTCCCGCCTCCAGCAGCTGCTCCCGGCGCTGTGCCTTCAGCTGCTCGCGGCGCGTGGGTGTGGCCGAATCGCTGCTGGTCACCGCGCCTCCTCTCGCCGGCTATGGACAACTCAGTTAATGGAGACTATCTTAAATTCCAGTTATTGGCGATTAACCGATCGGGCAGGATGGCGTGATGACGGTTACGCAGGACACGCGGGTGCAGGGTGCCAACCGGGCGGCTCACCTGGCGCTGGTGGAGGATCTGCGCGCGCGGCTGGCGGCGAACGCGCTCGGCGGCCCGGCCAAGGCGCGCGAGCGGCATGTGGCCCGCGGGAAACTGCTGCCGCGGCAGCGGGTCGACCAGCTGCTCGACAGCGGCAGCCCGTTCCTGGAGCTGTCGCCGCTGGCCGCGACCGGGATGTACGGGGACGACTGTCCGGGCGCGGGCATCATCAGCGGGATCGGCCGGGTGTCCGGCCGCGAATGCGTGATCGTCGCCAACGACGCCACCGTCAAAGGCGGCACCTATTACCCGATCTCGGTCAAGAAGCATCTGCGTGCGCAGGAGGTCGCGCTGCAGAATCGCCTGCCCTGCCTCTACCTCGTCGACTCCGGCGGCGCGTATCTGCCGCATCAGGACGAGGTGTTCCCGGATCGCGAGCATTTCGGCCGCATCTTCTACAACCAGGCGACCATGAGCGCCGAGGGAATCGCGCAGATCGCCGCGGTGATGGGTTCGTGCACGGCGGGTGGCGCGTACGTCCCGGCGATGAGTGACGAGGCCGTCATCGTGCGCGACCAGGGCACCATCTTCCTGGGCGGGCCGCCGCTGGTGCAGGCGGCGACCGGCGAGGTGGTCACCGCGGAGGAGCTCGGCGGCGGCGAATTGCATTCGCGCACTTCCGGTGTCACCGATCACCTGGCCGACAGCGACCAGGATGCGCTGCGCATCGTGCGCCGCATCGTGAGCACGCTGGGGCCGAAGGCGGCGAGCCCGTGGGAGGTGGCGCCGCCGGTGGATCCCATTGCGCCGCAGTCGGAACTCTACGATGTGGTGCCGGTCGATTCGCGCACACCCTACGATGTGCGCGAGGTCATCGTGCGGATCGTCGACGGCGGCGAGTTCTCCGAGTTCAAACAGGAATACGGGCGCACCCTGGTCACCGGGTTCGCCCGCATTCACGGTCACCCGGTCGGCATCGTCGCCAACAACGGCGTGCTGTTCAGCGAATCCGCGGTCAAGGGAGCGCATTTCATCGAGCTGTGCGACAAGCGGTCGATTCCGCTGGTGTTCCTGCAGAACATCACCGGTTTCATGGTCGGCCGCGACTACGAGGCGGGCGGCATCGCCAAGAACGGCGCGAAGATGGTGACCGCGGTCGCCTGTGCCCGGGTGCCGAAGCTGACGGTGATGATCGGCGGATCCTACGGCGCGGGCAATTACTCGATGTGCGGGCGCGCGTATTCGCCACGCTTCCTGTGGATGTGGCCGAATGCCCGGATCTCGGTGATGGGTGGCGAACAGGCCGCCTCGGTGCTGGCCACCGTCCGCGGCGATCAGCTCGGCGATGCCTGGAGCGCCGAGGAGCAGGAGGAGTTCAAGGCGCCGATCCGGGAACAATATGAGCGACAAGGTAATCCGTACTATTCGACCGCGCGGCTGTGGGACGACGGCGTGATCGATCCGGCCGACACCAGGACCGTGCTGGGGCTGGCGCTGTCGGTCTGCGCGCAGGCCCCGCTCGAGCCCGTGTCCTACGGCGTATTCCGGATGTGATGACGATGCTGCAGAATTCGCCCGTTCCGTTCGACACCGTGCTGGTCGCCAATCGCGGCGAGATCGCGGTGCGCGTCATCCGGACGCTGCGCGCCATGGGGATTCGATCGGTGGCGGTGTACAGCGACGCCGACGCCGAGGCCCGGCACGTGCACGAGGCCGACACCGCGGTGCGCCTGGGCCCGGCTCCGGCCCGGGAGAGCTATCTCGACATCGCCAAGGTCGTCGAGGCCGCGGTGCGCACCGGCGCGCAGGCGGTGCACCCGGGATACGGCTTCCTGTCGGAGAATTCGGCCTTCGCCACGGCGCTCGCCGAGGCGGGCCCGGTCTTCCTGGGCCCGCCCGCGCGCGCGATCGAGATCATGGGCGACAAGATCGCCGCCAAGAACGCGGTCGCCGCCTTCGGCGTGCCCGTCGTGCCGGGGATCGCGCGCCCGGGCCTGACCGATGCCGAATTACTCGATGCCGCAGCGGATATCGGATATCCCGTGCTGGTGAAGCCGTCCGCGGGCGGCGGCGGCAAGGGCATGCGGCTGGTGCACGAGCCCGAGCAGCTGCCTGCCGCGCTGGCGAGTGCGCGGCGCGAGGCGGCGGCCGCCTTCGGCGACGACACCCTGTTCCTGGAGCGGTTCGTCACCCGGCCCCGGCACATCGAGGTGCAGGTGCTCGCCGACAGGTTCGGCCAGGTGCTGCATCTGGGCGAACGCGAGTGCAGCCTGCAGCGCAGGCATCAGAAGGTGATCGAGGAGGCGCCGTCGCCGCTGCTGGATGCCGAGACCCGGGCCCGGATCGGCGCGGCGGCCTGCAACACCGCCCGCAGCGTCGACTACGTGGGCGCCGGGACGGTCGAGTTCATCGTGTCCGCCGACCGGCCCGACGAATTCTTCTTCATGGAGATGAATACCCGCCTGCAGGTGGAACATCCGGTGACCGAGATGATCACCGGCGTCGACCTGGTGGAATGTCAGGTGCGGGTGGCGGCCGGGCAGAAGCTGGCGGTCGCGCAGGAGGACATCCGGATGACGGGCCACGCGATCGAGGCCCGCGTCTACGCCGAGGATCCGGGCCGCGATTTCCTGCCGACCGGCGGCACCGTCCTCGCGCTGTCGGAGCCGAACGGTGCCGGGGTGCGGGTGGATTCGGGTCTGCGGGCCGGGTCGGTGGTCGGCAGTGACTACGATCCGATGCTGTCCAAGGTGATCGCGCACTCGTCCACCCGCGCCGACGCCCTCGCCCGGCTCGATCGCGCGCTGGCCGACACCCTGGTGCTGGGCGTGCGGACGAACATCGACTTCCTGCGGTTCCTGCTGGCCGATACCGACGTGCAGGCGGGACGGCTGGATACGGGGCTGCTGGATCGCAGGGCCGGGGATTTCCGTGCCGCGCCGGTGTCCGAGGAGCAATTCGTGGCGGCCGCGGTGTTCCGGTGGCTGCGCCGATGGGAATCCGGCGTGCGGGACGTGTGGGCGACGCCGAGCGGGTGGCGGCTGGGCGCTGCGGCTCCGACCGTGCTGCGGCTGTCCGGAGGCGACCGCACCACCCACGTCTATCTCACCGGCTCTCCCGGGAATGCCGAAGTCTGGCTCGACGAATCCGAAAAGCGCACGCTGACAGCCGAGTTCGAGGACGACGAGCTCGCGGTGACCGTCGGTGGTGTGCGCAGCCGGTGCCGGGTGGCCGAGCACTCGGGCCAGCTGTGGGTCGCCGATGCGACCGGGGTTGCCGCCGTCCGGGAGGTCGCCGAGGCGAATGTGCGGGCGGGCGCGGAGCAGGTGGGAGAGGCCGAAATCCGCAGTCCCATGCCGGGTTCGGTGATCGCGATAGCGGTCGATCCCGGGGCGTCGGTGGCCGCGGGCGCGCCGATCGCGGTCGTCGAGGCCATGAAAATGGAACACACCCTCACCGCGCCGATCGCGGGAACCGTTGAGCTACTGGTCGATTCGGGCGCGCAGGTCCAGGTCGACCAGGTGCTCGCCCGCATCGCCCCCGACGATTCGAAGGAACCCATCGCATGACCGACTTCCTGTCCACCGGCACCCTGCCCGACGAGTATCGCGAACTCGCCCTGACCGTCCGGGATTTCGCCCGCCAGGTGGTCGCGCCGGTCGCCGCGAAACACGATGCGGAGCATTCGTTTCCGTACGAGGTGATCGCCGGGATGGCCGATATGGGTCTGTTCGGGCTGCCGTTCCCGGAGGAGTACGGCGGCATGGGCGGCGACTACTTCGCGCTGTGCCTGGCGCTGGAGGAGCTCGGCAAGGTCGATCAGAGCGTGGCGATCACCCTGGAGGCCGGGGTCTCGCTGGGCGCCATGCCGATCTACCGGTTCGGCGACGACAAGCAGCGGCAGGAATGGTTGCCGCAGTTGACCTCCGGCCGGGCGCTGGCGGCCTTCGGGCTCACCGAGCCGGGCGCGGGCAGCGACGCCGGCGGCACCCGCACCACGGCCGTGCTGGACGGCGGTGACTGGATCATCAACGGCAGCAAGCAGTTCATCACCAATTCCGGCACCGATATCACCCGGCTGGTGACGGTGACCGCGGTGACCGGGCAGACCGACGGCAAGAAGGAGATCTCCACGATCCTGGTGCCGACCGATACGCCGGGTTTCGTCGCCGAACCGGCCTACAACAAGGTCGGGTGGAACGCCTCCGACACCCATCCGCTCAGCCTCACCGATGTCCGTGTGCCACAGGAGAATCTGCTCGGCGAGCGCGGGCGCGGATACGCGAACTTCCTGCGCATTCTCGACGAGGGCCGGATCGCGATCGCCGCGCTGTCGGTGGGCGCCGCGCAGGGCTGCGTCGACGAGAGCGTGCGATACGCGCGGGAACGCGAGGCCTTCGGGCAGGCGATCGGGCGCAATCAGGCGATCGCGTTCAAGATCGCGCGGATGGAGGCGCGGGCACACGCCGCGCGCACCGCGTATTACGACGCGGCCGCGCTGATGCTGGCGGGTAAGCCGTTCAAAAAGCAGGCGTCGATCGCGAAACTGGTCGCCAGCGAGGCGGCCATGGACAATTCTCGCGACGCCACCCAGATCTTCGGCGGCTACGGGTTCATGAACGAATATGCTGTCGCCCGGCATTACCGCGACAGCAAGATTCTGGAAATCGGCGAGGGCACCACCGAGGTGCAGTTGATGCTGATCGGACGGGAGCTGGGCCTGTGACGGAACCGATGCGCCGGGTCGTGCAGCGCGGCCTGTGGTATGAGGAATTCGAGACCGATGTGCTGTACGAACACCGGCCGGGCCGCACCATTACCGAGGCCGACAATGTGCTGTTCACGACCCTGACCATGAATACCCAGGCGCTGCACCTGGACGCGGCGTTCGCCGACGAGCTGCCGCCCTTTCACCAGCGCCTGGTGAATTCGATGTTCACGCTGTCGACGCTGGTGGGCCTGTCGGTGGCACAACTGACACAGGGGACGATCGTGGCGAATCTGGGCTTCTCCGATATCGCCTTCCCGAAACCGATGTTCCACGGTGACACGCTGTATGCCGAGACCGTGGTCACCGAGAAGCGGGAATCCAAGAGCCGCCCCGGCGAGGGCATCGTGACCTTCGCGCATACCGGGCGCAACCAGCACGGTGATGTGGTGGCCACGGCGATCCGGCGCACGCTGGTGCGGAAGTGGACGTCGTGAGCACTGCGGAGGGAGTTCGATCATGACCTGGGAGCTGCCCGGACCCGCCTGGCTGTTCTGCCCGGCCGACCGTCCCGAACGCTACGAAAAGGCCGCGGCCGCAGCCGATGTGGTGATTCTCGACCTGGAAGACGGTGTCGCGCCCGCCGACAAGGACGCCGCGCGCCAGGCGCTGACCGCCACCCCGCTCGACCCCGAGCGCACCGTGGTCCGGGTGAACGCGGCCGGGTCGCAGGACCACACCCTGGACCTGAAGGCGCTCGCCGGGACCCGGTATCGGCGCGTCATGCTGCCCAAATGTGAAGCGGTCGAACAGGTTTCGAGCCTCACCGAATGCGAGGTGATCGCGCTGTTCGAATCCCCGCTGGGCGCACTGCGGATGGACGAGGTGATGCGGGTCCCCAACGCCGTCGGCGCGATGTGGGGCGCCGAGGACCTGGTTGCGTCGCTGGGCGGCAATTCGAGCAGGCACGCCGACGGCCGTTACCGCGATGTGGAGCGCCACGTGCGCTCATCGATGCTGCTGGCCGCAAAGGCATACGGCAAGCTCGCGCTGGATTCGGTGTACCTCGACATCCGCGATCTGGACGGACTGCGCGCGGAGACCGACGACGCGGTGGCGGTGGGATTCGACGCCAAGGTGGCCATCCACCCCGGCCAGGTCCCGGTCATCCGGACCGCCTACCTGCCGTCGCCGGACGAGGTGGACTGGGCGCGCAGGCTCCTCGCCGAGGTGCCGAACAACCGGGGCGTCTTCGCGTTCGAGGGACGCATGGTCGACGGCCCGATCGTGCGGCATGCCGAGCGCATCGTGCGCCGCGCCGAGCCGAATACGCCGGGGGGCTGACATCGTGGCCGCGCGGGTCGAGCGATGCGAGAATTTCCGGTAGCCATGGCGTGCGTCGCGGTGCCGGGTGCGACGAGTGCGTAGGGAGGTTCGCGGTGGAGCCGCAGTGGGTGCCGAGTGAGCAGGATGTCGCGGACGCGCGCGTCACGGATTTCGCGCGGTTCGTGACGGAACGAACCGGGGCGCAGTTCCCGGACTATCGCTCCCTGTGGCAGTGGTCGGTGGACGATCTGCCCGGGTTCTGGGGTGCGCTCTGGGAGTACTTCGAGCTGGGCGCACCGCCGCGGCGGGTGCTCACCGGAACGGAAATGCCCGGCGCGCAATGGTTTCCGGGTACCCGCCTGAACTATGTCGACCAGGTGGTGCGCCATGCCCGCTCGGACCGTCCGGCGATCGTGTACGCGAGCGAGGACGGCACCCTGACCGAGATCCCGTGGGCCGAACTGCTGGGCCGCACGGCCGCCTTCGCCGGTGTGCTGCGGGCGCAGGGGGTCGAGCCGGGCGATCGCGTCGTCGGCTATCTGCCCAATATCCCGGAGGCCGTCATCGCGTTCCTGGCGACGGCGAGCCTCGGCGCGGTCTGGAGCGCCTGCGGCCAGGACTATACGGCGAAGGCGGCGCTCGACCGGCTCGGGCAGCTCGAACCCGTGGTGCTGGTGACGGCCGACGGATACCGCTACGGCGGCAAGGCGCACGACAAGACCGCCGATATCGCCGCGCTGCGCGCCGGTCTGCCGACGGTGCGGGCGGCCGTGGTGGTGTCGCGGCTCGGGGGCGAGGTGCCCAACTCGCTGGACTGGGAACAGATCACCGAACCCGTCGGCGTCGAGATCGACACGGGCAAGGTCGATTTCGACCACCCGCTGTGGGTGCTGTACTCATCGGGGACCACCGGGCTGCCCAAGGGCATCGTGCACGGACACGGCGGGGTGATCGTCGAACATCTGAAAGCCGTTGCGCTGCAGTCGGATATCGGTAGCGACGACACCTTCTTCTGGTACACCAGCCCGAGCTGGATGATGTGGAATTTCCAGGTCGCCGGGCTGCTGGTGGGTGCGACGATCGTCTGTTACGACGGCAGTCCGGGGTACCCTGCGCCGGATACGCTGTGGGACATCGCCGCTCGCACCAGGACCACGGTGCTCGGCAGCAGTCCCGGGTACGTGCTGGCATGTATCAAGGCGGGTGTGATGCCCGCGCGCGACCATGATCTGTCGCCGCTGCGCACCGTCGGCATCACGGGGTCGTCGCTGCCGCCGTCGTCGTCGCTGTGGTTGCGCGACAACGTCGGTGAGCGGGTGCAGGTGTCCTCGCTCAGCGGCGGCACCGATGTGGTGTCGGCGTTCATCGGGGGCGCGCGTACGGTGCCGGTGTGGCCCGGTGAGCTGTCGGTGCCGTATCTGGGTGCGGCCGTGGACTCCTGGGACGAGGCCGGGCAGCCGGTGCGCGGGGAGGTCGGTGAGCTGGTGCTGACGAAGCCGATGCCGTCGATGCCGGTGAAGTTCTGGAACGATCCGGACGGAAGCCGGTATCGCGCTGCGTATTTCGAGATGTTTCCGGGTGTGTGGCGGCACGGCGACTGGATCACCATCACCGAGCACGGCAGCATCGTCGTGCACGGTCGCTCGGATTCCACGCTGAACCGCCAGGGCATCCGGATGGGCTCGGCGGACATCTACCAGGCGGTGGAGCGGCTGCCGGAGATCGCCGAGGCGCTGGTGATCGGCGCCGAACAACCCGACGGGGGCTACTGGATGCCGCTGTTCGTGGTGCTCACCGAGGGCGCCGAACTGACCCCCGAGCTGACCGAGCGGATCAGGAACACGATTCGCACCGAGGTCTCGCCGCGGCACGTGCCCGACGAGATCATCCTCGCCCCCGGCATCCCCCACACCCGCACCGGCAAGAAACTCGAGGTCCCGATCAAACGCCTGTTCCAAGGCGCCGACCCGTCCCGCGTCGTGGAACGCACCGCGGTGGACAACCCAGCCCTACTGGACTGGTACGCGGAGGTCCAGCCCGCCGGGAACCGAGAGGGGCACTGACCTTGGTATACGTGTGTCAGGCAGGCAGTTCGGCGGGTTCGGCGAGGGCGAGGCGGCCGTCGACCATGCGGTAGATCGTGTCCATCCGATGGAGGTGCGCGCGGTCGTGGGTCACCAGCAGGGTGGCGGCGCCGTGGTCGCGGACCACCCGGAGGATCAGATCGATGATGCCGGCGCCGCGCTCGGTGTCCAGCGCGCTGGTGGGTTCGTCGATGACCAGGAGCGCCGGATCGTTCATGAGTGCCCGGGCGAGATTCACGCGCTGGCGCTGGCCGCCGGACAGCTGGGCGGGACGCTTGTGCCCGTGGCCGGAGAGGCCGACCGCAGCGAGCAGATCCCGTGCCTTGCTGCGAGTTTCGCGGCGGATCCGGGGCGAGGCGAACGGCCGCTGCCCGAGGTGTGCCATGGCCTCGAGCTGTTCGGAGGCCGTCAGCGCGGGAACCAGATTCGGCTGCTGGAACACGATGCCGATATCGGTGCGGCGCAGCGCGGTGGCATCCCGGCGGTTCAGCGCGGCGAGATCGACACTGCGGGAGGCGGTTTCCAGCAGCACCTGCCCGCTATCGGGACGGACCAGGGTCGAAACCACCGCCAGCAGGCTGGATTTGCCGGAACCGGAGGGCCCGGTGATGGCGGCGATGCGGCCGCCGTCCACCCGGAGATCGACCGCGTCGAGCGCGGTGAGGCGGCCGGTCCCGTCCGGGTAGGTGAGGGTGACGTCGCTGACGGTGAGCGAGGTGGTCATCGGATACTCCTGTACGGCAAGATGATTCAGCGCGACTGGTTGAGCGCGGCGAGCGGATCGGTGGTGACGAGGAAGCGCAGCGCGAACGCCGCACCGAGCAGGCCCAGGCCGACCAGCGCGGCCGCGGGAACGAGCGTCGTGCCGACGCTGAGCACGAACGGCAGGCCATCGCCGAGGAATGCGCCCGCGAGCGCGGTGCCGCCGACCCCGAGCCCGACGCCGATGGCGAGCACGATCAGCGACTGCCCCAAGGCATCTCGCGCCAGCGAACCGGTGGTCGCACCCAGCGCCTTCAACGTGGCGATGTCGGGCGTGCGCTGAATCGTCCACACCGTGAAGAAGGCACCGATCACCAGCGCGGAGATGGCGAACAGCATGACGGTCATCAGGGTCAGCGATCGGTTCTCGGCCTCGTATGAACTCAGCGCGGACAGCGAACCCCGCACGCTGGTCGTCGTGGTGTGCGCGGCGGCGTTCACGGCCCCCGCATCGGGCACGTCCGAGACGACCAGCACGGTCGCGGCACCGCCGCGCGGGTCGAGGGCCTGCCAGTCCGGCAGCGACATCCACACCACCGGCGTGTGGCTGTACCAGTCGTCGGCGCCGACCGCGGCGACGGTATAGGTACCGGAGCCGAGAGCGACGCGATCGCCCGGCGCGGCGGACAGTTGCCGGGCGGCGGGCGCGCTGAGCACCACGGTGCCGCTCTCGGTTGCCACCTGATTGCCGAACGCGCTGCCCTGCACCCCGAACAGCGCCACGCGAGTGGGCGGAGACCCACCGAGCGCGGCCTGGCCGTAGCCGATTCCGACCGGGTCGACCACCCCACCGGCGTGTTGCCAGGCCCGCACCTGTTCCCGCGACAGCGTCGAGGAATCGAAGGCGGGCGCGGCGCCGGTGTCGGCGAAGACCACCGCGTCGCCGGTCATCTTCTCGATCGCGGAGACGTTCTGGTGCGCGAGCCCGGCCGTGAGGCCGCTGAGGAAACTCACCAGCAGCGCGACCAGGACCACGACCAGCGTGATGAGCAGAAAGCGACCGCGGGCGGCCCGCAGATCTCGCAGCGCGACGAACATGGTTCCAGCCTGGTGCCGATCGCGGCGCCGGGCATCGTGAGACCGGACCGATCCCGGGTATGCCGACGGTGGGCGGCCGAATACACCTTTCGATGGATGCCGCGCAGGTAGCCGCGCATAAGCTGGCAGGCGTGCACCGCTCGCCGCTGACCCCTGTCTTCGCCGCGCTGCAGCTCGGGCTGCATGCGCTGATGGTGGCGTTGACCGCGGTCGTCGTCGGTCGCGCGCTGGTGCCCGGCGGTACGCATCGGTGGGGTGTGATCACACTGGCGGTGCTGTTCCTGGTGACCTACTTCGCCGGTGTCGCGCTGCGCGGGCGGCCCGTGGCGGCCCGGGTGTGGCTGGGCGCGCTGACGGTGCTGTGGCTGGGACTGGTCGCGGTCGAGCCCTATGCGATCTATCTCGTCTTCGGGTTGTTCTTTCTGTATCTGCATCTGCTGCCGCGGATCTGGGGTGCGGTCGCGGTCGCCGTGGCCACCGCGGTCTCCGTGGTCGGCTTCGCGCTGCACCAGGGCTGGTCGATCGGCGGCGTGATCGGTCCGGTGCTGGGTGCGCTGGTCGCCCTCGCGATCGGGCTGGGATATCGGGCGCTGTTCCAGGAGGCCGCCGACCGGCAGCGGTTGATCGACGAATTGCTCGCCGCCCGTGCCACTCTCGCCGAACAGGAGCGCACGGCGGGCAAGCTGGCCGAGCGGCAGCGGCTGGCGCAGGAGATCCACGACACGGTGGCGCAGGGGTTGTCCAGCATTCAGCTGCTGCTGCATGCCGCCGAGCGCTCCGGCCCGGATCATCCTGCGCTGGAACAGATTCGGTTGGCCCGCGACACAGCCGCCGACAGCCTCGCCGAAACCCGCCAGCTCATCGCCGAACTCACCCCGGCCGTCCTCGAGGGCCAGTCGCTGACCGAGGCGCTGGAGCGAATCGCCCAGCGCGCCAGCGCTCCCGGGCTCGAGACCCAGGTGCTGGTGGAGGGTGCGCCGGAACGGCTGCCGATGCCGATCGAGGCCGCGCTGGTGCGGGTGGCGCAGGGCGCGGTGTCCAATGTGGTCCGGCACGCCCGGGCCGACCGGATGCGGATCACCCTCACCTACGCCGGCGACGCCGTGCACCTGGACGTGGTCGACGACGGAATCGGTATCGACCCAGCGGTTTTCGCGCGTGGCACGTTCGGTCTCGCGGCCATGCGCAGCCGCGTCGAGCAGCAGGGTGGCAGCATGAACGTGGAATCCGAATCCGGCCACACCGCCGTCACCGTCACGTTCCCGCTGCAGGAGGCGCCATGATCGGGCTGCTGCTCGCCGACGATCACGCCATCGTCCGGGCCGGTCTGCGCGCCCTGCTCGATTCCGGCGAGGACATCGACGTGCTCGGCGAGGCGGCGACCGCCGAGGAGGCCGTGGCCTTCTGCACCGCCACCGCCGTCGATCTGGTGCTGATGGATCTGCGTTTCGGCGCGGGCAAGTCGGGGGTGGACGCCACGATGGCGTTACGCGCCCTGCCGAATCCGCCGAACGTGCTGGTGGTCACCAACTACGACACCGATGCCGACATTCTCGGTGCGATCGAGGCCGGGGCCTGCGGCTACATCCTGAAGGACACGCCGCCCGCCGAGCTGCTGGCGGCGGTGCGCGGTGCGGCGGCGGGGGAGAGCGTGCTGTCGCCGTCGGTCGCGTCGCGGCTCATGACCCGGGTCCGCAAGCCCGACACCACGTTGAGCCCGCGGGAGGTCGAGGTGCTGCGGCTGGTGGCCGACGGGCATTCCAATCGCGAGATCGGCAAGCGGTTGTTTCTCAGCGAGACGACCGTGAAATCCCATCTCGTGCACATCTATTCGAAACTGGGGGTGAAGTCGCGGACGTCGGCGGTCGCGCGGGCGCGGGAGCGCGGGGCGATCTAGGAAGGCGCGTAGGCTGACCGCCATGGCCTCCATTACCGATCCTCAGGTGCGCGAATTCCTGTCCTACGGCACGCGCACCGGCAAGCTCGCGTTCGTGGCCACCGACGGACGGCCGGTCATCAACCCGGTCTGGTTCATCCTCGAGGGCGACGAACTGGTCTTCAACACCGGCAAGAACACGGCGAAGGGGAAGGCGATCGCCCGCGATCCGCGCCTGGCGCTGTGCGTCGACCTGGACGCACCGCCGTACGCGTATCTGCAGGTCCAGGGCACCGCCACCGTCTCCGAGGACCTCGACGAACTGGTGCGCACCGCCACCGCCATCGCCGCCCGCTACATGGGTGCCGACCGGGCCGAGGAGTTCGGCAAGCGCAACGGCGTGCCGGGGGAGCTGGTGGTCCGTCTGCGGCCCACCAAGATCCTCGGCGGCTTCGATATGACGGGGTAGGTCACGTGCTCTCGTCGGCCAGTCGCTGCAGGTAGCGGGCGAATCGGCGGCGATCGTCCGCGTCCCACGAGGCGGTGAGCTCGTCGAAGCAGCGCCGCTGCCAGTCCCGGGACGCGGCGAGCAGGTCGCGGCCGCGGTCGGTCAGTTCCAGGACGACGCGGCGGCGGTCGTGCGCCGAGTCGGCCCGGCGCAGGTAACCGGCCGCGACCGTCTCGCGGACGATGCGGCTGGCGCCCGAATGATCGAGGCCGAGCTGGGTGGCGACGGTGGTGACGGTCGCCTCCTCGGCCCCGCTGCGCGCGGCCACCGCCTCGACGGCCTGGATGTACTGGACCTGACGCATATCGCCGTCCGGCTCGCCCGGGTCGAGGGCGCGGTTGACCCAGCGCCGGGACCAGAAGCGGACCAGCCGGAACAGGGCGGGACCGCCGTCGGGGGTATGGGCGGGGCGATTCACGAGGCTCAACCTACCGGTCTTGTCGGACAGGTCTATCCAAATGTATGCGATCCGCATGTATAATTGCGTGCGTATCGCATACATCTACGCGGGGTCGGGCCGCTGGCACCGACACCCGGCGCGGGAGGCTCACATGTCCATCGTCCTCAACCACACGATCGTCCCGGCCACCGATAACCATGCGGCGGCAACGTTTTTCGCGGAGCTGCTCGGGTTACGGGTGTCGCCGCCCGCGGGTCCGTTCGTCCCGGTAGCGGTCAACGACGACCTGACCCTCGACTACGACCAGCGTGGCCGGGTCGAGCCCGGGCACTACGCCTTCCTGATCGACGACGACACCTTCGACGCCGTCCTGAACCGCCTGGCGCAATGGCCCGCCGTCGACTACGGATCGAGCCCCGAACTCGGATGGGACCGCAATATCAACCACCTGGCAGGCGGACGCGGCGTCTACGTCCGCGACCCGGACGGACACAGCTACGAACTGTTCACAATGGCCCCGTGAGAAGCGATGCGCCCATTCCCGCACTCCCTGTTGGTTCCCGCACCCTCTGCGAAGGCGTGTAGGGAGTGCGTGAACATGCACAGGGTGCGGGAACTTGGCAAGCCAAGACAAAGGCGACGAATGGTTACGTTAGTGTGGCCAGCCTGGGTAGGCGGGCAAGGTGACCGGTCGTTCCATGCGGACGGAGTGCATACCGCCACCCAGTGAGGCACCCATTCTGGCTTTCGATTCATCCTCTGCGGAGGGTGGGGGAAACAGTGTGTACCCCCACGCGCGACATTGTGCTGTCTCAGCCGGATCCGAGTCGACAACATTCAAGGCGTTGGTGATACTCAGTTGCCAGCCGTCGAAAATATCTACGGATGGTCCCTGCCAACGCAGCGCATCCTGTGAGTCAGGGGCGACCGGCGCGGTCTGGCGAAGTGCGGGCTCGGGTATCGCCTTGGTTCGCTTACTGCTCCTGAACTCGATGCGGGTCTTTTGAATCGACCCCACAGTCCACGTGACGTAGTTGTTCTTGCCCGGATCATGAACCACGGGAAATCTGGCGGAGGCGCCTCGCATCTGGAGACAGACCTCGGCGTCGAAGCCGCCTTTCCGCGAGGTCAAAGACATCAGCCGCCAATGCAACGTGCCGACCAGGTTGGCATCCTGTAGGTTGCTGTTGAGCGCCTTACCGACATTGCGACCGTCGTCCTTGACCGGTACCCACTGGAATCCCCAATATGCCTTGTCGGGTTTCGTTGCGTTGGCGATGAACTCGGATTCGGCGGCGCCACGCGCCAGCAGGCCTTGATCGCTCAGCAGATCGAGACCCGGCTCGGCGCTCCATACCGAGGTTGCCTCCTGCAGTGCGGACGGTGCCGTATACGGATAAGGCTTCTGGGCCGAACTCGATTCGGGCTGATCGTCGGCGCAGGATGCTGTAGCTATCGCGGTTACCGAGACGAGACCTAGGACTAATGCGCGCCTTCGTCGCGGTGCGCGGGCGGGCCGGCGTGGGGCCCCCCGCCCGGTGGGGCGCCACGGGGGGTGGGGCCGTGGGGTTTAGCCAGGCCGGGGGGTTG
>NZ_JARWQD010000264.1 GCF_029869545.1 Nocardia wallacei | reverse complement strand
CCAGGCCGCTAACCCCCGCCCCCCCCCCGACGCTGGACACACCGGTGTGGGGGTGGGGTTGGCCGGCCCGGCACGGGGGGGTGCCCAACTCGGACACCGTTCGCTGGGGCCGCCCAGCGGGGGCGGCGGCGGCCCCCCGGCCCCCCCCCGCGGTGTTCCTGGAACCGATCATGGGGGAGAGCGGCGTCGTGGTGCCGCCGCCGGACTACCTGGCCGCGGCGCGGGCCATCACCGCCGAACAGGGCGCGCTGCTGATCCTCGACGAGGTGCAGACCGGGGTCGGGCGGACCGGCCACTTCTACGCCCATCAGGCCGCCGGGATCGTGCCGGATGTGATCACCCTGGCCAAGGGGCTGGGCGGCGGGCTGCCGATCGGCGCGGTGCTGGCGCAGGGGCCCGCGTCCGAACTGCTCACCCCGGGGCTGCACGGCACCACCTTCGGTGGGAATCCGGTGTGTGCGGCGGCGGCGCTGGCGGTGTTGCGCACCATCGACGAGACCGGTCTGCTGGCGCATGTGGAGACCGTCGGCAAGACGCTGACCGACGGTATCGAGGAGCTCGGCCACCCGCTGATCGATCACGTGCGCGGCGCCGGGCTGCTCATCGGAATCCAACTGACACAGAATGTTTCGGCCCAGGTGGAGGAGTCCGCCCGGGCGGCGGGCTATCTGGTGAACCCGGCGAAGCCGAACGTGATCCGGCTGGCGCCGCCCCTGATACTCACCGAGGCGCAGGCCGGGAACTTCGTCTCGGACCTGCCCGCGATTCTCGACGCCGCACAGGCGAAGGGGGAGAAGTGATGATTCGCCATTTCCTGCGGGACGACGACGTCTCACCGGCCGAGCAGGCCGAAATCCTGGCGCTGGCCGCGGAATTGAAGCGGGCGCCGTTCTCGCACCGGCCGCTGGAGGGGCCGCGCGGAGTCGGAGTGATCTTCGAGAAGAACTCGACCCGCACGCGATTCTCCTTCGAGGTGGGCATCGCGCAGCTGGGCGGCCACGCGGTGGTCGTGGACGGCCGCGACACCCAGCTGGGCCGGGAGGAGACGCTCGCCGATACCGGCCGGGTGCTGTCGCGCTACGTCGACGCCGTGGTGTGGCGCACTTTCGAGCAGCGGCGGCTCGACGAGATGGCCTCCGCCGCAACGGTTCCCGTGGTGAACGCGCTGTCCAACGAATTCCATCCGTGCCAGGTGCTGGCCGATCTGATGACGCTGGCCGAGCGCAAGGGCGAGCTGGCCGGTCGCAGCCTGACCTACCTGGGCGACGGGGCCAACAATATGGCGCACTCGCTGCTGCTGGGCGGCGTGACGGCCGGGCTGCACGTGACCATCGCCGCGCCCGCGGGTTTCGAGCCGCTGGACTGGGTGGTCGAGGCCGCCCGCAAGCGCGCGACGGAGACCGGCGCGACGATCACGATCACCGACGATCCGATCGCGGCGGCCACCGGTGCGGACGCGCTGGTGACCGACGCCTGGACCTCGATGGGCCAGGAGAACGACGGCCTGGATCGCGTCGGCCCGTTCCGGCCGTTCCGGGTCAACGGTGAGCTGCTGGCCCGGGCGGCGGCGGATGCCGTTGTGCTGCACTGCCTTCCGGCGCACCGCGGGGAGGAGATCACCGACGAGGTGCTCGACGGCCCGCACAGCGCGGTCTGGGACGAGGCGGAGAATCGGCTGCACGCGCAGAAGGCGCTGCTGGTGTGGTTGCTGGCGAAGCAGGGTGTGAGGTTATGACCGAGGCGGGCGAGCGAACCGGTGGCTCGGGTAACTCCGCGGCGAGGTCGGGTCCGGCCACCGCGCGTACCCGGGCCGGGCGGCAGCAGCGCATCGTGGTGCTGTTGTCCGCCAACGCCGTGCGCAGCCAGACCGAGCTGGCGGCGCTGCTGGCCGCCGAGGGGATCGAGACCACCCAGGCCACGCTGTCGCGCGACCTCGACGAACTGGGTGCGGTGAAGCTGCGCGCGGCCGACGGCGGCGCCGGAATCTACGTGGTGCCCGAGGACGGCAGCCCGGTGCGGGGAGTCACCGGAGGCACCGGGCGGTTGTCCAAACTGCTCGGCGACCTGCTGGTCTCCACCGATCACAGCGGCAATATCGCGGTGCTGCGCACGCCGCCGGGCGCCGCGCACTTCCTGGCCAGCGCGCTGGACCGCGCCGCGCTCCCGGAGATCGTCGGCACCATCGCGGGCGACGACACCGTCGCGGTCATCGCCCGCGAACCCCTGACCGGCGCCGAACTGGCCGCCAAGATCGAACAGTGGGCCTGAGCGGCAGCGGGTTACGCGGTTTGGGTGATCCGCCACAGTCGGCGGGGTAGCTCGCCCTCCTCGAACGGGTGGATCTCGACCTCGTTCCAGCCCTCGCCGACGCGGTCGACCAGGTCGCGAGGGAAGAAGTGGACGGCGAAGCCGCCGTGTTCGTAGATGTCGTCGCCGTGTGCGACTCCGGCGCCGTAATGGGCGTCGCCGGTATGGCGGACGGTGTAGACGAGGACGCCTCCCGGACGCAACACCCGCCGGATCTCGCCCGCCAGGCCGAGGATCTGCTCGGTGGACAGCGCCATGCACAGCAGCATGTGCGCGTACACCGCGTCGATCGAGGCGTCCGGCAGCGGAATCGGTTGGCGCGCATCGTGTTCGAGGACGCGCACTCGGTCGCCGACACCGCCCGCCGCGGCGGCCGCCCGCAACTGTGCCAGGGCGGCGGTACTGAAATCGGTGGCGGTCACGTCGAATCCGGTCCGCGCGAAATGCAGGGCGTCGCGGCCGTGCCCGGCCCCCAGTTCGAGTACCTCGCGGACCTCCGCGCTCCGGAACCGGGCCGCCGCGTACACCGCCGGTTCGGACGGCTGCCCGCCGTACATCCCGGGATGGGCGGTGTAGGTCTGCTCCCAATGCCCGTGCTGATCGGTGCCCATACCCGGAATACTGCCCGAACCGCTACCGCAGCGGATATTCCCCCGGTGGATAGGTGCCGCCGTGGCCACCCGGCCCGGAGCCCCCGATCCCGATGATGTGCTCGATGAGACCGATCACGGCCTCGCCGATGCTCAGAATGTCGCGCCCGATCATGCCGAAGTAGTCAGCAAACGTCGAATACACTGCGCCCACCCTTCTTCCGCCCGATATCTCCCCCAGCGTGACACACCGCGTCCCTTCCTCGACACAACCACCTTGCCGCCCTTGGGGTTTCGCCACATTTGTCCCAATTCCGCGGAGTGTCGCACTGGTGTGTCGCTCCGGCGCCCCGGCCGGGGCCGGTCTCTCGGGCACCCCGGTTATGAATGGGCTTGCATCGTCATGCATAATCATTTGCACGTGGTGGGAGCCGCCCGGGGAGGAGGCCTGCTCCGCCCGGCCCGTGGAGCGGGCGCCGCAGACCTGGACACGCACGAAACCTGAGGAGCTACAGACATGGCCGATCGCGTCGTACTCGCCTACTCCGGCGGGCTGGACACCTCCGTCGCCATCAGCTGGATCGGCAAGGAGACCGGGGCCGAGGTGGTCGCGGTCGCGATCGACCTGGGCCAGGGCGGCGAGGACATGAACCTGGTGCGCCAGCGCGCGCTGGACTGCGGCGCGGTCGAGGCGATCGTGGTCGACGCCCGCGACGAGTTCGCCGACGAGTACTGCCTGCCGACCGTGCAGGCCAACGCCCTGTACATGGGCCGCTACCCGCTGGTGTCGGCGATCAGCCGCCCGCTCATCGTCAAGCACCTCGTCGAGGCCGCCGAGTACCACGGCGCCTCCACCGTCGCGCACGGCTGCACCGGCAAGGGCAACGATCAGGTCCGGTTCGAGGTCGGCATCGGCGCGCTGGCCCCCGACCTGAACGTCATCGCGCCGGTGCGCGACTACGCCTGGACCCGGGAGAAGGCCATCGCCTTCGCCGAGGAGAACGCGCTGCCGATCACGGTGAGCAAGAAGTCGCCGTTCTCCATCGACCAGAACCTGTGGGGCCGCGCCGTCGAGACGGGCTTCCTCGAGGATCTGTGGAACGCGCCGACCAAGGACGTCTACGACTACACCGTCGACCCGACCGTCAACTTCGAGGCGCCCGACGAGCTGATCGTCACCTTCGACAAGGGCGTGCCGGTGGCCATCGACGGCCGCCCGGTCAGCGTGCTCGAGGCCATCACCGAACTGAACCAGCGCGCGGGCCGCCAGGGCGTGGGCCGCCTGGACATGGTCGAGGACCGCCTGGTCGGCATCAAGAGCCGCGAGATCTACGAGGCGCCCGGCGCGATCGCGCTGATCGCCGCGCACCAGGAGCTGGAGGCGGTCACCATCGAGCGCGAGCTGGGCCGCTACAAGCGGCAGGTGGAGCAGCGCTGGGGCGAGCTGGTGTACGACGGCCTGTGGTTCTCGCCGCTGAAGCGGGCCCTCGACGCGTTCGTGCGCGACACCCAGCAGCACGTCTCCGGCCAGATCCGCATGGTGCTGCACGGCGGCAACGTCGTCGTCAACGGCCGCCGCAGCGAGGAGTCGCTCTACGACTTCAACCTGGCCACCTACGACGAGGGCGACACCTTCGACCAGTCCCTCGCCAAGGGCTTCGTCCAGATCCACGGCCTGTCGTCGAAGGTCGCGGCGCGCCGGGACCTCAGCAAGAAGTAGGCGCCCGCTCCGGCTTGTGTGCAGGCATCCGACGACCGCACTGTGACCACGAGGAGACGACGAACGATGAGTGAGGGCGGCAGCACCAACGAGGGGGCGCTGTGGGGTGGGCGGTTCGCGTCCGGTCCGGCGGCGGCCATGGCGGCGCTGAGCAAGTCCACGCAGTTCGATTGGGCGTTGGCGCCGTACGACATTCGTGCGTCCAAGGCGCATGCGCGGGTGCTGCACAAGGCCGGGTTGTTGTCCGAGGGGGAGCTGGCGGCGATGCTGGACGGGCTGGATCGCCTTGCCGCGGATGTGGATTCGGGGGCGTTCGCGCCCGCCGAGTCCGATGAGGATGTACACGGCGCGCTGGAGCGCGGGCTGATCGAGCGGGTCGGCACCGAGCTCGGCGGGCGGCTGCGGGCCGGGCGCTCGCGCAACGATCAGGTGGCCACGCTGTTCCGGATGTGGTTGCGGGATGCGGTGCGTCGCGTCGCGGCCGGGGTGCTGGACGTGGTGGACGCGCTGGTGGCGCAGGCGGCCGCGCATCCGGAGGCGGTGATGCCGGGCAAGACCCACCTGCAGGCCGCGCAGCCGGTGCTGCTGGCCCATCAGCTGCTCGCCCATGCGCATCCGCTGCTGCGCGATGTCGAGCGGCTGCGCGATGTCGACAAGCGGACGGCCGTGTCCCCGTACGGATCCGGCGCGCTGGCCGGATCGTCGCTCGGCCTGGATCCGGAGGCCATCGCCGCCGATCTGGATTTCGCCGCGGCCGCGTCCAATTCGATCGACGCCACCTCCGCCCGCGACTTCGCCGCCGAGGCGGCCTTCGTGCTCGCCATGATCGCGGTGGACCTGTCGCGCATGGCCGAAGAGGTGATCATCTGGAGCACACCGGAATTCGGCTACATCACCCTCGCCGACGCCTGGTCCACCGGCTCGTCGATCATGCCGCAGAAGAAGAATCCGGACGTGTCCGAGCTGACCCGCGGCAAGGCGGGCCGCTTGATCGGCAACCTCACCGGCCTGCTCGCCACCCTGAAGGCGCAGCCGCTGGCCTACAACCGGGACCTGCAGGAGGACAAGGAGCCGGTGTTCGATTCGGTGGCGCAGCTGGAGTTGCTGCTGCCCGCCATCGCCGGGCTGGTGTCCACGCTGACCTTCCACACCGACCGGATGGCCGAACTCGCCCCCGCCGGTTACACATTGGCCACCGATATCGCCGAATGGCTGGTCCGCCAGGGCGTTCCGTTCCGCGTCGCCCACGAGGCCGCGGGCGGCTGCGTCCGCGCCGCCGAATCCCGCGGGGTCGGCCTCGACGAACTCACCGACGAGGAGTTCACGGCCGTCGACCCCGCCCTGACCCCCGCCGTCCGCGAGGTGCTCACCGTCCAGGGCTCCATCGCCTCCCGCAACGCCCGCGGCGGCACCGCAGCCGACCAGGTCACCGAACAACTCCAGGAAATCCGCCAAACCGCCGCCGAATCCCGCACCTGGCTGGGCTGATTCCCGCACCCCCTGTTCGTCCCCGCACCCACTACGAGACCTTGTAGTGGGTGCGGGAACGAACAGGGAGTGCGGGAATGTGCGGCCGGTGATCGCGGGGTTTGGCGATTCTCGTTCGGGGGGTGGGGGTGAGCGTTAACATTTGGCGGGCGGGCCGGATGTCCGTTCAGTCGATGTCGCCGGGGTGATGATCATGCCTTCCGTCGTGTTGGAAGCCGAGGGGTTGGTCAAGCGCTACGGCGGGGTCGCGGCGCTGCGGGGCGCCAACTTCCAGGTGCATGCCGGTACGGTGACCGCGCTCATCGGCGATAACGGCGCGGGCAAATCGACGCTCGTGAAATGTCTTTCGGGCGCCGAACAGCCGGACGGCGGGCGGATCCTGCTCGACGGCGAGCCGGTGCGGATGGCCTCGCCCACCGCCGCGCGCCGGCTCGGCGTCGAGACCGTCTACCAGGATCTGGCGGTGGCGCCGGACCTGGATCCCGCCGCCAACCTGTTCCTGGGGCGGGAACGTTTCCGCCGCGGCCTGGCGGGACGGCTCGGCATGCTCGACCGCAAGGCGATGAAATCCGAAGCCGCGGAACACTTCCGGCGGTTGGGTGTGGTCCTGCCGCGCGCGGACGTGCCGATCGGCGCGCTGTCGGGCGGTCAGCGCCAGACCGTGGCGGTGGCGCGGTCGGTGATGTGGGCGAGCAAGGTCGTCTTCATGGACGAGCCGACCGCGGCGCTCGGCGTCGTCCAGCGTGAACGCGTCCTCGAGGTCGTCAAGCGCGTCCGCGACCAAGGCATCGCGGTGGTGCTGATCAGCCACAACATGCCCGAGGTGCTGGCGGTCGCCGACCGCATCGAGGTGCTCCGGCTGGGAAAGCGGGTGGCGCGCTTCGGCGCCGACGCCACCCTCGAGCAGTTGGTGGGTGCCATGACCGGTGCGCTGACCCACGAGGACGCGGCATGAGCGAACGCTCCGAACACGCTGACGACACCGCGGCCCTGCCCGAAAGCACTGTGTGGCAACGGCTCGCGGGGGCCAGCACGCTGTGGATCGGGCTGGTGCTGGTGGTACTCTACGCGGCGTTCAGCCTGTTGCGACCGGACGCGTTCCCGACCCGGTTCACGCTGCAGACGCTGCTCATCGAGACCGCCGTGCTGCTGGTGCTGTCGATCGGGATGACCTTCGTCATCATCACCGCGGGCATCGACCTGTCGGTGGGCATGGTGCTGATCTTCTCCGGCGTGATCGGCGCCAAGACGATGGAATGGCTCAGCCCGGGGGAGGACGCCACCGGCGCCGGGTGGGGGATCATCGGCATCGGCTTCGCGGGTTCGCTTGCGGGCGGGGCACTCTGGGGCCTGGTGAACGGATTCCTGGTGGCCAAGGCCAGGATTCCGCCACTGATCGTCACGCTGGGCTCGTTCGGCGCGGCCCTGGGATCCGCGCAGTTGATCACCGGCGGTGTCGATACCCGCACGGTTCCCGAGAATCTGCGCAACTCACTGGGATTCGGCACGCTGCTGGGCGGCGTCCCGATTCTGGTACTCGTCGCCGCCGCGGTGACCCTGGTCGGCGCCTGGCTGTTGCACACCACCCGCTTCGGCCGCTACACCTACGCCATCGGTTCCAACGCCGAGGCCGCGCGGCGGGCGGGTATCGGCGTCACCCGGCACCTGATCCTGGTGTACCTGATGGCCGGAACCCTCGCGGGCCTGGCCGGTTTCATGAATCTCGCCTACTTCGGCACCACCACCATCGCCGGGCACACCACCGACAACCTCGACGCCATCGCGGGCGTCGTGATCGGCGGAACCAGCCTGTTCGGCGGGGCGGGCTCGGTGCTGGGCACCGTGATCGGGGTATTCATCCCGTCGGTGCTGCGCAAGGGCTTCGTCATCGCGGGGGTGCCGGTGTTCTGGCAACCGGTCGCGGTGAGTGTGGTGCTCGTGGCCGCGGTGTGGTTCGACCAGATCCGAAGGCGGTCACGAGACCGGAAGTAGCACAACCTATCTCGGAGGTGAGGCGGAGATGAGGACCGGACGACGGACCGCCGCGATGATCGGTGCCGCGCTGGCGGCCGCGGGCATGCTGGCCGGATGCGGTGGGCAGGTGGGGGATTCGGGCGGCACGAACGCCCAGAAGCTGGTGCTGATCCCCGGCGTCGCCAACGAACCCTTCTACATCTCGATGCAGTGCGGCGCCGAGGAGGAGGCGAAGAAGCTCGGATTCGAGCTGGATACCCAGGCGCCCACGCAGTTCGACGCCGCGCAGCAGACCCCGATCGTGACCGGGGTGATCGCCAACAAGCCGGGCGCCATGCTGATCGCGCCGACCCACGCCACGGCGATGGCCAGCCCGATCAAGCAGGCGAAGGACTCCGGCATCAAGGTGATCGAGGTCGACACCGCCCTCGACGACACCTCGGTGGCGCTGTCGTCGATCTCCTCCGACAATCGCAAGGGCGGGCAGCTGGCGGCGCAGACGTTGTCGAAACTGGTGGGCGGCAAGGGATCCGTGCTCGTCATCAACACCAAGGCGGGCACCTCGACCACCGATCTGCGCGCCCAGGGCTTCGAGGAGGAGCTGCGGAACCAGGCCGGATTGACGTCGCTGGGCGTGCAGTACAACAACAACGAGGCCGCCCAGGCCGCGTCGATCGTGACGGCCACGCTGGCCGCGCACCCCGATCTGGTCGGCATCTTCGCCACCAACCTGAGCTCCGCGGAGGGTGCCGCCACCGGCCTGCGCAATGCCGGGAAACTCGGTCAGGTGAAGCTGGTCGGCTTCGACGCCAGCCCGAAACAGGTCGAGGATCTGAAGGCCGGAACGGTGCAGGCGCTGATCGCCCAGGACCCCGCCACCATCGGCGCGCAGGGCGTGGCCCAAGCCGCCGCCGCGATCGAGAACAAGCCGGTCACCCGCACCATCCGGACCGACATGATCGCCATCACCCAGGCCGATATGGACGCCAACGCGAGGTATCTCTACAAGAGCAAGTGCTGAGCGCGCTCAGGCGGCCGGAGCGCCCCAGAGGTTGCGGATCAGGGCCCAGACCTGGTCCTGGTCGGGGACCCGGCCGTCCCTGAGTTGCTGTGCGCCCCACGCGTCCCCGGCCCGCAGGACCGCGGCCGTGGCGGCGACGAGCAGGTCGCGATCGCAGTCGGCGGTGACGATGCCGATGGCTGCGCCGTTGTCGACGAAGTCGGTGATCCAGGAGATGAACGCGCCCTGCTCGCGCAGCAGGAACGCCGGGTCGATGAGCGCGAGATCGGCCGGGTGGTCGGCGATGTGGGCGCTCAGACGGGCCTCGACGGTTTCGATGGCGTGCCAGAACTCGGCCGCGCTGTCGACGCGCTCCCACCTGCCGAGCACCGCGGACAGGCGGGCGGCGACGTCGTCGAGGACGGCGTAGAGCAGGTCCTCGCGACCGTCGAAGTAGTTGTACGCCGAGGATTTCGAGATGCCTGCGGCCGCGATGATCTGGTTGTAGGAGGCGTGGTCGACGCCGTCCCGGGCGAACGCCCGCAGCGCGACATCGAGGATGCGGCGCTGTTCCTCGGCAGGTAAACGGGTGAATCGGGGTAGCGGCACCTCTCGATGCTAGCAGTGCGCACCGGACCGCGAACCATGAGCGTGTACCATCGGTACACACCAATAGTTCATGGAGGTGACCGGTGATCGGTGACGGATCTACCGCGGTGATCGAAACCGCGGCCCTGCGCAAGCGGTTCGGTGATTTCACCGCGCTCGACGGGCTGGACCTGCGGGTCGAGCAGGGCGAGGTGCACGGGTTCCTCGGCCCGAACGGCGCGGGCAAATCGACGACGATCCGGATCCTGCTGGGGCTGGTCCGCGCCACCGGCGGGCGGGCGCGGCTGCTGGGCGCCGACCCGTGGCGCGATGCCGTGCAACTGCACCGCCGCCTCGCCTACGTGCCCGGCGACGTCTCGCTGTGGCCGGGGCTGACCGGCGGTGAATGCCTCGACGTGCTGGCGGCCGCGCACGGGCCCGTCGACCCGCGGCGGCGCGCCGAGCTGATCGAACGCTTCGAGCTGGATCCGGGTAAGAGGAGCCAGGACTACTCCAAGGGGAACCGGCAGAAGGTCGCGCTGGTCGCGGCGTTCGCGAGCGAGAGCGAACTGCTGATTCTCGACGAGCCGACCTCGGGGCTGGATCCGCTGATGGAGCAGGTGTTCCAGGACACGCTGCGGGAGCGAAAGCGGCAGGGCTGCACGGTATTGCTGTCGAGTCACATCCTGGCGGAGGTGGAGGCGCTCGCGGACCGGGTCAGCATCATCCGGCAGGGCCGCACGGTGTCGACCGGGACGCTGGCCGAACTGCGCCGTCACACCACGACCCACATCCACGCCGTCACCGGCGCCGAGCCGCGCGGGCTCGAGACCGCGACCGGTGTCACGGCGGTGGCGATCGAGCCGGACGGGGATCGGTGGGCGGTGTCGTTCGGCGTCGACGCCGGTCACGTCGGCGCGGCGATCGCCGTGCTGCACGCGGCCGGGGTCGAGTCGGTCACCGCGAATCCGCCGAGCCTGGACGAGCTGTTCCTGCGCACCTACGAGACCGCGGAGGTGCGCTGATGGGCGGCTACCGTGCGATGCTGTCGATCCTGTGGCGCGGCAACCGGCGTTGGATCCTGGGCTGGGTGCTGGGCCTGGCGGGGGTCTTCGCCGCGACGGCGTGGTCGCTGAACGACCTCTATCCGACCCCGGCCGATATCGAGACCTACGCGCAGGCAACGGAATCCGGCAGTGCGCTGTTCGCGATCAACGGAAAACCGTTCGGCCTGAACACCATCGGGGGAGTGATCAGCTACGAGTTCGGCTTCATCGGCGCGGTGGCCTTTCCGCTGCTGGGAATTCACCTGGTGCTGCGGATGACTCGCGGCGAGGAGCAGTCGGGACGGATGGAGCTGCTGCGGGCGGGTTCGATCGGACGGACCGCGACGGTCGGTGCCGCCGTGACGCTGTCCGCCGCCGCGCTCGCGGTGATCGGATCGGCAATGAGCGCAACGCTTTTCGCCTTGGATGTCGGATGGCCGGGCGCGGTGGTGTACCCGGCGGCGATGGCCCTGCTCGGATTCGGGTTCGCCGCGCTCGCCGCCGCCGTCGCGCAGGTGGTCGCCACCGCCCGCGCCGGGACCGCGGCGTGTCTCGTGGTGCTGGTGGTGGCGTTCCTCGCGCGCGGCATCGGCGATGTGCGGGACAGCGCGCTGGTGTGGGTGTCGCCGATCGGCTGGGCGGAGCAGACCCGCGCGTTCGGCACCGTCCGCTGGTGGCCGCTGCTGCTCGCGCTCGGGTTCGCCGCGGTGATGGCCGTGCTCGCGGGGTGGTTCGCCGAGCGCCGCGACCTGGGGCAGGGGCTGTTCGCCGCGCGCCGCGGATCGGCGACCGCCGGTGCAAACCTGGTGCGCCCGTTGGGTTTCGCTCTCCGCGGGCATCGGGGTCCCGTCGTGGCGTGGAGTGTCATCGGCGCGCTGGTCGGGATCGCCTTCGGGTCGCTCGCCGACGCGATCCGCACCCTGATGCGGGACAACGAGGCGGTGCAGGACATCTTCGGGGGCGGCAGCGCGAACGAGGACGCCTATCTGGCTTTCGTCGTCGTGCTGCTCGCGTTGATCAGTGCCGGATACGCGCTGCAGGGCGCCGGACGCATCGCGGAGGAGGAGTCCGGCGACCGGCTCGAGCCGATGCTCGCCGGAACCTGCTCGCGCGCACGGTGGCTCGCCGCGCAGGTGGTCACCGTCGCGGGCGGCGCCGCGATCGTCTCCGCGGTGAGCGGGCTCGCGCTCGGTATCAGCGATGCCGTCGCGGTCTCCGACGCGTCCGCGGTCGGCCGAATCACCCTGGCGGCCTTGGCCTATCTGCCCGCCGTGCTGGTCCTGCTCGCCGTCGCGGTCGCGCTGTACGGGCTGCGCCCGCCGTATCTCGCGGCCGGGTGGATCGTGTACATCGTCGTCGCCGTCATCGCGGTCCTCGCCGATACGTTGCAACTTCCCGGCTGGGTCCGCCATCTCTCGCCGATCGACTGGGTCGGCCGCGCTCCCGTCGATCCGGTCCGGGGGTGGGGCCTGGCCGCCGCACTGCTGCTCGCCGCGGTACTGGCGCTCGCCGGAGGCTACGGTCTCCAGCACCGCGATATCCCCACCCGACGGGGAATAGAAATGCGAAAGCCATTGGCCCCAGGGCGATTTCGTCGGGCGGCGCCGTCCTGAACTCGCTCCCCGGCTCCGATCAGAACCGCCAGCGGCAGATTCGGGCGAGGCGGCGCAGCGGTGGGATGTAGCGGACGACGCCCGGGAGCTGTGAGCCGGGCCTGAGCGTCAATCCTGGACGCGCACAGCGTATCCCGCGCCCTCCAGGGCGTCGAGGACGTCGTCGCGGTGGGCGGGACCGCGGGTCTCGAGGGTGAGCAGGACCTCCACCTCGTCGATCGCCAGCCAGGCGCCGGTGCGGGAATGGACCACGTCCAGGACGCTGGCGCCGGTGCCGCCCACCGCGGCCAGCAGCGTGCCCAGGCTGCCCGGGCGATCCGAAATCGTCACCCGCACCGCCAGATAGCGCCCGGCCGCGCTGAGACCGTGGCCGATGAGGCGGGTCAGCAGCAGCGGGTCGACGTTGCCGCCGGACAGGATCGCGCAGACGGGTCCGCGCAGGTCCAGCTCGTCGGCGCACTGCATCAGCGCCGCGACCGCGGCCGCCCCGGCGGGCTCGACGATCAGCTTGGCCCGCTCCATGCACAGCAGCATCGCGCTCGACAGCGCGTCCTCGCCGACGGTCGCGACGGCCGGGGCGTGCTCGGCGACGTGGGCGAACGGGACCTCGCCGGGCAGTCCGACCGCGATGCCGTCGGCCATCGTCGACATCCGTTCCAGCGCAACGGGTTTACCGGCCGCCAGGGAATCGGGCCAGGCGGCGGCCTGGGCGGCCTGCACCCCGATGATACGCACCCGCGGGGCGAGGTGGTGCAGCGCCTCGGCCACGCCCGCGAGCAGCCCGCCGCCGCCGGTGGGCACGATGACGGTCCCGGCGTCGGGGAGCTGCTCGAGGATCTCCAGCGCCACGGTCGCCTGCCCGGCCACGATATCGGGATGGTCGAACGGATGGATCAGAGTGGCGCCGGTCTGCTCGGCGAAATCCAGTGCGGCGGTGAGGGAGCGGTCGATGGTGTCGCCGACCTGGTGCACGGTGGCGCCGTATGCCCGGGTGGCCACGAGTTTCGGCAGCGAGGCGCCCACGGGCATGAACACCGTCGACTCGATGCCCAAAGTCGTTGCGGACCAGGCCACTCCCTGCGCATGGTTGCCCGCGCTGGCGGCCACGACCCCGCGCCGCCGGTCGGCCTCGGGCAGATTCGCGATCCGGTTGTAGGCGCCGCGCGGCTTGAAAGACCCGGTGCGCTGCAGGTTCTCGCATTTGAGCCGCACCTCGACGCCGGTGCGCTCCGACAGCACCCGCGACGCCACCAGCGGTGTCCGCCGGATGACCGGCCCCAGCAGTTTCGCCGCCGACTCGATGCGATCCAGCCCGATCAACTCCATGGCCGACATGCTGCCAGACAATTGCTGCGCGGTCCGCGAACACGATGTCTGCTCGGCGCGGCCATTCCTGTCGAACAATCCCCGCTAGGTGTCGCCTCCGTTTCCCGAGCGGCGGACGACCGCCAGCACACCGGACAGCCAGGGCGTGTACATCTCCGGGTCGGCTGTCATGGCCGCGACGAGGTCGGCGGGCCACACCCAGGTGTGCGCGGCGAGCTCGGCCGGATCCGGACGCGGTGGCTCACCGTCGAATCGGCCGACGAGCACGTGATCCCACTCGTATTCGACGCGGCTGGTCTCCGGGTCGGCGGCGCGGTAGGTGAACGTGCCGATCTCCGTCAGCGCGGCGCGGATCCCGAGTTCCTCGGTGAGTCGCTCCGCCGCGGCCGCGGTGACATCGGTGCCCGGCGCGGGATGTCCGCAGCAGGTGTTGGTCCACAGCAGCGGGAACCGGGTCTTGGCCGCTGCCCGCTGCTGCAGCAGCACGCGGCCGTCGGCGTCGAACAGCAGCACCGAGAACGCCCGGTGCAGGCGGCCGGGGGCGGTATGCGCCTGCGCTACGGGGCACGCCCCGACCGGCCGCCCCTGCTCGTCCACCAGCTCGACGGGCAGGGTCTCGCGGTCGATCGCGGTCGTGGCTTCGGGGATCACCGACCTACCTTATCGGCGGCGATCAGCAGGTACTGGAAGCTGCCCTCCCGATAGGCGGTCAGGAACGGCTTCTCCACCCCGGTGGCCAGCTCGGAGTGGGTGCGCAGTTCCCAGTACGGAATCGTCGCGGGCGTGAGGTCGGTGACGGCGATCGGGACCAGGCCGTGCGCGGCGAGGGCGCGGAAGTATTCGCCGCGCGGATGGATCATGCAGCCGTAGTGGGCGTCGATCCAGCTCACCGAGGACGAGCGGCCGCCGGTGACATCGTTGGAGCAGCCGGTGATGCACACGTAGCGCCCGCCCGGCGCCAGCACCCGGGAAAACTCGGCGAACAGGTCGTGCAGGTCGACGTACATGGTGGTCTCGTTGGTCCACAGGCCGCGCATGCTGCCCGCCTCGAACCCGGTGTCGAGCATGTTCCGGAAGTGGAACCGCACGCTGTCGTCGACGCGGCGCTCGCGGGCCTGGCCGTTGGCGAAACCGACCTGGTACTCCGAGATCGTCACCCCGTCCACCCGGCAGCCGAAGCGCTGGTTGGCCATGATGCTGGTGCCGCCGCGTCCGCAGCCCGCATCGAGCAGGCGGTCGCCGGGCCGCACGTCGCCGAGGTGGTCGAGCAGCAGGTCGGCCTGGGCGGTCTCCAGCCGGTGCAGCTCGCGCACGATCCGCTCCTGCCGGGTCTCGGCCGGGCCCTCCAGCACCGACAGGTCCGGCTCGCCGATGCCGTAGTGGTGGTGGTAGAGGCCGTCGACCTCGCCGAGGCGGGTGTTGACGCGGTCGTCGTTGGGGTTGTCGTTCCAATAGGCGGCGACCGATCGCTGATAGCTGGTGCGCAGGACATTGTCGGTCTCATGCTCGAGCATGGTCATCGCGGATCATCCTCTCGAATCGGGTGGTGCCCGGTCGTGCTCGAAATACGGTGGGTGTCAGTCCTTCTCGTGATAGCGGCGGCTGTCGGCGTGCCAGGCGCGGTTGCCGCCCATCCAGGCCCACAGCCCGCCCAGGAAGCGCCGCAGCGCGGGGGAGCCGGTGGCCGCCAGGGCCGCGGCCTCGCGTTCGAAGCGGTGCACCAGTTCGTCGTGGATCTCCGCCGTGCGCCGGACCGCCTCCCGGCGCGGGCACCGCTCCTCGGCGGCGAGGACCGTGGGCAGATTGAACTCCCGACCGCCCGAAAGATCCTCGCGCGCCATCGAATACAGGTCGTTGACCATCTGCGCGGCCAGGGCCGCCGTGGTGACCACCCGCCGCACCCGGGGGTCGGTGTACTCGGGCGCGGACAGCTCGTAACCGCCGACCACGTCGATCGGAGCCATACACGGCAGGAAGCTGTGCGGCTGCCGGTTGGTCAGGTACTCCCACACCGGGGGCATCCGGTCGGCGGTCCGCCAGCCCGCTTCCGCGCCGAGGGCGATGAACCAGCCGCCGATCTCGGTGCGCAGCCGCGCCAGCTGCGCCGGTGTGGCGTAGTGCGACAGGTGCTCGAACGACGTGCGGAAGGCCCGCAGGATCGGATCGGCCTGCATGGCGCGCTCCAGCTGTAGCTGATATCGCGCCGGGAGGTGGACGGGATCGATGGCGGCCGCGGCCAATTCGAGCCGCGGACCCAGCTCGGCCTCGGCGCTGGACGGGGTGCCGTCGGGGGCGTGGTCGTCGGCGTCCTCCTCGCAGTAGTAGTCGTCGACCGACCATTCCGATACCGCGCACTTGGCGACGGCGAGCAGCCGGTCCGGATCGTCGCAATCCGGGTGCGCCAGCATGATCAGGCGCCCGAAGTCCGCCTTGCGCAGCTCGTCGAGCTTGCCCTCGTAGAGCCCGATCGTCTCGGCCCACAGGAGGATTCCCTCGTTGACCGCCGCGGCGAGCGCGGGGTCGTCGCGCACCGGGGGCGGGCAGTAGAGCGGCGGGATCGCGGGTTGCCGCCGTGTCGAATCCGGGCCGCGGGAGCGCTGGGGTTCCTCGTCCGTCGCCCGGGGAGGTTCTGCTGTGGACGGACGACTCGGCATCCGGGTGAGATCGGTTCTGCCCGAGAGCAATCGGTCGAGAGCGGCCTGTATACCACTGTCGCCCGGTGGTTCGGCGGTGGTCGGCGCGGGGCCGGTGGGGATTCGCCCGGCGCCGCTCGACGACTGCGACTCGTCGGGTGGCGTCCCTTCTTCGCCGCCCGCGACCTCTTCCTCGTCGAGGCTCGCCGAATCAGCCGGTGCGGCAGTGTGATCCGTCGTCGGGGGCGAATGCGCAGCGGCACCATCGGCGGGACCGGTAGGTACGGCCGCCCGCCCCGGTGGTCTCGGTAGGTAGGGCGCGCCCAGCCCGGTCGGCCCGAGGAGACCGTGCGGCACGGCGGCACCGACCATGCCGCCGAGGTCGGCGGTGGCGGGCCGGGCTGCTGCGCCACCGGCCTTGTCCGGCGTGGCCGCGTCGCCGACCGTGCCGCCGCGGGCGGCGGCTCGTCGAGGTGCTTCGGGCTCGGCCTTCTCCGGCACGGCCGCGCCACCGCGGGCGCCGGAGTTCTGCTGGGGCGCTTCGGGTTCCGCCTCGTCCGGCACGGCCAGCCGGGCCGGAGGCGCGTGGTCGAGGTTGGTCAGGAGCGCGGCGACTACCGCGGCCACCTCCCCGGTGGCCGGCGGTGCCGCGGCGCGCGACAGCACCGACATGGTTGCCCGCTCCCGTCAGTCGGCCTGCCGGGCGACCAGGACATTGTCGAGTATGCCCAGGGCGTCGGGGACCAGGACGGCGGCCGAGTAGTAGCAGCTGACCAGGTAGGAGATGATCGACTGATCGTCGATGCCCTTGAACCGCACGTTCAACCCGGGCTCGAACTCGTCGGGGATGCCGGTCTGATGCAGGCCCACCACGCCCTGATCCTTCTCGCCGGTGCGCATGGCGAGGATGGAGGTCGTCGCGGTATCGCTGACCGGGATCTTGCCGCACGGGAAGATCGGCACGCCACGCCATGCCGGAACGCGGTGGCCGTCGACCTCCACGGGATCCGGATAGATGCCCCGCTTGGTGCACTCCCGGCCGAAGGCGGCGATCGCTTTCGGATGTGCCAGAAACAGTTTCGTGCTGCGGCGCATGCTCAGCAGCTCGTCCATATCGTCGGGGGTGGGCGGCCCGGACTCGGTGTAGATGCGCTGCTTGAGGTCGCAGTTGCGCAGCAGGCCGAACTCGGGATTGTTCACCAGGTCGTGTTCGCGGCGCTCGTAGAGGGCCTCGATGGTCAGCCGCAGCTGCTGCTCGATCTGGTTGTGCGGCTCGTTGAACAGGTCGGCGACGCGGGTGTGCACGCGCAGCACGCTCTGGCCGACGCTCAGCTCGTACTCGCGCGGCGCGGCGTCGTAGTCGACGAAGGTGCCCTGCAGCAGTGGCTCGCCCGAATGGCCGGACGAGATCTCGATATTCGCCTCGCCGTGCTTGTTCTGCGGCTTGGTCCGGGCGGCGGCGTATTCGGCCAGGTGCCGCCGGAGCGCGGGCGCCTCCTCGATGATCTGGTCGAGGGCCGAGCGGGGGAGACTCAGCAGCGTCGTGCGGGTGGAGGTCTTCACGGTCACGGGCCAGATGGCGCCCCGATCGGTCAGCACCTCCTCGCCGAAATGGGCTCCGCCGGAAAGTATTCCGAGCTGTGTGGACTCGCCGTACTCACCGGTGCCGATCTTGCTCAGCCTGCCGTGCACGACCAGCAGCAGCTGGTCGACCGGGTTGCCGAACTCGGCGACGATCGTCCCCGGGTCCAGGTCGCGCTGCTCGCAGCGTTCGGCGAGGGCGCGCAGCACCTCCTCGTCGTCGAAGGTGTGCAGCTGTGGCAGCTCCCGCAACTCCTGCGGGATGACGCGGGCCCGGCCGCCGTCGACGGCGAACTCCACCCTGCCGTCGCCGAGGGTGTGGGTCAGGCGCCGATTCACCCGGTACACACCACCTTTGACCTGCACCCACGGCAGCGCACGAGTGAGCCACCGGGAGCTGATGCCCTGCATCTGCGGTTCGGATTTGGTGGTGTGGGCGAGCTGATGAGCGGCGACGGTGGACAGACTCTTGGGGACGTGGTTCTCGGTTTCCGCCGACATTTCGATAGTCATGAGTGGGGTCCTCACCTCGAGAGGGGCGCGACGACAGCGGTGTCGGCGCTCACGGCAGTGCGGCAGGCGCCAACGGTTCCTGCGGAAAACTGATCACTCGAGCGAAATGCTGTGCGCAGCAGTGCGTTACAGCATCTTCGATGATAGTTGCGAAACGGTTGCGGTGCAGCGGAATCCGAATACTCGGCCGAAACTCCCGGCGGATGGTTACGACACGCGTTCGATCCGGCGAACCGCCGGTGACATCATGGGACGACCCGCGCGGCGCGGCCGGTCACAGCCGCGCACGGCATGTGACCGATCACAGCCGCAGCGCAGTAGGGTGGGGGTGTGGCAAGCTCGGAGGAACGCAGCGGGCCGTGTGACGCGCGCCACAGGCAGGGTGAGGGCTGGGAGTAACCGTGAAGTTCGATACGAGGTTCGTGGCGGAGTCGGTGCAGCGGTTGATGGCGACCGCGCAGAACGGGCTCGAGGTAGTGCGGTTCGGCGGGCTGACACACGACGTGGAGTCCTCGCCCTACGAGGTGACCGAGCGCAAGCGCATGTACCGGCTGCGCCACTATTTCCCGGACGACACCACGCCCGGCCGCCCGGTGGCGCTGCTGGTCCCGCCGCTGATGGTGAGCGCCGACATCTACGACGTCAATGCCGAGGGCGGTGCGGTCGGCATCCTGCAGCGCGCCGGAATCGATTGCTGGGTCATCGATTTCGGCTCCCCGGCCAGCGAGGAGGGCGGCTGGCAGCGCGATCTGGCCGACCATGTGCTGGCCCTCAACAGCGCCATCGACACCGTCAACGAGCTCACCGGCCACGGCGTGCACCTGATGGGGTACTCGCAGGGCGGCATGTTCGCCTATCAGAGCACCGCCTACCGCTACGGCAAGGGCGTGGAGAGCATCGTCACCTTCGGCAGCCCGGTCGACATCGTGGCGGGCCTGCCGTTCGGCCTCCCGCACGGTCTGGTGTCCGACGTGGCCGATTTCGTCGCCGACCACGTGCTCAACCGGCTGCCGATCACCGACGCCATGGTGCGGGTCGGCTTCCAGATGCTGGATCCGGTGAAGACGGCCAAGGCGCGCATCGACTTCCTGCGCCAGCTGCACGACCGCGAGGCGCTGCTGCCCAAGGAGCGGCAGCGCCGCTTCCTCGAACAGGACGGCTGGGTCGGATACTCCGGGCCCGCCGCCGCGGATCTGCTCAAGCAGTTCGTGGCGCACAACCGGATGATGCTGGGCGGCTTCGTGATTCGCGACCAGCCGATCTCGCTGGCGGAGCTGAAGTGCCCGATCCTGGCGTTCGTCGGCGAGGTCGACGACATCGGCCAGCCGGCGGCGGTGCGCGGCATCATCCACGCCGCGCCGAACGCCGATGTCTACGAGGCCTCGCTGGTGGCCGGGCACTTCGGCCTGGTGGCCGGGAGTATGGCGACCCAGCAGACTTGGCCGCTGGTGCGCGAATGGGTGCGGTGGCTCGACGGCCGGGGGGAGCTGCCCGAGCAGATCGCGCCGATGCGCGAACACGTGGCGAGCAACCGCCCGCGCTCGGCCGCCACGCGCGTCGTGCACACCGCGGCCACGCTGGCCGAGGCGGGCGCCGGGCTGGGCGCGGCCCTGGGCAGCATGGCCAACAGCGCCCTGCGGGGCACGGTGGAGCTGACCGGTGAGGCGGCACGCGCGCTGCCGCGGCTGACGCGCCTGGGAATGATCCAGCCGCACACCCGAATCTCGCTGGGCCGCTTGCTCGACGAGCAGGCGCGGCGGGCGCCGCTGCGGGACCTGTTCCTGTTCGACGACCGCGTGCACACCAACGCCGCGGTCAACGTGCGCATCGATAACGTGGTGCGCGGGCTGATCTCGGTCGGGGTGCGCCCCGGGACCAGGGTCGGCCTGCTGATGGAGACCAGGCCGAGCGCGCTGGCGACGGTGGCCGCGCTGTCGCGGCTGGGTGCGGTGGCGGTGCTGCTCGCCCCGGGCAGCGAACTGCGGCGCGCCGTCGAGCTGACCGGTGTCAAGACGATCGTGTCCGACCCGGAGAATCTGCGCGACGCCGCCGATACCGGGGCGCGGGTGCTGGTGCTGGGCGGCGGCGACGCCCGCGAACTGGACGTGCCGCCGGGCCGCGAGGTGGTCGATCTCGAGCAGATCGATCCGTCGCAGGTGGTGCTGCCCGGCTGGTTCCGGCCGAATCCGGGCCTGGCGCGGGAGCTGGCCTTCGTGCTGGTGACCGGCACCGGCGACAAGCTCGACATCAAATACATCACCAACCACCGGTGGGCGGTGTCGGCGTTCGGCACCGCGGGCTCCGCCGACCTGGACCGCCGCGACACCGTGTATTGCCTTGCCCCGCTGCATCATTCGTCGGGTTTGCTGGTGAGCCTCGGCGGCGCGGTGGCGGGCGGCAGCCGGATCGCGCTGGCGCGTTCGCTGGATCCCGCGCGGTTCGCCGAGGAGGTGCACCGGTACGGGGTCACCGTCGTCACCTACACGTGGACGATGCTGCGCGACATCCTCGACGCCGATACCTTCCCGAACGGCCACTCCCACCCGATCCGGCTGTTCATCGGCTCCGGCATGCCCGCCGGGCTGTGGCGGCGCACCACCGAGAGGTTCACGCCCGCACGGGTATTGGAGTTCTACGCCTCCATCGAAGGGGATGTGGTGCTGGCCAACGTGGCGGGCGCCAAGATCGGCAGCAAGGGCCGCCCGGTGCCGGGCGCCGCCCGCGTGGAGCTGGTGTCCTACGATCCGGCGACCGACGAGATCGCCACCGACGCACAGGGTTTCGCGCGCCGCGCGGCGGACAACGAGGTGGGCCTGCTGATCGGCCGGGCCGCCGATTCCGTCGACATCTCACGCGGCGGCCTGCGCGGGGTGTTCGCCCCCGGCGACGCCTGGATGCCGACGGAGAACCTGTTCCGCCGCGACAGCGACGGCGACTTCTGGCTGATGGATCGCCGCGACACGGTCATTCACACCGCCCGCGGCCCGGTCTACACCCAGCCGATCGTGGACGCGCTCAACGACATCACCGCGGTCGACATGGAGGTGGCCTTCGGCCTGCCCGCCGATTCCGGCCGCACGCTCGCCGTCGCCGCGGTCAGCGTCCGGCGCGGCTTCCGCCTGGAGCCGAAGGATGTCACCGAGTGCCTGCGCGCCCTGGACCCCGCCCGGCGCCCCGACCTGCTCTACGTCGTCGACGGGATTCCCCGCAGCTCGACCTACCGCCCCTCCACCCGCGCGGTGCAGTCCACCGTCCGCCTGGAACCGGGCGAACGCACCTGGTGGTACAACCGCAGCACCGACTCCTACGAGATCCTGACAGCCGAGGCCCTGAACACCCTGCTCGGCTAGACCCTCCCGGGCGCCGGAATCGCGATGCGGCGTTCGGGACTGCTGTCGAGCAGGCGCAGTCCGCGGCTCAGGGCGGAGTCGCCCGGGTACTCGTCGTCCCACCAGGTGGCCGAGCGCAGTGGTAGCCCCCGCGGGCGATACTTCCGCATGGTTTCGACATGGGTCGGCAGGGCGACGAATGTCGTCAGTCCGCGCCGGTCGGTCCACGCCGAGACCGATCCGAGCCGTCGGCGCGCGGGCTGGATGTAGGTCATGACGGCGACCGCGCCCTCGATCTCGATCAGTTCGTCGCCGAGCCGTTCCGACAGGCGCCAGATGTCGCCGACATCGGTCAGCCGACCGGGCGTGTACTGGGTGATGCTCATCAGGTACGGCCCGTCGTGCGATACCGGCGCCCCGGTCTTCCATCGGCTCAGCACGGCGAAATCGGCCGCCCGCGCACCGGAAGTACTGTGGTGGCGCCAGTTCCGCCGCAGCCAGCGGGCGATCTCGCGCGTCTGCCGTGGCGCTCGCACCGGACCTGGAGAATTAGTAGGCATGTGTAGATAATCTACATTGGCTTATTAAATGTCAATGCCCAGTCGAGGGAGGAGTGCCGCCGTGATCCGTCCGGTGACCGAGGACGATCTGCCGATTCTGCGCGATATCGAGCGGGCCGCCGGTAAACCGTTCGCCGATATCGGGATGGTGTGGGTCGCCGAGGACGAACCGCCGTCGATCGAGCGTCTGCGCGGCTTCGCCGAGGCGGGCCGCGCCTGGGTCTACGCCGACGCCGCCGACGTCCCGGTGGCCTACCTGGTCGCCGACGTGGTCGACGGCAGCGCCCACCTCGAACAGGTCTCGGTGCGTCCGGAATACGCGGGGCGGCGGATCGGCAAGGCCCTGATCGATCACCTGGCGGCCTGGGCGTCCGCCCGCGGCCTCCCCGCCCTCACCCTGACCACCTTCACCGAGGTCCCCTGGAACGCCCCGTACTACACCCGCCTGGGCTTCCGTCGCCTCTCCACCGCCGAGGAAACCCCCGGCCTCCGCGCCCTCCGCGCCGCCGAATCCACCCACGGCCTAGACCGCTCCCCCCGAACCTCCATGCGCCGCGACCTCCCCGCCTGACCGCCCACTTCAGGCGGTGAAGGTGGTGACGGCTTCGAGGACTCGGGTGATTTGGGTGTCGGTGAGGTCGGGCCAGAGGGGGAGGCGGACGAGGGTGCTGGAGAATTCGGCGGTGCGGGTGCAGGGGTGGGGCGTGCGGCCGAGTTTGAGGCCCGCGGGGCTGGAGTCCAGGGGGACGTAGTGGAACGGGGCCGAAATGCCCCGGGCGCGCAGGTGATCGATGAGATCGTCGCGGCTGCGCTCGGTGGGGGTGCGCAGGTAGTACAGGTGCGCGGTGTGCTCGCGGTCGCCGGGCACCTGCATGAGGCGAATGTCGTTGCGGCGGGCCCAGTCCGGCAGCGCGGCGGCGTAGGCGTTCCACACCCGGAACCGCCCCGCCTGGATGGTGTCGAACTCGGCGAGCTGCGCGTCGAGCACCGCCGCGTTCAGCTCGCTGGGCAGATAACTGGAGCCGATGTCCTGCCAGGAGTACTTGTCGACGGCGCCGCGCAGGAAGCGGGCCCGGTCGGTGCCCTTCTCCCGGATGATCTCCGCGCGCCCCATCAGGATCTCGTCGGTGAGCAGGATCGCGCCGCCCTCGCCGCAGTGCACGTTCTTGGTGTCGTGGAAGCTGAGCGCGCCCGCGGTGCCGATGCTGCCCAGCGGCCGCCCGCGCCAGGTACCGCCCAGCCCGTGCGCGTTGTCCTCGATCAGCGCCAGCCCGTGGGCGTCGGCCAGCGCCAGCAGCCGGTCCATATCGGCGGCGACACCGCCGTAGTGGATCACCACGATCGCCTTGGTGCGGTCGGTCACCGCCGCCGCCACCGATTCCGGATCGATGTTGCCGCGCTCGTCGATATCGGCGAAGACGCAGGTGGCTCCGCGCAGGGCCATCGCGGTGGCGGTCGAGGTGAACGCGAAGCTCGGGACGATCACCTCGTCGTCGGGGCCGAGTTCCAGCAGCAGCCCGGCCATCTCCAGCGCATGCGTGCACGAGGTGGTCAGCAGCGCGTGCGGGGCACCGGTGATCCGCTTCAGCTTGTCGGTGGCCGCCGCGGTGAACGGCCCGTCGCCGTGGCTCTGATCCGAGGCCAGCACGGTCTCGAGGTTGGCCAGCTCGCGCGCGGCACGGAAGGGCCTGCTGAAGATGATGCGGTCAGTGCTCACCCGGGTCGTTCCCCCCGTTCGCTGCGGTCGTGGACAGGGCCGGTGCCCGATGCTCGTCCGGGCGCGGTGTCGGCGAATCTACCGTCAGGTAAAGAGGTTTGCCCACCAGCACATGCAGCGCCACGCCGAGATATTCGGCGATCAGACCGAGCGAGAACAGGATTGCCCCCGACACCAGCAGCAGCACCACGATGGTCGAGGCCCAGCCCTCCGGATTGTTGCCGTTGCCGAACAGCACCTGCCCCACGACGATCGCCGCGTAGACCACGCCCGCCCCGGCCAGCGTCACCCCGAGCAGGCTCACCATGCGCAGGCCGCGAGTTCCGCTGCACAGCACCATCTTCCAGAACAGCGAGAACAGCCGCCGGTAGTTGTAGCCCGACTCCTCGCGCCCCTCGGCCCGCAGCTGCACCGGTGCCTGCGCGGCATTGTCGACCACCCAGGTGAGCGCCACATCCAGGTAGACTCCGTTGGAGGCGACCTCGGCCAGCTGCCGCCCGATATCGCCGCGGATCAGCCGATAGCTTTCGAACCGGGTCGAATCCGGGAACGCGAACAGCGTCGCGAGCACGAGCTTGGCGCCGCGCGAGGTGAGGTTGCGCAGGAAACCGTGCGGGCGGGTGTTGGTGGGCTTGGAGTAGACCAGGTCGGCCCGCTGCGCGAGCGCGGTATCGATGAACGAGCCGATATACCCCGGATCGTGCTGCCCGTCCTCGTCCATGGTGACGATCCACTCGCCGCGCGCGGCCGCCATTCCGGCGATGGTCGCGGCGTCCTGCCCGAAGTTGCGGCTCAGCCAGACCACGCGCACCCGGTCGTAGTCCTCGTCGAGCCGCTGCAGCACCACATCCGAGCGGTCCGGGCCGTGATCGTGCACGAGCACGATCTCCGAGACCGCGAAGGTGCTGCCGCCCGGGGTGGCGGTGGGCCGGGTCAGCTTCTGCAGCTCGGCGACCAGCCCGGCGATGGTCTCCTCGCCCCGATACACCGGGACGACGACCGAGACCTCGTGGACCCGGCCGAAATGACCGTTGGTCCGCGCCGGATCGGTGGCGGGGTGCGGTCGTGCGGACGGAATCGGCATCAGCTGGTTCGACTTTCGGGGACGACGGTGCGCGCCGGAACTCCTCGTTGCAGTGCAGAGCCCGAATCGCGGTGAACTCTAACACGCAGCAGGTGGCGGGCTCCGGGACGGCGAGGCATCCCGACATCATCGCCGGATCCGGGGTCGATGCCAAGCGCCACCCGGGCCTGTAGGGTCTGTGACTCGTGGTGGAAAGTGCAGTGTCGACGGCGCTGGCCGAACCTCCCGCGCCCGCCGGGTCCCGGGTGCCGACGGAGCGTGCCCCGGGCGGTCCGTCGCGCAGGAGCGTGTACCGGTGGGGAGCGATCACCGCACTCGGGGTGGTGCTCGGCTATGCCGCGGTGCTGCTGGCCGACGCGCGCCATTTCTTCACCGACGACACCGAATCCCAGTACACCCCGCTGTGGGTGATGCTCGGCCGCCATCTGCGCGAGGGCAATCTGCCGGTGCTCATCCCCGAACAGTGGATGACGGGCAACTACACGATGGAGGAGGCGGGGCTGTTCAACCCGCCGCAGCTGCTGATCGATCTGATCGCGCCCTCGGTCGACAATCTCGCGGTGTACGCCACGGTGGTGAAGCTGATCTTCGCGATCATCGCCGCGCTCGGCGTGTACCGGGTGTGCCTGGCCTACGGCGGGCGCGTGCAGTGGGCCGCGGTCGCCGGTGCCGCGTTCCCGTTCACCGGCTGGTTCCTGTTCTTCGACCAGGCCAGCTGGATGACCTCGCTGACCGGCACCGCGTGGATGGTGCACGCGTGGGCGTCGGCGGTGCGCTATTCGCGCGGAAAGAGCGGGCCCATACCGGTTTTCGTCTTCCTGTACCTGGCGATCTCGGTCGAATACGTCTTCCCCGCGGTGGAGGCCGCCCTGATGCTGGTGGCGGTCGCGGTGGGGGAGATCGTCTATCAGCGCCGATGGAAACCGGTCGCACGGCTGACGGCGGTCGCGCTGTGCGCGGGCCTGGCGGGCCTGCTGACCTACCTGCCGAGCATGCTGTCGGCGAAGGTGAGCTGGCGTGGCACCGCACAGATCAATAACGACCAGTTCCTCACGGTGCCCTGGTCGGAGTCGCTGAACGCCAGCCTGCCGTCCACACTTCCGGCGCTGAACTCGTGGTGGGGATACATCCAGCCGCTGCCGATGACCTATATCGCCTGGTTCCTGATCCCGGCGCTGGCGTTCGTGGACTGGGGCCGGGCGCGGGCCGCGTGGCGCGAGCTCACGGCGGTGGCGCTGTTCGCGATCATGTTCCTGATGTGGGCCGCCGGGCCCGGCACCGTGGGCCCGCTGCGCTGGCCCGCCCGGGTGCTGCCGATGGTCGCGCTCGGCCTGCTGATCCTGGTGTGCGTGCTGCTGGGGCGGTTCGGCACCACCGCCGGGTGGCGTACCCGCGCCGTCGCGGCCGCGGTGCTGATCGGGTTGCTGTGGGTGCGCACGTTCTCCGCCGACCCGCGCAACGTGCTGTGGCATGTGCTGTCGGCGGTCGTCGTGGCCGCGTTCGGTGCCGCCGCGGTGTGGCTGGCGCGCACCCGCGGGGCGGCCGCCGCGGCCCTGCTGACCATCGCGGCCATGCTGCCGATCGCCTACGCGCAGGTCGACCGCGCGCAGCCGAATCCGATGAGCTGGAATCTGCCCACCAACCGCTCCGATGCCAAGGCGGCGTTCCCGAAGTTCGACGGCATCACGCTGCAACTCGGCGATCGCGGGCTGCTGCAACCGGGCGATCGGACGCTGCGGGGTGCCTACGGCTCGCTGGCATTCGGCAACTACGCCAAGGATGTCGAGCAGGACTACGTCAACGGCTACACCCCGAACGGGCACTACTGGTTCGGCGAAATGCTGTGCATGCGCTGGGATTCCAGCGTCTGCCCGGACGCCTACCGGCGCCTGTTCACGCCGGAGCCGACCACGGGCCGCACGGTCGCCGATCTGATGAAGCTGGACCGGATCGTGCTGCAGAAGGCCATGTTCCCCGACGCCGGGACCCAGCCCGCGCCCGAGGGCTGGAAGTGGGCCGACTATCCGGGCCACGAGCGCTACATCCGGGTGCTCGAGCGTGTCGGCGGCCCGATCTCGACCGTGAACGGCCGGGTGGCCGATGCCGCCGGTGTCACCGCCACCTCGACCTCGGAGTCCGAGACCTCCAGCACGCTGCGGGTGACCTCGCGCGACGGCGGGCGCGTGGTGTTCGCCCGGCTCGGCTGGCCGGGGTACCGCGTGCACCTGAACGGACAGGAGATCCCCTTCACCACGGTCGCGAAATCCTTTGTCGCCGTGGATATCCCGGCCGGAACCGATAATGCCGAGCTGGAGGTGACCTGGCGTCCGCCGGGATGGAAGATCGGCATCGGCACGGCGGTGCTGGGACTGGCCGGGCTGGGTGTCCTGCAGTGGATGTACGTGCGCTCGCGCCGGCGCGACGACCAGGATCCGGACGCGCCCCCGCGCGAGCCGGAACGCCCACTGGCGGAAGCGGTCTCGTGAGCGTGACGGAAAGGTCGGAGACCGGCGCGCTCGCCCCCGGGCTGCTGCTGCGGCTGCTCCGGCGCCAGGAGATCGCGTTCGCGGCGGTCGGCGGCTGCAACACGCTGCTGGGCATGGTGCTGACCGTGATGTGGCTGAAGATCCTGCCCGACGGCTGGCCGCCCGCCGCGGCCGTCGCGCTGGCCTACTGCATCAGCATCGTGTTCGCGTTCGTCGCGCACCGGACCCTGGTGTTCCGGGTGCGCGGCCACGTGCTGCGCGATTTCGTGCGGTTCGTGCTGGTGAATTCCGGTGGGCTGCTGCTGAATATGGCCGGGGTGCAGCTGGCCGTCGGCGCCCTGCGGCTGCCGGAGACGCCCGCGACGGTGGCGGTGATGGGCCTGGTGGCGGTGGCGAGCTTCTTCGGCCACCGGCACTTCTCGTTCCGGCGGGCACCGCGCGGGGCCGTCGCGGCGGAGCGGTAGGTTATCGGTCATGGCGGAGGAAACCTTGGACCCGACCCTGCTGAGCCTGCTGGCCTGCCCGCAGGACAAGGGCCCGCTGTCGCTGGTCCGCGACGTGAACGGCCACAGCGTGCTCTACAACCCGCGCCTGCGCCGTGCCTACCCGATCGACGACGGCATCCCGGTCCTGCTCATCGACGAGGCCCGCGAGGTGGGCGACGAGGAGCACGAGGCGTTCGCGGCCCAGGACTGAGCGGAATCGCCTGTATCACTCGTGTTCTTGCCGTTCAGCGACTGCCCGGCGCGGGTAACTCGAGATCGCCCGTGAGGTAGCGCTGCAGGGTCGGCCCGACCAGCGCGGCCAGCTCGTCGGCCGTCATCGACGCGATGGGCTCCACCTCGGCGATCTTGCGGGCGATCAGCAGGCCCATCATCTGCGACGCCGCGAGCATCACCCGGGTGATGCCGGAGCCGGGCGGCGAATCCACCCGGGGCAGTACGTCTTTCATCACCACCTCCAGCAGGAAGTTGCGCGCCAGCGCGCCGTCACCGCCACCGACGATCGTGCGGAACGCGGCGACCGCGGAGGTGCCGCTGGGGGAGTCCCACACGCCGATCACGGTGCGCACGATGGTCGCGCCGAGGTGCTCGACAGGGGCGGCCGCCAGTTCGGCGCGGACGTCCTCCGGATCCATCGGCAGATGCAGCGCCGCGATGAGCAATTCCTGTTTGGTGCCGAAATAATGGTGCACGAGGGCGGGGTCCACGCCCGCCGCCCCCGCGATCGACCGGATGGACGCCTTGTCGAAACCGACCTCCGCGAACCGGGTCCGGGCGGCGTCGAGGATCGCCTCCCGCGTTCCCGATTGCCCGGGCCGCCGCCCGCTGCGGCCGCGCGGCTCGTCCGGTGCGTCCCCGGGGGTGCCGCGTAGCGCCGTCACGCCGTCCGCCTCCGCAGCGTCGCCGCGCCCAGCGCCAGTGCGACGGCGGCGAAGGCGGCCACGATCGCCAGGTCACGCCACATTTCACCGGTGGCCCCCGGGTTCCTGGACACCTGCTGTAGCGCGTCGACGGCGTAGCTCAGCGGGAGCACGTTGCTGATGACCTCCAGCCAATCCGGCAGCTGTGCGCGCGGCACCAGCAGCCCGCACAGGAAGAACTGTGGCCCGACGACCAGCGGCATGAACTGCACGGCCTGAAATTCGGTGCGGGCGAAGGCACTCGCCAGCAGCCCCAGCGCCACTCCGAGCGCGGCGTCCACCACCGCGATCAGCAGCACCAGCCATACGCTGCCCGCCGACTCGAGCCCCAGCAGCCCGAACGCCACCAGGCAGGCCAGCCCCGCCTGCGCCGCCGCCGCGGTGGAGAACGCGGTGCCGTAGCCCGCCAGCAGGTCCAGCTTCGACAGCGGCGTGGTCATCAGCCGTTCGAGCGTGCCCGAGGTGCGTTCGCGCTGCATGGCGATCGCGGTGATCAGGAACATGACGATGAACGGCAGGATGCCGAGCATGCTGATCCCGACCCGGTCGAACAGCCGCGGCATGCCCGGCGCGGTCGGGGAATCCTGGTAGACGAAATACAGCAGTGCCAGCAGCAGCGCCGGTACCAGCAGCAGCATCGCGACGGTGCGATGATCGGCGCGCAACTGCCGCAGGATTCGGACCGTGGTGGCCGTGTAGCAGCGCAGCGGCCGCGGTGCGGCGGGCCGGACCAGGGTGGTGGTCATCGCGCCCCTCCCATCTTGATCAGCGCCAGAAACGCGTTCTCCAGACTGTCTTCGCCGGTGTCGGTGCGCAATTCGTCGGGGCTGAGCTGGGCGAGCAGATGACCGTCGCGCATCAGCAGCAGCCGGTCGCAGTGCTCGGCCTCGTCCATCACGTGGCTGGACACCAGCAGCGTTCGGCCCTGGTCGGCCAGGGCGTGGAACTGGTCCCACAGTTCGACCCGCAGCACCGGGTCCAGGCCGACCGTGGGCTCGTCGAGTACCAGCAGTTCGGGATCGGCGACCAGCGCGCAGGCGAGCGAGGCGCGGGTGCGCTGCCCGCCGGAGAGCTGGTTGCCGCGCTGGCGGGCATGGTCGGCCAGGCCGACGGCCTCGATCGCGGCGGCGACGTCCTCGGGCGAACGACCGTACAGCGCACCGAAATACGAGACGTTGTCGGTGACGGTGAGGTCGTCGTAGATGCTCGGCGCCTGCGTCACATAACCGACCCGCGCCCGCAGCCCCGGCGACCCGGCCGGTTCGCCGAGCACGCGCACGGATCCGGATTCGACGAGCTGGGTGCCGACGATGCCGCGCATCAGGGTGGTCTTGCCGCATCCCGACGGGCCCAGCAGGCCGGTGATGGAGCCGGTCGGCACGCGCAGCGAAACATCGTGCAGCACTTCGCGTCCGCCGCGGCGCACCCGCAGATCGTCGACCTCGATCGCGGGTGGGGAAGTCGGTGCCGTCATGGTCACCCCAATTCATCGAGTGTTGAATTCACTGTGTGTTGAATTCTGCACCCGGCGTGTTCCCCAGCGCAACCCCCGGGTGCCACCGCCCCGCGGCGATGTGGCACAGGTCACATTTTCGAGTGTCACGTTCTGCGCCCCCGCCTTGTCCCATGGCCGACTTCGAAACACGAACACCTTGGAGGAAGCGCCATGAACGCCACCGAAACCCACCGAATCGTCGTGCTGGGCGCGGGCTACACCGGCATGCTGGCCACCGTCCGGCTGGCCCACCGCACCCGCCGGGAGAATGTCCGCATCACGCTGGTGAACCCGTCGGAGCGGTTCACCGAGCGGCTGCGCTCGCACCAGATCGCCGCCGGTCAGGAACTGGCCGACCATCGCATCCCGCGGCTGCTGGACGGCTCCGGCGTGGAGTTCCGCCGGGCCGCGGCGACGGCCGTCGACCCCGCCGGGCACCGCGTGACCCTCGACGACGGGTCCGAACTGGCCTACGACACCCTGGTGTACGCGCTGGGCAGCAGCACCGACACCGCGACGGTGCCGGGCGTGGCCGATCATGCCTGGACGCTCAACGATCCCCGCCTGGCACACCGCTTCTCGCAGCGCCTGGCCGGGCTCGCGGCGGACCGCGGCACGGTGACCGTGGTCGGTGGCGGCCTGACGGGCATCGAGGCGGCCACGGAGATCGCCGAGAGCCACCCGGGACTGACGGTCACCCTGATCGCCGATGCCGAGCCCGGCTCGATGATGGGGGAGCGGGCGCGCGCCCACCTGAACCGGGCGCTCGACCGCCTGGGCATCGTCCGGAAGGTCGGCGTGCGCGTGACCAAGGTGCTGCCGGATGCGGTGGAACTGGGCACCGGCGAATCGGTGCCGTCGGATCTGACCCTGTGGACGGCCGGAGTGCGGGTGTCGAGACTGGCCGCCGAGGCCGGAATCGCCACCGACACCAAGGGTTTGGTCGTGACCGATCCCACCCTGCGGTCGGTGTCGCACCCGGACGTCTACGCCATCGGCGACGCGGCCGCGGTGCGCATGGCCTGGGGCCGGATCCACGGCACCTGCCAGAGCGGCCTGCCGACCGCCGCGTACGTCGCGGACGCCGTCGCCCGGCGGCTGCGCGGTAAGTCGGTGAAGCCGTTCCGTTTCGGGTACTTCCACCAGCCGGTGAGCCTGGGCCGCAAGGATGCCGTCATCCAGTTCACCAACGCCGACGACACCCCGAAGCGCTGGTACCTGAAGGGCCGCGCGGCGATCCTCTACAAGGAGGGCGTCAGCAGCAGCCCCGTGCCGTTCTTCAAGGCGAGCAAGAAGGTGAATGTCACGGTCAGCCTGTCCAAGGGCGGCCGCGCCACCCGGCACACCGCGTGATCCCCGACGGACCGCCCATGACGCATCCGCGCCATCGGCGGTCCTTGCCGATCTTGCCCGATTCCCGGAAGCATTGACCCTCATGCAGGACGACACCGACCCCTTCATCACCCATCGGCGCCTGCTGTTCGGCACCGCGTATCAGATGCTGGGCAGCGTGTCCGACGCCGAAGACGTCCTGCAGGACGCCTGGCTGAAATGGCACGCCGCCGCCCGCGACGCGGTCGAGCACCCCAAGGCATACCTGGTGCGCACCGTGACGAATCTGTCCCTGAATCGCCTCACCTCGGCCCGGGCGACCCGCGAAACCTATGTCGGCCCTTGGCTTCCCGAACCACTACTGACCACGACCGACGCCGCGGAGGAGACCGAGATGGCCGACAGTGTCTCGACCGCGATGCTGGTCGTGCTGGAAACCCTCACCCCCGTCGAACGCGCGGTGTTCGTGCTGCGTGAGGTGTTCGGGTTCTCGCACGCCGAGATCGCCGGTTACCTGGAACGCCCCGAGGCGACCGTCCGGCAGATCTCGCACCGCGCCCGCAATCACGTCCAGGCCCGGCGACCCCGCTGCGACGCCGATGCGGCTGTGCGGCAGGAGGTTACGGACAAGTTCCTGGCCGCGGCGCACGGCGGTGACGTGAATGCCCTGATGGAACTGCTCGCCCCCGATGTCACGCTGTGGAACGACGGCGGTGGCAAGGTCACCGCAGCGCGGCGGCCGCTGCACGGCCCCGACCACGTCGCGCGCTGGATGCTCGGCGCCATGGCCAAGCCGACCTCCGCCGGCGCGTACCTGACACCCGCGACGATCAACGGGGAACTCGGCCTGCTCGTGCTGGTCGGCGACCATCCGATCGGCGCGCTCACCTACGACATCGTCGACGGCCGCGTCCGGAACATTCGTTTCCAGGTCAACCCCGACAAGCTCGGGGGCCTGCACAACGGCGCGGTCCCCGAGTAGCACGTCGGCCTGCTCGGCCTCGACGTCCGCACCGGATACAAGGGTGCCGACGCTCGGGGCGGTCTCCGTTGTTCCGGCTTCGGGTGCCGTTCGTCGCGGGTTCGCGCATGGGCAGAATGGGACACTGTGTCTGCCGAGGAACTTGCCGTCGAACCGCTGGCGGCCGCGCGCCGATTGCTCGGGGCGACGTTGTGGTCGGGCCCCGTGGGCGTGCGGATCGTCGAGGTCGAGGCATACGGCGGCGATCCGGCCGGGCCGTGGCACGATCCCGCCGCGCACTCCGGCCGCGGCCGCACCCCGCGCAATGCCGTCATGTTCGGCCCGCCGGGCGTGCTCTACGTCTATTTCAGCTACGGCATGCACACCTGCGTGAACGTCACGAGCGGCCCCGACGGCATCGCCAGTGCCGTCCTCATCCGGGCCGGTGAGGTGATCGCCGGGCACGAGACCGCCCGCGCGCGCCGCCCGGCCGCTCGCACCGACGCCGGATTGGCCCGGGGGCCGGGCAATCTGGGCAGCGCGCTGGGAATCACGTTGGCGGACTACGGAACCCACCTGTTCGACCCGAAGTCGCCGATCCGGGTCGAACTGGGCCCGGAGATCACCGCCGCGGGGGCGATCGAGGTCGGTCCCCGCGTCGGCGTCAGCCTCGCCGCCGACCGGCCCTGGCGGCTGTGGCTGCGCGATTCGCCCGCCGTCTCGGCCTACCGCCGCAGCCCGCGCGCACCGCGGGCCGAGCGGTCGGCCTGAGCGGGCGATCCGCGTCACCGCGAGACGGCAACCGCCCGTGCCGCTTCCGGGGCGAACTCGCGGTACAGCTCCCACAGCGTCCGGGCCGACACCTCGGCGCCGGTCTCGTCGGTGTGGCGCTGCACGTGCCGGGCGAACTCGACCTGCTCGGACCGCGACAGCGTGACGCCGTACTCGGTCTCCAGCAGATAGGCGATCCCGCCCTTACCGGACTGCGAGTTGACCCGGATCACGGCCTCGTAGGAGCGGCCGACATCGGCCGGATCGATCGGCAGATAGGGGACCTCCCAGGGTATTTCGCGCTCGGTCCGCCCCAGCCGCGCGGCCCGCTCGCGATGGTCGGCGAACCCCTTCTTGATCGCGTCCTGATGTGTCCCCGAGAATGCCGTGTAGACCAGATCGCCCACGTACGGGTGTCGCGGATGGGTAGGCAGCCCGGTGCAGTATTCGACCGTCTCCCGGATCCGGTCGATATCGGAGAAGTCGATTCGTGGATCGACCCCCTGCGCATGCAGATTCAGTGCCAGCGTGGCGATGTCGACATTGCCGGTGCGCTCGCCGTTGCCGAACAGGCAACCCTCCACGCGCTGCGCCCCGGCCAGCACCGCCAGCTCCGCGCAGGCGACGCCGGTGCCGCGGTCGTTGTGCGGATGCACCGACAGCACGACGCCGTCGCGCCGGGCCAGGTGGCGGTGCATGTACTCGATCTGGTCGGCGTAGACGTTCGGCGTCGCGACCTCCACTGTCGCAGGCAGATTCAGGGTGACCGGTCGCCGCGGCGTCGCATCCCACAGCTCGGTCATCGAATCGCACACCTCCAGAACGAAATCCGGCTCGGTCAGGATGAAAACCTCGGGGGAGAACTGGAATCGGACATTCGGCAGATCACCGGCCAGCTCCAGGACATCGCGGCCGCCGGACCGGATCAGCTCGGCCACCTCGTCGCGCGAGCGGCCCAGCACCACCTCGCGCCACTGCGGCGCCGTCGCCGTATACATATGGATCACCACGTCGTTGGCGATGCCGTCGATGGCCTGCACGGTGCGTTCGATCAGGTCCCGTCGCGCCGGGGTGAAGACCACGAGCGTGACGTCCTCGGGCGCCAGGGCGGCGTCGCGGATCAGCCGGACGAAATCGAAGTCGGCCTGCGAGGCGCTCGGATAGCCGACCTCGATCTCCTTGTAGCCCATGGCGACCATCAGCTCGAAGAACCGGCGTTTACGCGCCGGATCCATCGGTTCGGCCAGGGCCTGATTGCCGTCGCGCAGGTCGACCGGCACCCACAGCGGCGCCTCGGTGATGCGGTTCGCGGGCCACCGCCGATCGGAAACCGGCAGCGAAACTCGGTCGTGCACAGTGCGGTAGCGGTGCGAGGGCATGGCGGATGGGCGCTGGCGATTCCACGAGGAAGGGGAAGTGAACATGTCTGGCATTGCTTTCGCGTCGGAGGAGATGACCGGCGCAGCCCAGCAACCCGCGGGCAGGGTGCCGGTCGATCAGACCCCGCCGCGGCGGCCGAGGAGAAGCAGACCCTGTCCCATGTGGCATAGACTAACCATGGATAACTCCTCAGACAAGTAGAGAGGCAGGCGGGCTTTGGCGCACGTACAGAGGCATCCGCTGGCCGCCCAGGCCGCGGAGGTGCTTCTCGCCCGGATCGGCGCCGGCGAATGGCCGCTCGGCCACAAGCTGCCGGGAGAGACCACGCTGGCCGCCCAGCTGGGCGTCGGGCGCTCGACCCTGCGCGAGGCCATCCGGGAGCTGTCGGGCAAGGGCGTGCTCGAAAGCCGCCAGGGCGCGGGCGTTTTCGTGACGGCGCTGGAGGTGACCGAGGACTGGGACACGGTGCTGCGCCGGGCCGGGATCGTCACGGTCATCGAGGCCCGCATCGCGATCGAGGCCGAGGCCGCGGCGCTGGCGGCGGCCCGCCGCACGCCCGCCGACCTGCGGGCCATGTGGCGTGCGCTGGCCGCGCGCGCCGAGGCCACCGGCGTCGTCGAGGAACTCGTCGACGCCGACACGGCCTTCCATCGCACGGTCGTGACGGCCGCCCACAACGACGTACTGACGGGGATGTTCGACGCGTTCGTGCCCCGCCTGCGCCACGCCATGATCGACATGCTGCGCCTGCGCCCGCTGCCGGACGAACATGCCGACCACCTGGCGCACGAGGTGCTGCTGGACGCCATTCGCGCTCGGTCGCCCGAGGCCGCGGCATCCGCCAGCCGCGTGCACCTGACCAGCCTGAAGGCTGCGCTGGGGTAGCGCGCCGGGTAGGGCCGAGCCGGTCGGGGGTGCTGATCGCATCGGCCGCAGTACCTGGGCATCGCGCCGGGAGATCGGTGCGGAAAGATAGGGCAGCGTGAGCGTCGACATCATCGATGAACTGACCTGGCGTGGCTTGATCGCGCAGTCCACCGACCTGGACGAGCTGCGGTCGGACCTGGCGAAGGGGCCGATCACCCTCTATGCCGGTTTCGACCCGACCGCGGCGAGCCTGCATGCCGGGCACCTGGTGCCGCTGCTGACCCTCGCGCGTTTCCAGCAGGCCGGGCATCGGCCCATCGTGCTGGCGGGGGGCGCTACCGGCCTCATCGGCGATCCGCGCGACGTCGGTGAGCGGGTCATGAACTCGAGCGACACCGTGGCGGAGTGGGCGGAGCGGATCCGCGGCCAGCTCGAGCGTTTCGTCGCCCTCGACGACGGTCCGACCGGTGCGATCATCGCCAACAATATGGACTGGACCGGGCCGCTCACGGCCGTGGACTTCCTGCGCGATATCGGCAAGCACTTCTCGGTGAACGTGATGCTCGCCCGCGACACGGTCAAGCGCCGCCTGGACGGCGACGGCATGTCCTACACCGAGTTCAGCTACATGCTGCTGCAGGCCAACGACTTCGTGCAGCTGCGCCGCCGCCACGAGTGCCGGCTGCAGGTCGGCGGGTCGGACCAGTGGGGCAACATCATCGCGGGCGTCGAGCTGAACCGCCGTCTCGACGGCGAGCACGTCCATGCGATGACCACGCCGCTGGTGACCTCCGCCGACGGAAAGAAGTTCGGCAAGTCCACCGGCGGCGGCAGCCTGTGGCTCGATCCGGAGATGACCAGCCCGTATGCCTGGTACCAGTACTTCGTCAATACGGGTGATGCGGATGTGGTCCGCTACCTGCGCTGGTTCACCTTCCTCGATCGCGAGGAACTGGCCGAACTGGAGCGGGCGACCGCGGAGCGCCCGCACGCCCGCGAGGCACAGCGGCGACTCGCCGCGGAGATGACGACGCTGGTACACGGCGAGGCCCACACCCGCGCGGTCCAGCTCGCGAGCCAGGCGCTGTTCGGGCGCGGTGACCTGCACGAACTCGACGAGCCCACGCTGGCGTCGGCGCTGTCGGAGGCCGCGGTGGACGGCACGGTGCCCGAAGCCGCCGCGGATTCCACCATCGTCGATCTGCTGGTTGCCTCCGGATTGTCGGAGAGCCGGGGCGCGGCGCGGCGGGCCGTCAACGAGGGTGGCGCGTCGGTGAACAACACCCGCATTTCCGATCCGGAGTGGACACCCGCCGATTCGGACTATCTGCACGGGCGATGGCTGGTGCTGCGCCGGGGCAAGAAGAATTTCGCGGGCGCGCGCCGCGCCGGTCGCTGACGCTGCCATGACCTGAGTCACATCGGTGTGACTCGGGTCTGCCGCGGCCCGGATCGTGGCGCTGCGACCTGCGAAAACTCCTGCTGTCTTGGGGATTTGACGTTCCGTTTCCCGCCACGTAACTTATTCCAGGTCAGAGCGACACGGACGCCGACCCGGGCCGAGAGGCTGGGGACACGAGGTAGGACGAGGAGCGCCTGACGCCAGCACGGCCGCCCGGGACCTCGGGCTTGACTCCTGTGGTCCGAGTGGTTAGGCTGGAAAAGTTGCCCCTAGAGAGGGTCGGTTATCCGGCCCGATCAAGTGTGCGTGTGTTCTTTGAGAACTCAATAGTGTGTCGATGAATGTCAGTGCCAATTATTTTTGGTTCCGGCGCTTCCACCCCCGTGGGGTGCCGGGATGTTTTTGTCAGCTATTTTCCGGCTGGCGTTTAGGTTAGGTTTTCGGACTCTGGTTCGATGCATTCTTCTGATTGGCCTTCGGGCGAATCTAGAGTCTTCAACGGAGAGTTTGATCCTGGCTCAGGACGAACGCTGGCGGCG
>NZ_JARWQD010000263.1 GCF_029869545.1 Nocardia wallacei | reverse complement strand
CCGCGACACGCCCGGAAACCGGCGGCGCCGCAAGGCTTCTGCGCCACACCACGCGCGCCGCCGCAATCGTTCGGCAAACTGAACCTCCGCCTTCCCGGGCGCGGTTGCTCCGCCCAACTCGGCTGTGCGCCACAGCGCCCGCGGGGGTGGGCCCCACTGCGCCCGCGCGCCCCCCGGCTCTCACCCTGAGGGTTTCGCGCGGGGGCATGGATGGTGCCGGGCGGGAGTGCGGGGGTGTGGATCAGGTGCCGGGCGGGAGTGCGGGGCTGTGGGTCAGGTGCTGCGTGACAGCCGGGCGCGGATGCCTCGGAAGTGGATGTCGACAGCGGCGCGCAGGGCTTCCTCGTCGCCCGCGTCGAGGGCGTCCAGGATGGCTCGGTGCCAGCTCGCCACGACCTCCGGCGCGGCCGCGGCGCGGGGCAGGTCGGCATCCAGGTCGTTGAAGACCCGCCAGAACACCTGGATCAGATCCAGGACCAGGGTGTTGCCGAGCGGGCGGTACAGCTCCTCGTGGAAGCGCCAATCCTGTTCCGGCGCATACTGTTCGCGCCGGGCGGCGTGTTCCATCTCGGTCACCGCGGCGGTGAGCGCGTCGAGGTCGAGCCGGTCCCGGGCGGCGAGGACGCGCGAGACCAGACCCGTCTCCAGCACCTCGCGCACCTCCAGCAGATCGCGGATATCGGCGAGATCGCCGCGCGTGGACAGCGCGCTCCGGAACGCCAGTCCCGCCTCGAGTCCCGTCAGCGGGACCGAGCCGACGTAGGTGCCGTAACCGTGCCGGATCTCCACGATGCCCACGGCCTCGAGCGCCTTCATCGCCTCCCGCAGCGGATGGCGCGAAACGCCGAGCTCGCGCATCAGCTCCTGTTCGGTCGGCAGCGGTGCACCCGGACCGAGTCCGCGCTCGACGATGAGCCGTTTGACCGACTCGCGCACCGCCTGCTGGCCGGTGCGTCCGCCCGAATGTCCTGCGCTGGACGACGTTTTCACAGTTCACGAGTCTAATCGGCGCTTGTCGCGGCCGCGGCGGCGCGCTATTGTGATCCCTGACATAGGACGTCCTATGTCCTGTCTGGAAGGTCCTCGGCATGACAGCGTCGTCCCCTGCCGCCCGCGGGTCGTTCCGCGCGTTGACCCCCGCCCAGCGCAAGGGCTTCCTCGCCGCGTGGCTCGGCTACCTGCTCGACGGTTTCGACTTCATCCTGATCACCCTGATCCTCACCGATATCGCCGCCGAATTCGATCTCTCGCTGGCGAAGGCGGCGACCCTGGTCTCGGCGGCCTTCGTCTCGCGCTGGCTGGGCGGACTGGTGCTGGGTGCGATCGCCGATCGCTACGGCCGCAAACCGGCGATGATCCTGGCGATTCTGGCGTTCTCCCTCGGCAGCGGGCTGTGCGGTTTCGCCTGGAGCTACTGGTCGCTGTTCGTCTTCCGCGCGATCGTCGGGCTGGGCATGGCGGGCGAATACGGTTCCAGCGCAACCTATGTGATGGAGTCCTGGCCGCGGTCGATGCGCAATCGCGCCACCGGGTTCCTGCTGTCGGCCTATCCGGTGGGCACGGTGCTGGCGGCGCAGGTGTATCAGTTCGTGGTGCCCGCGGCCGGGTGGCGATGGCTGTTCTATCTCGGCATCGTGCCGATCGCCCTGACGCTGTATCTGCGCCGGGCGCTGCCGGAGGCGGCCGAATGGGAGGCCGAGGTCGGCGGGCGGGAGGACACCACCACGGCGTCGGTACTGTTCGCCCGCGGGCGGCGTGCGATGAATATCGCACTGGCCGTGGTGATTTCGGCGGCGCTGGTGGTCCTGTTCGGGAAGTTGGCCGGGCCCACCGGCCCATACCTCAGCGTGCTGGTCGCGCTCGGCTTCGTGGTGTTCGCGTGGCAGCTGTCGGGTCGGCTGTGGCCGATGACGGTGGCGATCATGGTGACGGTCTTCTGCGCCTTCCTCTACGGGTGGCCGATCCAGTCGCTGTTGCCGACGTATCTGAAGACCGATCTCGGGTATGACCCGAGCCAGGTGTCCGACGCCCTCACCTGGGCCGGTCTCGGCTACGCCGCCGGCTCCTGCCTGGCCGGGCTCGTCGGCGACCGGCTGGGCACGCGTCGCACCTACGTGCTGGGCCTGTTCGTCTCGCTGGCGTTCGTATTCCCGGTGTTCGCGCTGGATTCCGGCAATATCGTGCTGCTGTGGGTGCTGCTGTTCGCGATGCAGGCGACCAGCCAGGGCATCTCCGGACTGCTGCCCAAATACATCGGCGACCACTTCCCGGTCCGGCTGCGCGCTGCCGGACTCGGATTCTCCTACAACGTCGGCGCGCTCGGCGGTGCCGTCGCGCCGCTGGCCGGAGCATCGATCGCGGACCACCTGGGTCTGGGCACGGCGCTCAGCGTGCTCGCCGGATCGCTGACCGTGGTGGTGGCATTGATCATCGGCTTCGACATACCGGCCCGCATCGGGCGGGCGCTGGGTACCGAATCCGGCACCCCGGCACTGGCACACCACGGAAAGGACCGCCGATGAGACTCGAGGGAGTCGTCCCGCCGCTCGTGACGCCGATAGATCGGCACGGCGAGGTCGACCGGCGATCGCTGGAACGCGTGATCACCCATCAGCTGGCGGCCGGGGTCGACGGCGTCTTCGTCGGCGGATCCACCGGTGAGGTCGCGCTGCTGGACACCGCGCAGCGCCGCGAACTGCTGCAGACCACCGTCGCGGTGGTCGGCGGCGCCGTGCCGGTCCTCGCGGGCGCCGTCGACACCGGCACCCGCCGCGTGATCGAACACGCCCGCGCGGCCGAACAACTCGGCGCCGACGCGGTGGTGGTGACCGCGCCCTTCTACATCCGGCCGCACCCGGACGAGGTGCTCGAGCATTTCCGGCAGGTGCATCGGGCGGTCGGTGTGCCGGTGGTGGCCTACGACATTCCCGGCGCCGTCGGCACCGCCCTGACACCCGACCTCGTCGTCGCGCTGGCCGAATCGAAAACCGTGGTGGCACTGAAGGATTCGAGCGGCGACCTGGCGTCGTTCCGGGAGGTGCTGCGGCGCTGCGATATTCCCGCGCTCACCGGCTCGGAACTGTTCGCCGACACCGCCGTCGGCCTGGGCGCCGCCGGTATCGTGCCGGGGCTCGGCAATGTCGACCCGCACGGGTATGTGCGGCTGTACCGGGCCGCGCGCACCGGCGACCGGGGCGCGGCCCGCGCGGAACAGGACCGGCTCGCCGCGCTGTTCCGCATCACCCGGGTCGCCGACACGCGCCGAATCGGCGGCACCGCGGCCGCGCTGGGCGCGTTCAAGGCGGCCATGGCGGTCCTCGGCCTCATCGACTGCCCGGCACCGAATCCGCCGCTGGGGCCGCTGACGGACGAGGAAACCCGGGCGATCGCGGACATCCTCGGCGAGTGCGGACTCTGAGCCGCTCGGGCGGGGACCACTCAGGTCCGGCGCGGATCGGGGGCCACGGTGAGGATGGCGCGATAACCGGCGGTGTCGTGCGGTTCGCCGACGGGCCGTCCGTCCGCCTCGACCCAGGCGTGTGCCGCGGTGGGTGAGGTGCGCACTCCCGTCTTCCAGGTGGGCCAGGTGCCGTGCAGGCGGCACAGCAGTGCCGTGGCGACGGACCGTTGGAGGCAGTACTGGCCGGAACACCTTGTGCTGACCGCGATTACGTCCTGCCGGGCACGCAGGGCCTGAGCGTGGTCGGCCGGTGCCGCGCCTCGGCGCAGCGCGGTCAGCACGGCGCGGAGACGCCGCGGCGGGAGTCGCAGCAGCATTCGCGCCAGGGCGACCGCAGCGTACGGTCCGAGGCGCCGGTGCAGCGCGGGCCGGGCGGGGCGGGCCAGAGTCTGGTTGTGGCTCATGGGATTACGAGGTCGGCGCGGGCCAGCCGGGTCAGAAGATCGGCGATGTCGGCCGCCGCGCGCTGCCGATCGACCGGCCGGGTGTCGACCAGCCTGCGCACGACCTCGTCGGCCGTCGCGCCGTCCAGTAGCGCGGCCAGGATTTCGGCTCCGGTCGTGTTGAGCTGCCAGTAGCGGCCGTGTCGTTCGTCCAGCAGGATCGTGCCGTCATCGGTGGGGCACATGCTGACATCGTCGCGGAGCCGGTACATTTCGGATTCTCCTCAGTGGTCGGCGCGGGTCAGGTACGCGGGCACCGGATGGGCGGCCAGATCCCGCAGCCACTCCTCGGCGCCCAGAGTGTTGTCCAATTGGGTGAAACCGCCGGTGAGGATGTGCGGGCTCGCCACCGCGCGGCGCAGTTCGGATCCGTCGACGATCCCGGCGGCGACCAGGCGCGAATCCTCGGCCCAGTCCATGAGGTCGCGCCGATGTGCCCGCAGGCCGGTGAACCACTCCTCGGTGCAGTGATCCTTGGTGCGGCGGTTGGCGATTCGCGGGGGAATGATCCCCTCCATGGCCTTGGCGAGCAGCGGTTTGTACGACCACGGGTCGCGCGCGTGTTCCGGCCGCACGCTCAGGCAGGCGTCGACCACCGCGTCGTCGCAGAACGGGCTGTCGGTCTCGAGGCCGGTCGGTCCCGCGACGTGGGCGAGGATCCTGGCGCCGCGGCCCGCTTCCTGAATCTGGTGTATCCAGGCATGTTTCCCGCGATCGTCCGACAGGGGCGTCGCCCCGGCCGCGGCGGAACGCACCAGGTCGCCGACCATGGTCGCGGCGGCGGCGTCGGCCCACGGCGGCAGGCGGAACCGCTCGCCCCATGCGCCCGGCGTCGACGAGAACGCGGGTGCGGTTGCGGTGCCGCGTAACTGGGCGCTCGCCGCGGTCAGCCAGTCGGAGTAGGTGCCGCGGTCGCCCAGCAGGTGAACGCTCGCGCCCAGGCTCCAGCGGCCGCGCGCCCGCAGTCCCTCGAGGTGGCGCAGTGCCGCGAGGGGTCGGCGGCGCAGCAATCCGTGCACGTACAGGACGTGCGGTAGGACCAGATAGTCGCCGCCATGGCCCGTCAGGCGGCACGTCGCCCCCTGCGCGACCATGAGTCCGGCGATCGCTCGCTGCTGCGCCCGATCCCGGACGACGCCCATGGGTTCGTCCGCCGGATCGTGGCGGTCGCGCAGTCCGTCGAGCAGCCCGGGCAGTCCCGCGGGGAACGCCAGTCGTTCGATCCCGGGGAGATGGCCGGCGGCATGATCGGCGTAGGCGCGGTCCTCGTTGCCCGGAGCCGACCAGTGCAGTGTGGCGGTGGCCGGACGAGCCCCGGCCCGCGCGGCCAGAAAACATATCGACGTCGAATCCATGCCGCCGGACAGGTCCGCGCCCACGACCTCGCCCGGACGGGTCCGCAGCGTCACCGCCTCGTGTAGCGCGGCCCGCAGCGCCGCGGCGCCCGCATCGAGGGCCCGGTGCACGGGCGGGGGACGCCACCACCGCGGCGTCCGGTGACCGCCGTCGCGCTCGAGCACCACGGCCGCCTCGGCCGCGACGGCGTGCACCCCGCGAAACATCGCACGCCCGCTCAGCGGATAGGGCAGGACGGGATAGGCGAGGCGAGCCGCCAACTGGCGGACATCCACCTCGGCATCGAGCAACCAGGCCAGGGTGCGCGCACGGTCCGCGCCGACCGTCACCCCGTCGATCGTGGCGTAATAGCACCGTCGCGAGCCGGAGGCCGTGCCACGCAGGTAGCCGGTGCCGTCGAGGGAGGCCGCCAGGTGGTAGCTGCCGGGCAGGGACCGGGCCGCCGCTGCCAGGTCGGCGAGTCCGCGCACCTTCCGGGCGTGGGCCTCGAGTTCCGCGGGCGACGCGGAGGATCGGCCGATGACGGCCAGCAGTGTGTTCCCGGCCCTGGCCAGCGTCAGTTGCTCCGCGCGCCACCGTCCCAGCAACCACGGCCGACCGGACGGGTGCGTGATCACCTGGTCGGCCCGGAGCTGCAGGTGCGACAGCATGTCGCCGCCGGTGGGACTGTCCGGTAAGGCGACGAACCAGGATTGTGTGCCAACGCGCATGATCAATCTCCAGCGAAATGGTGGCCCACGACCGGATCGGCCATGGGCCACCGCCGAACAGCGACTAGTAGTTCGACCCCCACGCGCTCGGGTAGCCCTCGATGATCACATAGCTCGACCCGCGAGTGACCTCGGTGAACTTCCCGACCTCCACCAGCATCGGCGGTTCGTACACGCTGTCCTCGTCGACCTTCCGAATGGAATCCATCGTCTGCACCTCGATTCTGCTGATCCGTCCATCGAACAGTTCCGTGCCGGTTCGATGCCTGCCCACGCTAGAACCGGGCGCGCCGGAGGGGTCCGGCGGAGATCGGCTACAGGGTCCGGCGCAGCGCGCGAGCGGCTAGACTGCCTGCGCCGGGTTCGAGGTCGGACAACGAGGACGGGCGCATGGCGGGCGTCGGTGACAGGATTGCGGGCCGATACACACTGCGGGAGGTGTTCACCCGGGGTGGCGAGGGAATCGTCTGGCGGGCAACGGATGCGGATCTGGACCGCGATGTCGTACTCAAATGCCCCCGCTCCGACGATCCCGGCGGCGCGGCGCGACTGCGCACCGCGGCGCGCAATGCCGCGGCCCTGCGGCACCCGAATATCGTTGGCGTGCACAACATCTTCGAGCACGACGGCGTGTGCTGGCTGGTCATGGAGTACGTCCCGGGCCGCTCGCTCGCCGAGATCGCGCGCAGGGAAAGGAAACTCGACCCGGCACACGCCGCGGCGGTCGGCGAGCAGATCGCGAGCGCACTGGCGCACTGCCACGATCGCGGCATCCTGCACTGCGATGTGTCACCGGAGAACATCATCGTCACCGCCGACGACGAGGCCCTGCTGACCGACTTCGGCAGCTCCCTGGATCTGCGCAGCGCCGGAACGGGCGAGCTGCCGAAAGCCGATGCGGCACGGGGGAAGTGGCAGTACATGGCCCCCGAGGTCGAGCGGGGCGGGACCGCGAGTCCCAAGTCCGACGTGTACGCGCTCGGCGCCGCGCTGCTCGCCGTGTCGGAACGGCGGCGCCGCCCCGGACCGCTCGACGCGCTGCTGACCCAGCTGATGCTGTCGGCTCCGACGCAGCGTCCGACCGCCGCGGGCGCCGCCGCCCGCTTCGCGCGCCTCGAACAGCCCCCGCGCGGGTGGGATCGCGTGGTGCTGCGCCGGATCGCCGTCGGCGTCGCGGAATTGGCCGCGGTGGCGGTGATAGTCGCGGCCGGGATGACGATGCCGGTCACCGCCGCGACCGACCTGTTCGGCGATCCGCGCACGGCCGACCCGTGCGCGCTGGTCGATCCGGCATCGCTGGCCGAGTTCGGGCGGATCGACCTGGCCACCGACGAGGGCAATTTCGACACCTGCGATCTGCGGGTGCGGGCGTGGGGCGAAGACTTCCATCCGGATATCGCCCGGGTCCGGCTGACGCTGACCATGCAGGCGCCCGCGCAGACCTCGCATGTCAGGTTCGTCCGCACCGGCAATGTCACGATCGCCGCCGAACCGGCCAGCGGCACCAGATGCGTTCGGACACTGATGGTTTCCGGTGGCGGGAACGTCGAGATCACCGGCGAGCGGCGGCCGCCGGACGGCCCCGACCCGTGCGCGCTGGCCGACGCCGCCGTCACCTACGCGCGAAATGTGCTGTGGCACGGCCCGATTCCGCGTCGCCCCGGTGACTTCCCCGCGGGCTCGCTGGCCCGGCACGAGGCCTGCGCCCTGGTCGACGCGGCGACGCTCGCCAAGGTGGCGGGCATCGACGCCGTGCATCCGGCCGCCGGATTCGGCGATTGGTCGTGTCGCTGGGACAGCACCATCGACGGCCACGTCACGGTGCGCTACGACCGCGATTCGCCGAAGACCGCCGCGGCGGGCCAGCCGCTGACGCTCGCCGGGCTGCCCGGTTTCCGCCGCGTCGAGGCGAACGACGACTGCATCGTGCAGATCCAGTACCGGATCTTCCGGGCGACCTCCGGCGGCGACCAGGCCGAGGTCGTCGTCGTGAAGTTCTCGGGCGCGCGGGCGCCGGTGCGGCAGTGCGAGACCGTGACCGATGTGGCGGCCACCGTCGCGGCCAACCTGACCCGATGACACGCGCGGACCGGTCCGGCGCACGGCGTGTGAGGCTGGGAGACGAACCGTAAGGAGGCTGTCGTGCAGCAGAGAGCGGGTATGCCCGGACGTCGCGGCGTGTACGCACTGTCGGTGTCCCGGCAGGGGCTGGCCAGAGGTGTCGGCGATGCCGCGCCGGGCACGATCTCGGTGTTGTCGACGGCCGGTGGCGTGTGCGGGACCCCGGACGAGGGGAACACCATCGAGTTCGGCCGCAATGTCGAACAGGTCGATGTCGGTGTCGGACAGGACGATCTGCGGATCAGCCGCGTGCACGGCAGCCTCGCGTTCCGCGAGCGGTGCTGGCAGCTCAGCAATACCGGCAGCGTGCCGATCCGGCTGCCCGACGCCCGCATGGTGTTCGAGGGCGAGGAGCCGTTCCCGCTGTGCGCCGGGTACACCCCGATGTTCATTCGCGGGTCCCACGATCGGGAGCATCTGCTGGAGGTCTACGTGACCGGCCCGGACGGCGGCCTGCCCACGCCCCGGCACGAGCATGTCACCGACGCGCCCCGGCCCTGGCCGCTGGAACCGAACGAGAAACTGGTCCTGGTCGCGCTCGGGCAGCGGTACCTGTATCAGGAGCGCTGGCCGCAGCCGTGGACGTGGAAGGAGACGGCGGCCCTGCTCGCGGCGCTGCAACCGGAGGCGGGCTGGACCGAGCGGCACGTCGCGGACCTGGTCGGCCGCGTCCGGGCGCGCCTGTCGGACAAGAGGTATGCCCGCGGCTGCGGCCGGGAGCCGGTCGAGGGGCTGACGCGAGACCAGGTCGGCGAGCCGATCGGCAATATGCTCAACCACAATCTGCTGCACGAACTGACCCAGTCGACCACCCTCGTGCCCCGCGACCTGCTCCTGCTCGACGAGCCCTGACGCCCAACGCATTCCGATCGGTCAGCGGGACTGCCTACGGCGAATGCGTAGTCCGCGATCTCGTAGTCCGCGATCTCGTAGTCCGCGGTCCCGCAGCCCATTGACGCAGGCCGGTTCGGAGGTACTCTGTTCGTACGCGTACGAAAATGGATGGAGTGCAATGACCACCATCGACCTCGCCGAGGCGACAGGGCCGTCGGTGTCCTCCGCGCCGGACGGCGGTCCGGCGGCGGCAACGGGTGCGGCGGGTCTGCTGCGTCCGTTCGCTCCGGGCTTCACCGCCGTCGTTGTCCTGCAGATAGCCGGTGCGGTGGCGGGTCTGGCGCCGCTGCTCGCGGTGGTGGAGCTGGGCCGAACCCTGTTGTCGCCCGGCCCGATCGACCACGGCCACGTCCGGCTGGTGGTGATCGCCGGCGCCGTCGGCCTGTTCGTGCGGCTGGTGTGTACCGGCGCGTCGTCCGGACTCGGGCATCTGCTCGACGGCCGGGTGGAGCTGTCGTTGCGGCGGCGCCTGGCCGCGCGGCTGGGGCGGGTGCCGATCGGCTGGTTCTCCCGGCGCCGCACCGGCGAACTGGCGAAGGTGGTCGGACAGGACGTGAGCGCGATGCATCCGCTCATCGCGCACGCGCCCGGCGAACTGGTCTCGGCGTTCGTGGTGCCGCTGGTATCGCTGGTCTACCTGTTCACGGTGGACTGGCGGCTCACGCTGATCACGATGATCCCGGTGCTGCTGGCGATCGCCCTGGTGCCGTTGATGATGACCCCGAAGCGGCAGCGCGAGCAGGGCGACTTCGATGCGGGGATGGGCCGGATCGCCGACGCGGCCGTCGAGTTCGTCCAGGGGATCGCGGTGGTCAAGGCGTTCGGCGGCGGCGAGCGCGTGCATCGCAAATTCCACACGGCCACAGACGATTTCACCGATTCCTTCCTGCGCTGGGCGGTCGGACTCGCGCCGATCGCCGCGGCGATGCAGCTGGTGCTGTCGCCGCCGTTCGTGCTGGTGGTCGTGCTGATCGGCGGTACGGCGCTGATCACGAACGGCTCGCTGGCCCCGGCCGATCTGCTGCCCTTCCTCCTGCTGGGCTTGGGCCTGACGGCCCCGGTGGCCGCGCTCGGCCACGGCTTCGACGACCTGCAGGCCGCCCGGCGCGCGGTGGGCCGAATCCGGGATGTGCTTGCGGTGCAGTCGCTTCCGGAGCCCACGCACCCGGCGGTGCCGCAGGGGCACCGGGTGGAGCTGCGTGACGTTCGATTCGCCTACCCGGTCGACGGCGCCGAACGCGAGGTGCTGCGCGGAGTCGACCTGGTCCTCGAGCCGGGCACGGTGACAGCGCTCGTCGGGCCGTCCGGAAGCGGAAAGTCCACGCTGATCCAGTTGTTGCCGCGGTTCTTCGATCCGACCCACGGTTCGGTCGTCCTGGGCGGGGTCGATCTGCGCGACCTCGGCAGCCGGGAACTCTATCGGCACGTGTCCTTCGTGTTCCAGGATGTTCGCCTGCTGCGCGCCTCGATCGCGGACAATATCGCGCTGGCCGTGCCGCACGCGGATCTCGACGAGGTGGTGCGCGTCGCCCGGCTGGCGAACATTCACGATCGAATCCTGCGGCTGCCGCGTGGCTACGAGTCGGTGATCGGCACCGATGTCACGCTGTCGGGCGGTGAGGCACAACGGATTTCGCTCGCCCGCGCATTGCTCGCCGACACACCCGTGCTGGTGCTCGACGAGGCCACCTCCTTCGCCGACCCGCAGACCGAACAGGCCGTGCGCCGCGCGCTGTCGACGCTGGGTGGCGAGCGGACGATGCTGGTCATCGCGCACCGGCTGGAGACCATCGCCGATGCCGACACCGTGGTGGTGCTGGAGAACGGCGCGATCGTGGAGCGCGGCAGGCCGGGCGAGCTGCTGGATCGGGGCGGGAAGTTCGCGCAGTTCTGGCGGTCGCACCGGTCGGCGATCGCCGAGGAGATCGAAATGCACACCGGCGCACCAGGAGACGAGCCCCGATGATTCGAATGCTGTTGCAGGTGCTGGGGCAGGAGTATGCCCGGCCGGTGCGTCGCACCGTGGCCCTGATGGCGGTGACCGCGGTGGTCGAGGGCCTGTCCTACGCGCTGCTGGTGCCGGTGCTGCGGGCGTTGTTCGGGAGTACCCCCGGCGACGCGGTGCCCTGGCTGGGCGCGTTCGGGGCGGCCGTCGCGGTCTACGCGGCACTGCGCTATCGCAGCGACCTGTCCGGATTCCGGGTCGGCACCACGCTGTTGCGCGGCGTCTATCGCCGACTGGGCGACCACCTGGCCCGGCTGCCCCTCGGCTGGTACTCCGGCGGTCGCGTCGGCGAGGTGTCGGTGCTGGCGAGTCAGGGTGTCCTGCAGGCGATGAGCGTGATCGCGCACCTGCTGGCACCGCTCATCTCCGCCGCGGTGACACCGCTGACGATCGTCGCCGTCATGCTCGTCTTCGATTGGCGGCTGGGCCTTGCCGCACTGATCGCCGTGCCGGTCGTCGCGGCGATCCAGGTGTGGACGGGGCGGTCGATGGCCGCCACCGACGCCGAACGCCACGAACGCGGCGACGCGGCCACCGGGCGGGTCATCGAGTATCTGCAGGCCCAGCCGGTGCTGCGGGCGGGCGGCCGCACCGTCGAACGCTTCCGGCTCCTCGACGATTCGCTGTCCGGACTCGAGCGCGCGGGCCGCCGCTCCACGCTGTCGGCACTGCCCGGCATCGTGGGCCTGACACTCACCGTGCAGGCGGTGTTCACCGGGCTGCTGGCCCTGGGTGCCTATCTCGCGCTCGACGGAAGTATCGGCGCGGCAGAGGTTTTGGCGATTCTGGTGCTCGCCGCGCGGTGCGCGGATCCGCTGCTGTCGCTGACGGATATCGGTGGCAAACTGCGCAGCGCGCGCACCGAACTCGCCCGGCTCGACGGTGTGCTGCGGACCGAGCCGCTGCCGCAGGCGTCCGCCCCGATCCGCCCGATGCGGCACGACCTGGAATTCGAGTCGGTCACGTTCCGGCACGACGGCCGCACGGTGATCGGCGAGGTGTCGCTGTCGGTGGCGGCGGGGCAGCGGCTGGCCGTCGTCGGACCGTCCGGTGCGGGCAAGACCACGCTGCTGCAGCTGCTCGCGCGCTTCTACGACGTGGATTCGGGCACGGTGCGCCTGGGCGGCGTGGATGTGCGCGAGATCGCCACCGACGTGCTGATGGAGCAGATCGCCATCGTCTTCCAGGACGTCTACCTCTTCGACGGCACCATCGAGGACAACGTGCGCCTGGGCCGCCCCGGCGCCGATGCCGCCGAGGTGCGGGCGGCCGCCACCGCGGCGCGGCTGGACGAGGTGATCGAGCGGCTGCCCGGCGGCTGGTCGGCACATGTCGGCGAGGGCGGCGCGCTGCTGTCCGGCGGTGAGCGCCAACGGGTTTCGATCGCCCGCGCGCTGCTGAAGAACGCCCCCGTCGTGCTGCTGGACGAGGTGACCTCCGCGTTGGACCCGGTGAACGAGGCCGCCGTCCACGAGGGCATCGAGCGCCTGATGGCGGGCCGGACCGTGGTGATGGTCGCCCACCGCCCACGCACCGTCCAGCACGCCGACCACATCGTCTTCCTCGACGGCGGCCGAGTCGTGGAGGAAGGCGCCCACGCCGAGTTGCTACACCGAGGCGGCCGCTATGCCGCCGCCTGGAACCTCACCCCCGCGCAGTAGGCCGTCGACTATGGCCGTCAGGCCGAGGCGGTGGGAGGGGCGGGTGGTGAGTTGGTCCCAGCGGTCGGCTACGGCTGCGAGGTGCGGGTAGCTGCCGGTCGCGGCGTCGGCGAAGGCCCGGTCCCGATAGACCGGTTCGTCGGTGCGGTCGCGGCGGCGTCCGCTGTTCACGCGAATCATCAGGTTGCCGACGATGTAGTACCAGATCGTGCGGTAGATATCGACGGCTTCCTCAGGGGTGCAACCGTATTCGATGGCGGCGCCGATCATGTTCTCGACGAACCAGAGGGCGGCGGGAGCGAACAGGTCGTCCGCGGTCAGGACCTCGACGATCCAGGCGCGCTCCGCGAGCAGCTCGTAGAGCAGGACCGCGGTCGCGAGAAGCCGTTCCCGGGGGTCGTCCGGCAGGTCCGGGTGCGGTATGTGCCGGGCGTGCGCCTCCAGCACGAGCAACAGCAGCTCGTCCTTGTCGCGCACGTGGTAGTACAGCGTCATCGGCGCGCTGCCCAGTTCGTTCGCCAGGCGCCGCATCGACAGTTTGTCCGGCCCCTCGGCCTCCAGGATGCGATCGGCCGCGGCGATGATCGCCTCCAGGGACAGCCGCGGGGGGCGGCCGATGCTCTTCGCGCGGTGTCCTTCTGCTGGCATACGCCCATCCTCCCCGATGGTCCGACACGCCGGAGATGCGCATATGCGCCATTACGACCTGCATTGTTGCCGGGTCACCGAGATCTCTGGAGACTCGGAGGTGGTCGACCGAAGATGTTCGAGCAGTGTCGGGTACGGCACCTCGGTGTGCGTCTACGGCGAATCCGCGGGGGTCCACAGGTTCCGTGCATGCGGTGGTTCGCCGCGTCTCCGACGCACGGTTCGTAATGCGCAACACAGTCCGTAACACGCAACTGCGGGCCCCGATTTCGTCACCGGAAAGGACCGAATGTGATGCCACCACGAACCCTGATCGACTTACCCACCACGCCCATGCAGGTCGCCCAGCCGGGCCCGCCCCCGCCGCCGCACCGGGGCCGCCCCGGCGACTCACAGGCCGCGGCCGTATGGCGGCAGGCGAAGACGGTGCTGGTCACACGCGTCGTCGGCCCGCAGAAGTTGCAGACGGTCCCGCGCCTGGTGGTCCCGATCGGCGACAACCAGCTCGCGTTCCGCGTCTCCTCACATTCCCCCGAGGCCGGGCAACTGGCCCAGGACGAGCGGGTGCTCGTGCAGCCCGGCGACTGGCGCGGCAATCCCGCACTCGGCACCCAGCAGCGCCAGGGCCGCGCCCAACTGGTGACCGGCGGCACCCTCCTGCCGTACGTGCAGTCGGAGATCGACGCCAAATACAAATGGCGAACCTCCGTGGCCCGCTTCGCCCATCACTTCGCCCGCGGCGCGGCCCCCTACGGCGACGTCATCGTTCTGGTAACCGTCCACAACCCCATCCCCATGCTCCTGCCGCCCCGCTGAGCCGCGAGATCGCTCGCTGCCGGATGGCCCTATTCGGGTAGGAGGCCGTGTTCCATGGCGAAAACCGCTGCGCCGGCGCGGGTTCGGTGGCCGGTTTTGTCGTAGATGTGGGCGAGGTGGTGGCCTACGGTGCGTTCGGAGACCACCAATTCCGCGGCGATCCGACGGTTGGACAGGCCGCGGGCGGCCAGTCGCAGCACCTCGAGCTCGCGCTCGGTGAGTCCGCACGGCAGATCCGCACGCGGCGTGCGTAATCCGGCCGCCTCCACGACCGCGGTGCAGGCATCCCGGTCCAGCTCGCCCGCCTTGGCGGCGACGAGTAATTCGCGGGCGGCGTCGTCGGCGGCGAAGGCGGGGCGGTGCGGGCGGGGCTCGGTGAGGGCGGCGAAAACGTCTGCGGCGGCGAGGATTCGCGCCGGTTTGGTGCTGTCGCGGCCGCGGATGCCGCGGTGGTAGCCGCTGCCGTCGAGGCGTTCGTGGTGCCCGGCGGCGATCTCGGCCAGATCGGCCAGGCCGGGGCAGCGCCGCAGCACCCGTTCGGTCCAATAGGTATGCAGCCGAACGCGTTCCCAGTCGCCGGGGCCGAGCGGGCCGGGCCGGTCCCAGATGGCACTGGACACCCCGGCGCGGCCGATATCGTGCAGCAGCGCCGCCGCTCGTATCGCGTCGCAGTCGTCGGCGGGCATTCCGCTCAGGCGTGCCGCGGCACCCGCGAGTTCGGCCACATGGCCCGAATGCCCCAGCAGCCAGCGGCCCTTCAGATCCACCACGATCGCGAGCGCCAGGCACAACCGCAGCCGCTCACCGGACCGGACGTGCAGCGGCACACCGGGTTCCCGGCGCACCACGCTGTCCAGCACGTCCGGTACGTCGATACAGTCCCACACCGCGTCGGCATCCGCGCAGAACAGGGCCACCAGGTCCGGATCGAGATGCCCGCCCGCCCGCCGCCGCAGCTCGGCTACCGCCTCCTCGCGGCCCCGCTCGGCGGAGGCCAGCACGGCCTGCTCGGCGATGTGCACGATCCGCCCGGCCAGCGAAATCGCCTCGCCCCGAAGGCTTTCCGGCGCACCGAGGCCGTCCCAGCGTTCCTTCACCTCGGTCAGCGCGAGCACCGCGGCCTCGGGTAGCCCCAGGCGCGGCCCGAGCGCGCGGCTGACCTCGCACACCGATCGGACCGCCGCCGACCGCTGATCCGGCGCCAGCGTGGCGAACCGGTCGCGCAGCTCCGGCCGACGATCGGGCGCCCACGCGCCGAACCGATTCAACTGGGCCGCGAAGTACGCCGGATCGCCCCGGTCCGCCACGTGATAGGCCTGCTGGAAGGCCACGTCGTCGGCGAATGCCGCGGCGTTCTCCGAGGCGCGGCTGGTGCAGCCGACCGCGCCGAGCAGGGCCGCGTGGAACACGGTCCGCCGGTCCGCCTCGTCCAGGCCCGCCCGCTCCGCCAGGGCGGTGGCCACCAGGCAGGTCGCCAAGCCCTTTTCGAACGGTGCCCCGGTCGCCAGGTCGGTGGTGAGCGACAGCGCTGCGAGCACCTCGGTAACCCGGATCGAGGCGGGCGGGATCTTCACTCCCTCACGGTAGTTCGCCGCGGCGCCCGAGATAGGTCGATCGACCGATGTGGCGACCCGGACCCGCCGGTCACCATGGGTGGCATCGTCCTGGTCCGACCCCGGAGGTTCGCCATTGCGCCGACCCCGGATCCGACCGGGAAATGCCAACCGCACGTCGCTCGTCCGCGGCTCGGTGCCGGGTCGAAACCCGCCCGGGCACATCACTTTTCGTACTCGAAGGATTACTCATGTCTCGATCATCCAGGCGCGGCGCGCGGCGCCGCGCCGCCGGTGCTGTGGCGGCCGCCGGTGCCGTCGCGCTCGGTGCGACGGTAGGCGGCCTGGCGGTGCCGACAGCCGGTGCCTCCAGTCACCGCGAAGCCCCCTTGATCGCCGCCGATCCGGCGGCGGACAACACCGATGTCTACGCGTTCGTCAGCCCCGACAAGCCCGATACGGTGACGATCGTCGCCAACTGGTTCGGGCTGCAGGAGCCCAACGGCGGCCCGAACTTCTACCCGTGGGCCACCGACGCCGCCTACGACATCAATATCGACAACGACGGCAACGGAAAACCGGATATCAGTTACCGTTTCGACTTCACGACCGACGATCGGCGCGGTGCGAACACCTTCCTCTACAACAACGGCCCGGTCACCGGCCTGGACGACGAGAATCTGCTGTTCCGGCAGAATTACACGCTGTCGGTCAGCCACGGCGCGAACGACTGGCGCCCGATCGATCGCGGCCAGGTGGCGCCGTCGGATACCGGTCCGGCGTCGATGCCCGACTACGACGCGCTGCGCAAGCAGGCGACGCACAGTCTCCCCGGCGGCGGGTCGGTCTACGTCGGCGCCGCGGAGGATCCGTTCTTCCTCGATCTGCGGGTGTTCGATCTGCTCTACGGCGGCGATCTGTCCGAGGTCGGGACCGATACCCTCGCCGGAACGAACGTGAATACCGTTGTCCTGCAGGTGCCGATGCGCGATCTCGCGCTGAAGAACGACCCCGCGCGCAACCCGGTGATCGGGGTGTGGAGCGATACCGAGCGCCGCACCCTGCAGCTCAGTCCCGGCGCCGCCGAGGCGACCGGTCCCTCGGTGCAGGTCTCCCGGCTGGGCAACCCGCTCGTGAACGAGCTGGTCGTCCCGGCCGGGCTGAAGGACGCGTTCAACGGCCTCGAGCCGGTCGGCGACGCCGGGGTTCCCCAGGTGGTGCAACGAGTGACGAATCCCGAACTGGCACAACTGCTCCAGCAGATCTACCAGGTGCCCGCACCGGCCACCCCGCGCAACGACCTGGTGGAGATCTTCCTCACCGGCATCGCGAAGAACGCGCCGACGCTGGACGGCAGCGCGCCGCCCATTCAGGCCGACCTGAACTCGCAGATCCTCAACGCCGATGCGCGCGCCGCGAACTTCCGGCCGTCGGAGATGCTGCGGCTGAACATGTCGGTGCCGGTGGCGGCCGCGCCGAACCGGCTCGGAGTCCTCGGCGGTGACCTGCAGGGCTTCCCGAACGGGCGGCGGCTGGCCGACGACGTGGTCGATATCGAGCTGCAGGCCGTGGTCGGCGCGGCGCAGACCGGCAAGCTGGTCGACGCGCTCGCCGCCGGAGACGAGGTCGACGCCAACGACGTCGCCTTCGGCGACACCTTCCCGTATGTCGCGCTACCGGCCAAGAGCGCCACCGCACCATCCGGCGCCTTGGTGACGCCGGGTGACGGGGGCATGCCGTGGATGCCGGTGGCCGCGGGCGGTACCGGCGCGGCCGCACTGGTCGGGGTCGGCGGGTGGCTGCTGATGCGCCGCCGGGCGAACCGGGTCGATCCCCGGCCGCCGCGCTACTGACCCGCGGAGGTGGCGGGATCGGCCCCGATCCGATCCCGCCACTTCGGGTACGGATCGTTCCACCCACACCCCCAGAGGCCACGCGATGTCCGAAAACCCTTCCCGCACATACCGAAACCTCGTGTTCGCGCTCCTGACAGCGCTGCTGGCGGCGGCGGTCGGCTTCCTCGTGGCGGCGCCCGGCGGATCGCCCACCGACGCGGCGGCCGTGCATCCCATGGACCCGCTGGCCGCGCAGATCGCACAGCGGAGGCAGCAACTGGATCGACTGCCCGGCAACGCCACCGGCTGGGCGGAGCTGGGCGTCGCCTCCGTGGAATCGGCCCGCATCGCCGGCGACCCGCGGCACTACGGCGAGGCGCGGCGGGCACTGGATCGATCGATACGGTTGCGGCCCACCGAGAATGCCGATGCGCTGGTCGGCCTCGGCGTGCTCGCCAATGCGCTGCACGACTTCGGCGCCGCCCGCGCCTACGCCGAACAGGCCCTCGCGCTGCGGCCCGACAGCGCCGACGCGTACGGGGTGCTGGCCGACGCGCTGACCCAGCTCGGTGTGGCCGACGCGGCGACGGCGGCGGTGCAGCGGATGCTCGACCTGCGCCCCGGCGTCCCCTCGCTGACCCGCGCCGCCTACGACCTCGAGCTGCACGGCCGCATCGACGACGCCCGGCAGGCGTTGTGGATGGCGCTCGACGCGGCGAACACCGGCGATCAGATCGCCTTCTGCCGCTATCGTCTCGGCGAGCTGGCCTTCCACACCGGCAATCTCGACGAGGCCGAAAACCATTACCGCTCCGGCCTTCCCGCCGATCCGGACAGCGCCGCGCTGCGACAGGGCCTGGCCAAGGTGCTCGCCGCCCGCGGCGATACCGCCCAGGCGATCGCGCGGTACCGCGAATCGACCACCCGCGCACCGCTTCCGGAGTATCTGATCGAATTCGGGGAACTGCTCGACGCCGCGGGCCGTCACGACGAGGCGGCCGCCACGTATCGGGCGCTGGCCGTCCGGTTCGGTGCGCTCGAGGCGGGAGGCGCCACCGAGTACGTGGATGCCGCTCTGCTCGCCGCGGACCACGGCGATCCGGCCGAGGCGGTTCGGTTGGCGCAGTTGGAGTTCGGCCGCAGGCAGAGCGTCGTCACCGCCGATGTGCTCGCGTGGTCGCTGCACCGGGCGGGCCGCGACGAGGAGGCGATCGGCTATGCCGAGCGGGCGGCCGCCCTGGGGTGGCGCGACGCCACCGTGACCTACCATCGCGGCATGATTCTCGCGGCCCTCGGCCGCACCGGCGAGGCTGTCGCCGCATTGTCCGACGCACTGCGGACGAATCCGCATTTCTCGCCCCTGCACGCGCCGCGCGCCCGGCAGGCCCTCACCGCCCTGGGCGCCGGGCCGTAGCCGCCCGGATACGCTGTGCGGCAGTCGTTTCGCTCCGTCTCAGCGTTGCGGCGGCAGCCCGCGCAGGAAGATCTCGAACGCCTCCGGCTGCACCGCGATGGAACCCACGAACGGCTGGTCGAGCATCATGACCAGGGCGAGCGAGAGCACCACGAGCACCGTCAGCGAGCCGACCAGCAACAGCTGTGTCCAGAACTTCGGCAGGCCGAGGAAGAACGTGAAGCCGACGGTCACCATCGCGCCCACCGCCAGGGCGATCCACAGCACCGTCGGCACATTGTGGCCGCTCTGGCTGAGCCGCTCGCGCCGCGCGGCGGCCAGGTCGTTGACCGTCGACAGGGAATGCTCGAAGACCAGCTGGGTGCGCGGGTCCTCGGTCGGCAGCGCGTTGATCTGGTCGCGCATGCGGTACACCAGCTCCGTGGCCTCGGGGTTGTAACCGCCGTCGCCGAGCAGCGGCCATTCCTTCGCGATGACCACGCGGGCGTACTGCTGCGTGGTCGCCTCCAGCTCCCGCCCCACCTCCGCGGGCAACGCCCGGGCATCCCAGTAGAGCGCCCCGAGGTGGTTGGCCTCCTCGAAGGTGTTGGCGCTGGCCTCCTGTAGCGAATTCCACTCGTTGACCACGATGAACGCCAGCAGCACCGCATACAGCGCGCCGACGGCCTGGAACACGGTCCCGGTCGCCTCGTTGTATCCGCCGGGACCGCCGCCGCGCCGCAGCGATCTCCGCATGACCACCACGCCCAGCAGCACCGTGACTACCGGAACCAGCAGTGCGAACCACGCCCACGCCATCGACGATCTCCCGTGCATCGAAGGAACTCGTGTGTTGCTGCCGTCGCCGGATCGTATCCATCCGTCCCACGGTGAGGCAGGTGAACACGCCAGAGCATTGACAGCCATTGCCGAGCATCAATATGCTCGAAATTTGCTCGTCGTGCTCTCAGGTGCTCGGTGTTACCGCACAGTGGAGGTGGACGTGACATCCGTCGTTGATCGTTCGGACAACGATACCGGCTCACTGCTCGCCGTGGAGCCGCTCCCGCAGTCGTTCTGGCCGGTCGGCACCGACCAGGGTTATCGAATCGAGTACGTGGCGCCCAACTTCAGCGGCGGAAAACGCGCCGTGGGTGGCTCGGTATTCGTTCCCACCCGCACCGAGGCCAGCGCGCCCGTGCTCACCTGGGCCCACTGCACGGTGGGCCTGAACGAGCACAACGCTCCGTCCAGGGTCGGGCTGATCCCGGAGGAACGAGCGCATCTGGCGCACTGGCTCGCGTCCGGATTCGTGGTCGCCGCAACCGATTACGAGGGCCTGGGCACCACGGAGCCGCATCCCTACCTCGACGGCGAGGCCATCGCCGACGACATCATCGACATCGTCCGCGCCGTGCACGGCATGGGTCTGAACGTCGACGCGCGCACCGTGATCGCCGGATTCTCGCAGGGCGGTCACGGCTCGCTGTTCGCCGCGGCGCTGTGCACGGCCTACGCGCCGGAGCTGCACCTGCTGGGCACGGTCTCGCTGGCGCCGCCGATTCGCTTCCTGGACTTCGTGCGCGAGTACACCTCGGACGGCGACCAGCCGGTGCACGCCCTGATTCCCACCATCATCGCCGGATTGCACACTCGCAGACCGGAATTCGTGCCCGAGGATCGGCTCACCGCGGCGGGCCGCATGTTGCTCGAAGCGGCAACGCGCAACTCGATGCAGGAATTGGACGCGCTGTGCTCGGGCATCACCAACGACGCGGCCGGTATCACCGGAATATCGGCTTGGAAACCCATGGTCGAGGCGCTGGAATCGACCAGCCCGCCCGAGGCGAGATACGACCGCCCGATCTTCCTGTGCGCCGGTGGCGCCGACCCCGTCTTCACGTCGCCGCAGGGCCGGGGATTCTCGGACGAGGTGGCGAGGAGCGGAACCGATATCACCTTCCATGATTTCGAGTCCCTCGACCACATGGCCCTGCTGGAACCGGCCGCGCAGCGGGCCACGCGGTGGGCCGCGGACCTGATGGCCGCCGATCGGATCGGTGCGCGCGAGCAGGCGCCCCGCCCGGAGCACGACGACCGAGACGCCCGCTTCCGGGTGCTCGACGCGACGGGCGACGGCCGGATCGGGCTGGACGACTTCCGGGCCCATGCGCTGCGGCTGGTCTCGGGTTTCGGACGTCCGCTGGGCGACCCGGTGGCGACCAGGGTGCGCGCGGGCTACGAGCAGCTGGCGAGACAGCTGCTGCGGCACTACGACCGGGACGGCGACGGAAGTATCGACCTGGACGAGTTCGTGGCGGCCCGCACCGAGCAGGTTCCCGCGCAGGTCGCCGACAGTGCGCGCGCCCTGGTACTCGCGGTGGTGCAGTTGATCGACAGCAGCGCCGAGGCCCGGGGGGGCCGGGGGGGGGTGCGGGCGGGGGCCCGGGGGGGGGGGATAAACGCCGCCGCATCCCAAGCCATAATAGATATTTAAGACACCGCCCGCCCCGCGCTGTTCCCCGCGCTGGGCCCCGACTGTGCGCGCGCCCTGTAACTCGGGTTGGTGATGTTTACCCACACCCCCCCCCACGCCCGGGTGTCCCGGGCGGAGTTCCGGGCGGTGACCCGGGGCCTGGGAATACCGGCCGACGAATCCGATGCCATCTTCGATATGACCGACACCGACGGCAACGGGCACGTCGACGGTGACGAGTTGAGCGCGGGCGTCGTCGAATTCCTGACGGGCACGGACGATCTGTCGCCCGGGTATTGGCTGTTCGGTCGATGGGCGTGACGGCGCTGACCTCCCTGACCGAGGTCGGGGTGATCGATCCGGAACGATGGCCGAGCGGTGCCCGCGGCGGCTATCGGATTCGCTTCTGCAGTGGTGACCGTGTCACGACGGGTTCGGTATTTCTGCCGCCCCCGATGCCGGGACGCTCGGAGGTGCCGCTGTGTACCTGGGCGCATTGTTTCGTCGGCCTGGATCGGCAGAACGCGCCCTCGCGACGCGGCCTGCCCGGGGTCGAGCTGAAACATCTGTCCAGGTGGATTGCGAACGGATTCGCAGTGGCGGTCGCCGATTTCGAGGGCTTGGACGGCCACGGCCTCAACCCGTTTCCCCATCCAAGCTGGATCGCCGCCGACGTCCTCGCCATCTGCCCCGCGGCGCGGGAACTCGACGAGAGGATCGGAAACGTCGTCGTCGCCGCCGGTTTCTGCCAGGGCGCCGGTCCGGTCCTGCACGCCTCGCCGCGGCCTCCCTCCGAACTCGAACTCCGCGGAATCGTGTCGCTGGCTCCGCCCGATTGGCTGTCATATTTCACCATGGTCACTCGGGATCCCGATTTCCGCGCCGACGCCCTCGCCGTGGCGATGCTCGCCGGTATGCGGACTGCGGACGAGCGCTTCCACCCGGAGGACTTTCTGACCGATACGGGTACGGCAATGCTCGATGCGATAACGTCGCTGTCGGTCCCGGAGATGCGTAAGCTCCTGGCACCGTTCACCGTTCGAGATCTCGGCCTGTGCGAGCTGACTCGCAGACCTAGGGTTGCGGCATTTCTCGAACAGTGCGACACCCTGCCGGAACGTGGTGAGGCATCGATACTTCTGGCGGCCGCCGATGCCGACGCACTGGCCCCCCGGAGCCGCGTTCGTCGCTGCGCCGAGGAGCTATCGGTACGCGGGGTCGCTGTTACCACTGCGCTGTATACAGGGGAACACCTGGGGATCTTGTCGTCGGCCGCCCCGGAGGCCGTCGAATGGGCCCTCCGCACCCTGCGGTAGTTCCGCACCGAGTCACCGCTGGGGAGCCGTCCGGATGCGCGGCGGGGTACTCCGCCGTAGCATTCGGCCGTCGTGCAGAGCGGTGCCGGTCGACCTAGGTGGCGTGAATGAGTCTCAGCGGTAAGCGATTTCTGGATGTGGCGGCGAGCCGGGAGACGGCGGTGACCGTGCTGGCGACCATCACCGGGGTGTACTACCTGATCGTCGCGGTCACCAACTGCCTCGACACCGACACCAACCGGCGCGGTGTCGCCGCGGTGCTGTCGATGCGCAGCACGATCCACCATCCGGCCGTCGATTGGCACGCCATCACCAACTCCACGGCGGTGTGGATCGCCTACACCCTCGTCGTGATCTGGGAGTTCCTGATCGCACTCGTGCTGCTGGCGGGGGCCGTGGCGGGCTGGCGGGCGCTGATCGGCCGCCGGACCGCGACCGGCGATGCCGCCGCGAAGCTGTCGAGCCTCGGTTGGATCATGGCGGTGTTGCTGTTCGCCGGGGGCTTCCTGACCATCGGCGGCGAGTGGTTCCGGATGTGGGCGAACAAGGAGGTCGATGCCTCGTCGGCGGCACTGCAGAACTTCCTGATCGCCGCCGTCGGGCTCGTTCTCGTATATCTGCCCGGCCGCTCCGAGGCCCGGACGTGAAAAGGGCGCCGGCCCCGCGGGGGGGGGGGGGGGGGCGGGCGGGGGGGGGGGGGGGGGGGGGGGGGGCCCCCCCCGGCGGCGGGGGCCCCCCCCCCGGGCGCGGGGGGGGG